>JAAERL010000200.1 GCA_024230435.1 Desulfobacteraceae bacterium
GAATTTTTTTTCGTATTCAAGGCGTGCCAAAGTTTGCATACTTAACGTATTCGGGCTTTGGCATAACGCAGAAGACGGGAAAAAAGACATACAAGACGGTATATTCTTTAACAGAAATCGCCTAAGGCGATTGGCGGAAAAAAAAGTTACTTTTTTTTGACGGCAAGGCCCATTGGATGAGGATCGGGTGACGGCATTCTTTAATTTGAAGGTAAAGGAAATATCGTTTTTTTAACCCCCTTTATTCGGAGAAAAGTGTATGAGTTGGTTTATTGCAACCTTACGTTCGTCAATTGGAAAGAAGCTGATGATGGCGTTAACCGGTCTGGGTTTCATAGGATTTTTGGCCGGCCATTTAGCCGGAAACCTGACTATTTATGGCGGCCGCGAAAGCTTCAACAGCTATGCAGAGCATTTGCACTCTTTGGGCGTTTTTGTCAGAGTAGCCGAAATAGGGCTTTTGTTTTTCGCCTTTATTCATATCACTACCGGTTTGCTTCTATTTTTGGATAATTTTTCCTCCCGCCCGGTTCGCTACCGTGTAAATAAAAGCTCGGGAGGACGAACCCTTGGTTCGCGCAGCATGCCGTATACCGGAATTGCGATTCTGGTATTCGTAATTTTTCATCTTATCAATTTCCATTTCGTGGATAAAACCGGCACGACCATTTTTAACATCGTAAGCACTGCCTTCCAGAATCCGATTTACATTGCTGTTTATATTGCAGCCATAGTTATTGTGGCGCTGCATGTGAGTCATGGATTTTGGAGCGCTTTTCAAACTTTAGGATTAAATCATGGCAAATACATGCCCATATTTAAGACGGCCGGACTGCTGTTTAGCCTGGCCGTAGGATTTGGGTTCGGATTTTTACCGGTTTATGTATCGATGATCAGTTGATGAAAGGATATAATATGCAGCTCGACGGAAAGGTACCTTCTGGTCCGCTGGCGCAAAAATGGGATAAACACCGCTTCGAACTTAAACTGGTCAACCCGGCCAACAAACGTAAATTTGACATTATTGTTGTTGGCACCGGATTGGCAGGCGGTTCGGCAGCGGCAACGCTGGCGGAACTGGGATACAACGTCAAGGCCTTTTGTATTCAGGACAGTCCTCGCCGCGCCCACAGCATCGCCGCCCAGGGCGGGATAAACGCAGCAAAGAATTATCCCAATGACGGAGACAGTATCTGGCGGCTTTTTTACGACACGGTCAAGGGCGGGGACTTTCGCGCCCGGGAAGCCAATGTTCACCGGCTGGCTCAGGTCAGCAACAATATTATCGATCAAGGCGTGGCCCAGGGCATTCCCTTTGCGCGGGACTATGGCGGGTTGCTGGCAAACCGGTCCTTCGGCGGGGCTCAGGTCTCACGCACATTTTATGCCCGAGGGCAGACCGGCCAGCAGTTGTTGCTGGGAGCTTATAGCGCTCTTTCACGCCAGGTTGGGTTGGGTAAGGTAACCCTTTTTACACGGCGTGAAATGATAGATGTGGTGGTAGCCAACGGTAAGGCCCGTGGCATTGTGGTTCGCAACCTAGTGACAGGACAGCTTGAGTCCCATGCCGCCGATGCGGTGGTTCTGGCCACCGGAGGATATGGCAATGTGTTTTTTCTTTCCACAAACGCTATGGCTTCCAACGTGACGGCAGCCTATCGGGCATATAAAAGAGGCGCTTTTTTCGCTAATCCGTGTTTTACCCAAATTCATCCGACCTGTATTCCCGTGCACGGGACCTATCAGTCTAAATTAACCCTTATGAGCGAAAGCCTGCGCAACGACGGGCGGGTCTGGGTACCGAAGAATCCGGGCGACAAACGTGCGCCCCACCAAATACCCGAATCTGAAAGGCATTATTATCTGGAAGAAAAATATCCCAGCTTCGGCAACCTGGTTCCCCGCGATGTGGCCTCGCGCAATGCTAAAGAGCAATGCGACCAAGGCAAAGGGGTAGGCGATACCGGCCTTGCAGTATA
Source organism: Desulfobacteraceae bacterium (assembly GCA_024230435.1). Lineage (GTDB taxonomy): Bacteria > Desulfobacterota > Desulfobacteria > Desulfobacterales > Desulfosarcinaceae > UBA2230. Next base: position 1,980 of record JAAERL010000200.1, read on the forward strand.
TCTGGATTTCGGCGATGCCATTAAACGTGACGGCCGCGATGTTATCGAAAAAAAATATGGCAACCTTTTTCATATGTATGAAAAGATTACGGCCGATAATCCTTATCAGGCGCCGATGATGATCTATCCTGCCGTGCATTACACTATGGGCGGTTTATGGGTGGACTATAACCTGATGAGTACTTTGCCCGGGCTTTTTGTGCTCGGAGAAGCTAATTTTTCAGATCATGGCGCAAACCGGCTGGGAGCCAGCGCATTGATGCAGGGTCTGGCGGATGGTTATTTTGTAATTCCCTACACCATTGGCGGATATCTTTGTGATACTCAACTTGATGCGGTCAGTGACTCGGATGCCGCTTTTAAGGATACCGAAAGGCAAGTCAAGCAAAGAATCGATAAACTGCTTTCCATTAACGGAAAACGAACCGTAGATGACATTCACCGGCAGCTTGGCCTGATCATGTGGGATCACTGCGGAATGGCGCGGAACAATGAAGGGCTGGATAAAGCTCGTGGAAAGATTCAGCAGTTGAGAGCCGAATTCTGGGAAAACGTGAAAGTGCCTGGCTCTGTTTCACAATTTAACCAGAGCCTGGAGCGTGCCGGACGCGTGGCCGATTTTCTTGAATTTGCCGAACTGATGGTTTCTGATGCCAGGGCTCGCCAGGAATCCTGCGGCGGTCACTTTAACGAAGGCTTTCAAAGCGAAGAAAATGAGGCATTACGGGATGATGAAAATTACTGTCATGTTTCATCCTGGGAATATAAGGGCGACGATACCGAGCCTGAATTTCACAAAGAACCGCTTGAATTTGAAAACGTCAAGTTGACCCAAAGGAGCTACAAGTGAGTAAATCCATTAATCTTACCTTAAAGGTGTGGCGCCAGGACAGTCCTTTTGCCAAGGGGCGGTTCGAATCCTATAAAGCTCAAAACATCTCAACGGATATGAGCTTTCTGGAAATGATCGACGTTGTCAATGAACAGTTGACGTTGCAGCACAAGGATCCCATCTCATTTGATCATGACTGCCGTGAAGGCATATGCGGTATGTGCGGTTGTATGGTCAATGGGCAGGCTCATGGACCTGAAAAAGGGACAACCCTTTGCCAGCTTCATATGCGCCATTTTTCCAACGGCGATACTATTGTGATAGAGCCCTGGCGCTCGCGGGCTTTCAAACTGATCAAGGACCTGACTGTTGACCGCGGGGCTTTTGATAAAATCATTCAGGCTGGCGGCTACATATCTGTCAATGCCGGTGGGGCCCAGGATGCCAATGCCATTCCGGTTCCCCAGCAAAACGCTGAGCAAGCCATGGATGCTGCGGCCTGTATCGGCTGCGGGGCTTGTGTGGCCTCTTGCCCCAATGCATCAGCTATGCTGTTCACATCAGCAAAAGTATCTCAATTGGCTTTACTGCCGCAGGGCAGACCCGAAGCGGCCCGCCGGGCGCTTAAAATGATCCAGTGCATGGACAAAGAAGGTTTCGGCAATTGCACAAATGAACGCGAATGCGAAGCCAGATGTCCAAAGGAGATATCCATAATCCATATTGCGCGAATGAATCGCGAATACATCAAAGCCGCATTTGGTTCAGAGGAAACGTAAAAAAATCTTTGTATCATCTTCCAGTTGTGATTCTGTGATGAATCCGGCGGCCGCCCCTGCTTTGAAATACAATCAATGCCGGTGAAGGGGCGGCCGTACAGCGCGGGAGTACCTTATGGCCAAGAAAATGAAAACCGTTGATGGCAATACTGCAGCTGCACATGTTGCATACGCCATGAGCGATGTAGCTGCTATTTATCCTATTGCCCCCTCAACTGCCATCGGAGAAATCGCCGGCAAGTGGTCTGCAAACGGGTGTGAAAATATTTTTGGCCAAACCGTGACCATACGGCAACTTCAATCAGGAGCCGGGGCTGCAGCTTGTATGCACGGGGCTCTGGCCGCCGGAGCATTAACATCAACGTTCACTGCCTCCCAGGCGCTTTTGCTCATGATTCCCAACATGTATAAAATCTCCGGCGAATTGCTTCCGGCAGTACTGCATGTTACGGCCCGGGCTATCGCGGCTCATGCCTCATCCATCTTTGGAGATCACCAGGATGTAATGGCTGTCCGTCAAACCGGTTTTGCTTTACTTGCTTCAGGTTCCGTACAGGAAGTCATCGATTTGGGGCTGGTGGCCCATCTATCCGCCATTGAAGCAAGTGTGCCGTTTGTTCATTTTTTTGATGGATTTCGTACATCACACGAAATACAAAAAGTGGAGATGATAAATTATGCCGATATGGCCAAACTGGTCAATTGGCAGGCAGTTCAATACTTCCGCAGCAGGGGTGCAAATCCTGAACGTCCTGAGTTAAGGGGCACAGCCCAAAACCCGGATATCTATTTTCAGGGGCGCGAGGCCGCCAATCCTTACTATTTAAGAACTCCCGGTATTGTAAAAAACTACTTGCAAAAGATCGTAGCGCTTACCGGGCGAACTTATAACTTGTTTGATTATGCCGGGGCCAAAGACGCTGAAAACGTCATTATCGCCATGGGATCGTCATGCGAGACCATAGAAGAAGTCATTCGTTATCAGATGGGCCAGGGACAAAAAGTAGGGCTCGTCAAGGTTCGATTGTATCGCCCTTTTTCCGCGCAAGCCCTATTGGATGTCATTCCGCAGACGGCCAAGCGCCTCACGGTGTTGGACCGCACCAAAGAGCCCGGTGCGACAGGTGAGCCTCTTTACCAGGATGTTTGCACGGCCTGGGTTGAAAAAACCGGCCCGATACCCAAGATTCTGTGCGGCCGTTATGGCCTGGGGTCAAAGGAATTCAATCCCGGCATGGTTAAAGCCGTGCTTGATAACATGAAACGCGCGTCTGCCAGGAATCACTTCACCGTAGGGATTCAAGACGATGTCACCCAGACCTCTTTGCCGGTGCAGGACGGCTACCATATTCGCCAGCCAGGAACCGTGCAGTGCAAGTTCTGGGGCATAGACGCCGGCGAAACGGCGAGAGCCAATAAAAGCGCCATTAAAATTATTGGCGATAATACCGATAAATACGTCCAAGCCTATTTTTCCTGCGATTCAAAAAAAACGGGCGCTGTGACCGTATCGCACCTGCGCTTTGGCCCGACCCCTATCAAATCCGCCTATTTGGCCGATTCGGCGGATTATATTGCCTGCCACAAAGAAAATTACGTAAACCTGTATGATGTGTTGAAGGGGATTAAGGCCAAAGGCGCCTTTGTTCTCAATACAAAATGGAATCTTGCCCAATTGGAAACCAAGTTGCCTGCCCATATGAGGCGCACCATAGCTCGTGAAAAAGTAAAATTTTATACTATTGATGCCGTCAAAATTGCTGCTGAGGCAGGGCTTGGCGCACGCATAAGCATGATCATGCAGACGGCCTTTTTTAAATTGGCCGAAGTCATTCCAGCAGAACAAGCCATTGACGCCTTGAAAGACCAAATCAAAAAGATATCCGGCAAAAAAGACGGCAAACTTGTGGACATGAATTGTGCGGCCGTGGATCAAACCCTGGTTAACCTGGTTCGGGTGGAGTATCCGGACACGTGGGCGGACGCTGATCAGCCAGCCCCCCCCAAAAAAGACGAGCCGGAATGGATTTGTAATGTATTGCGGCCGATAAACGCCCAAAACGGCGATCAACTGCCGGTCAGCGTGTTTAGACCGGACGGGATTTTTCCTGTAGGCACAGCCCGGTATGAAAAACGCGGCGTGGCAGTCATGGCGCCCAAGTGGATTAGGGAGAACTGCATTCAATGTAACCAATGCGCTCTGGTGTGCCCCCATGCAGCTATACGGCCCTATCTTTTAACCGAAGACGAGGTCAGTTACGGCCCCATGGAATTTGGCGCCAGGAAAGCAATCGGCAAAGAGCTCAAAGGCTACATGTTCCGAATTCAGGTCAACCCCTTAGACTGCATGGGCTGCGGTAATTGCACCGATATTTGCCCTTCAAAGAATAAAGCGCTGGTAATGTGGCCCCTGGAATCCGTGGCAGAACTGGAAACAACCAATCATGCCTATATCCAGACTCTTCCCGTGAGACAAGAACTCGTAAATCGCAACAGCGTCAAGGGTAGTCAATTCTACCAGCCCCTGCTCGAGTTTTCCGGCGCTTGCAGCGGCTGTGGCGAAACACCTTATGCCAAATTACTGACTCAATTATTCGGAGAGCGCATGGTTATCGGCAATGCCACTGGCTGCAGTTGTATCTGGGCAGGTTCGGCGCCTTCGATCCCTTATTGTGTAAATAATGAAGGATTCGGCCCCACATTGGCAAATTCGCTTTTCGAAGATCCGGGAGAATTTACCTACGGTATGCTTTTGGGCTTAAGCCACCGGCGCCGGAAGCTGGTCAGTTTGGTCAAACAAGCCCTTGAAATGCGAATTCCAAACCAATTGTCTCAAGCCCTTTCAAAATGGCTGGTAAATAAAAATGATCCCGCAGAATCAAAAAAATATAGCGATCGGCTAAAAACCTTATTGGCTGATCATCCGGATGTTGCCTTGTTGCAAGACATTCATAAAATGGCCGGCCTTTTCACCAAAAAATCCTTTTGGGTTTTTTTAGGTGACGGCAGCTCTTATGACATTGCCTGCACGGGTATCGGCCATATTTTGGCATCAGGCGAAGATATCAACGTAATTGTCTTCGGCACTAAGGTGTATTCGATCACCGGCGGGCAGTCTTCCAAGGAAACCCCCACAGGCTCGATTGGCAAATTTGCTGCTTCAGGAATGAAAATCACCAAAAAAGACCTTGGCGCCATGGCCATGACGTACGGATACGTATATGTGGCCAATGTATCCATGGGAGCCAATAAACAACAAATGCTCAAAACTTTTCTTGAGGCTGAGGCTTACGATGGCCCCTCATTGATTATGGCCTACTCGCCCTGCATTGATCACGCTATTAAAAAGGAGATGAGCAAGAGTCAACAGGAGGCCGCTCTGGCGGTAAAATGCGGCTACTGGCCGTTGTATCGCTTTAATCCCGTGTTAGTCGAACAAGGGCAAAATCCGTTTTGCCTGGACTCCAAAGCCCCCGATGGATCACTGCAAAAATTTTTATCGGATAAAATGTTCTATGCCACGCTGGAGAAATCCTTTCCGGGAGAATCGGCAAAACTCCGGGCACAGATTGAGACTGAAATCAAACAACGCTACGAAAAGCTAAAAGCATTGGCAAAAAGCCCTCCTACATCAGCCCGGCACTGCATACCGGAAATGAATAAAAACGCGGTTTCCTCGAGCGCCGAACATACAAGTTTCAATCAAATCGATAAACCCTGCGATGACGGCAGCAAAGCAACGTTATAATTACAAGCTTGTAACTGGCTGCAATTTTTATCCGGCGTATTATCCTGAAAATAAAACAAATATATGTTTTTTCCGGTTCGTAAAATGAAAGGGCGCAAACATCAGCGAAGTGAAAAAGTGCTCGCAATTGTTGATAATCACGGCTGCATTTTTACGCCATACGCGATTGCTCAGGCCAACAGAAATGATTGAATCCTTTTGCCCGAAAGCCTTGACAATCTTTCCCATATCGCCCGTAAAGCCGGCTTCCCGTTAAAGGGGCGAAACTTAATCTTGATGGCGTGTTTGATTCGAAAAAAAACCGCAAACATATTTTCAACCGGCGCATGATTCCAAATATTGCCGAAAACAAGCGCAACCGCAAAAACGCCAAGCGTGGCATCGAAAAAACTGTTTGATCAAACTGTTCATGCCCTTCGCAGAACATTTGCCTGGCAGGACAAGTTTAAACGGTTACTACTTCGTTTCGAGAAAATTCAATTCCGGCGTTTTATCTTCAAACTGTTGGCCTATACCATGATAAACATACGTCAGTTCTGCCAACCGTAACATATCACAAGCTATATCACCCAATCTGAAAAAATTTTTGTTAATGGATGCGTGTTTCTAATTTCTTACGATTGTGTTCAAAGTCTCACGTCAGACCGTTTAAATTTTTAAATTGAGTGCTCAGAAAATACTACCTTCAAATAAATTGATGATTCGCAATCGGCGATTGGTTTTTTTTTAATCGAAAAACTCGCAACCATTTAATAAAAAAGACGGAATCTTTTTTGAACCGATGTTTGAACAAAAAACAGGCGGCCCATTCTCCATCCTCTAAGCCAAGCGCAGGGTGGCCCCCTGTGTCAGGATAGATGCCGCCATTTTGATTTTCGATATAGCGTTTAATTTCCGTTAAAGGAGCACCCCCGGCAGATATAATACAGTTATTTTTTTGTCATCCTAAGGGTCTTGGAAGATGCCAATATAGACGTTATTGCGTTTAGATTTGGATTCGTTTTCAAGGCGGGTCAATGGTGCATACTCTTTGTCTGTGCACATTGACGCAACATAGCGAAAACGAATTTAAGGATAAGCATAAGTGGTACATTCCTAAGCTATGTTAAAAACCATTCGTAAAATTGTTTCCTCTCAGAGGCTATGGTTGCTTGAATCGATCAACAGGTAATCATGTTTTTTTTAAAATTGCCGATTTAATAGAAGGCAGTTTGTTTGAACAATAAAGTTGTGCCTATTGGGCAAATTGGCCATTTATGAATGGCACGAGATAAAATTTTCAGGCTTTCCAAACTGAAAATGAATTAAAATCTGTCAAAATTACAGGAGATTCGAAATTTAAAACGAAATAACTATTGGAATTTAAAACGAAATAGCCCGGCTGTTAAACCTTTTTCATTTTGCCTTGAAGGTTAGTTTTTTTGCTTTCCCTTGGCTAACAGTGTATAGAGTTGCTCCTGCAGTTGGAATACACAATTGAGCTATACTGGCTGCAATGGTGTTAAAATCGCAGAGAAAGGCCACCATTTAAGATGCTTAAACTTTTTTTGGCTTGATTTATTAATTAGGCAAAAATTATTGCAAGCTTCGAAGCCTCATTAACTCATGCCAGAGGATGAGGATTGATAAAAAAAATAGTGATATTGGACGGTTATTTAGCTTATGATAGATACTACTATACTTTTAACAGGAATGATTGTTTTGGTTGCCCGTATTGTTGATGTTGCCATCGGTACGATACGAACCATTGTAACTGTTCAGGGGCGCACGGTGATTGCTTTTTGCCTGGGCTTTGTGGAAATCAGTATCTGGGTAACCATAGCCAGTACGGTTATTAACCAGATTCACGAATATCCTTTACTGGTGGCTTTTTACGCTACCGGTTACGCTACTGGAAATGTTGTTGGGATTCTCGTTGAACGTAAACTTGCGTTTGGTATCGTCATCTTGCGGGTGATTTCGATCAAAGCAAGTCAAGCTATTGCAAATTCGCTGAGAGAAAAAGGCCAGCCAGTCACCATATTCATGGGAGAAGGGATGACAGGACCGGTAGCCGAACTTTATATTGCAACCCGCCGCCGCGATATTAGTTGGATTTTGCCCATGGTGACTTCTCTGGATCCAAAGGCTTTTTACGTATTGGAAGTTGCCAGGGATGTTAACCGGATTTTAAAACCCACGTATTCGTCAATGGGCGGGTGGCGAGCCGTTGCCAAAAGGAAATGATTTGACCTTCCAATCATCCCTTGCCGATGGCCAGCAGCAGTGTTAAAAATTTGGGTAATACTCCAAATGCAAGGATTGTCATAACCATTCGTAAATTAACACTATTTATTTGTTTTTATGTCAATCAGCTTCAACGGGTTAGAGCTATAACCAAAACTTGTGTTTAGGTAGATAGGTGGTGTATCCACCGGTCGATTGTTTCAAAGGCAATTAACCGGTCAAAAAAACAGGAAAGAATACACACACCATGAGCAACGATAGCGTAATTAAACAGCAATACCCAATCACCTTTATTGTGCTGGTCAACAAAAAGAGGCCATTTTATTCAATAAATTTTGATTACCTATTCGTCAAATTCGAATTTAGATATTTTTTAACGATATTAAGAAGGTCTTCAGGTACGTTCTTTCCTGAATAACCGGACACAAGGCTTTGTTGTCTTTCACTAAACCACTTTTTTAGTTCCGTATTGTCAGACTTAACAGCATTATTGCACAAATACTCGTAGACTTCTTTGGAATATCCATTTGATGCAATCCCTCTAATAGAATCCACATCGTTGTCGCGTACTAACTTATCTAAACAATACTCAGCAACTTCATCCATATCAATATCATGATGCATTAGCAGCTCTTTTGCCACATCCCAGTGGCCATGGTGTACTGCCTTCCATAATGGTGTTTGGCCAAATTTATCAGACCGATTCACTTTAATTTTAGGATGCGATAGCAGATCTTTTGCAACCTCAAGGTGGCCTTTGCTTGCTGCCAAAAATAGCGGTGTACGGGTCTTACCATCTAAACAATTCACATCAGCACCGGCCTTTAACCACTTTTTTACCCACTTAGTATTCCCCTTTTTAACATATTTAATGAGTTGCAAATTTTTATAACGCGATGAACGGGCTTTTCTTTCCTCCTGTCTTTCTATCTTATTAGCCAACTTTTTAGATTTAAAAAACTTTACTAATTTCTTAATCGGTGAAACTGAAAGTTCCGGTCCATTAGCATTGTTACGGGCATTCGCTTTAGAAGGATGATTCCGGTGTGATGGCTTTAAACGTTCTATTAGCTGATTGTTCTGATCTGTCCTATTATCGTTGTTGCCTGATATTTGTGGATTACCGTAATGTTCGTTTATAGATGGATCAAGTGTCATGGAACGCAATTCCTTTTCAATAATGCTTATTGTTTCCAAAATTTTCTTAAATATTAGCCTGATTTGAGTCTGATAAGCTGTCTTTTGGCTCGTAGCCCAAGACTCATCATCCGCAACAAGCATGCCATGCTCTAAATCTGCTCTATTGGTGCGCTAACAGCTTTTTTGGTCAATCGGTAATGTCAGAAATGTTGTAAGTTTGTTGAGACTGCTGTGTAAGGGTCGCGGAAAAATTGTTTTATCCAATTGGCGCAGGGTATGGGCTCGTATTCAAGGCGCGGGAAGCCGTGCATACGAGATATTCGCAGCTTTGCGCAACGCAGAAGACGAGTTTATAGACAAGTCAGTTGGGATAAAACATTTTTTCCGGAGCCCTAAAGCCTGTAAACGTTGGTTGCACAAGGTGACAATGGAGTTCGGGCAAGAAACCCCATTATCTTTCCAGGCGCGATTTTGTTTACACCGCCTCTTTGAGCTTCTTACCCGGTTTAAATTTTACGGTATTTGCAGCTTTGATCCTAATCGTTTCACCGGTTTGAGGATTGCGGCCCTTGCGAGCTTTTCTCCGGCTTTTCTGAAATGTGCCAAAGCCAACCAGAGTCACTTTGCCGTCTTTTTTCTTTAACGCCTTGGTTACGCTGCTCACAAAGGATTCTAAGGCTTCACCGGCAGCCACTTTGGTAATGCCTGCATCGGCGGCCATTTTTTCAATTAAATCTGCTTTTGTCGTCATTTATTTTTCCTCTTAATTTAAGGTTGGACCTACGTGTAAACACCGGAACCAACCGCCACAAAAGCGGCTTTTGGCATAAGGCCTAAACGATTGGTTGCCGCGAAGGCCGTATTTTGTGTCAAAAGTGTTTTTATTATCCGTAAAAAAGCAAATTTTTTCAATCAAAAATAAAAAAATTTGTCCATAGTGTCCATAGTGTCCATAGTGTCCATAGTGTCCATAGTGTCCATAGTGTCCATAGTGTCCATAGTGTCCATAGTGTCCATAGTGTCCATAGTGTCCATAGTGTCCATAGTGTCCATAGTGTCCATAGTGTAAATTACATCCTTCAAAAAATCACGTCATAGTGTCTCCGGCGATTATTTAAATCGGGGATACAAAAGCTATGGGCTTCACTCGGCAAGACTTAAACAACGTAAAAAGCGCATTGATTGATCCGGCCACAGGTAAAAAGGCTGTCCGGGTGACCACCCGCAACAAAACAGCCGAATTTGCCCAAACGGACATCGACAAGCTGGCGCCCTGCTTTCGCAGATTCAATCCGAAGTAGCTACAGCTAACGGCGCAACAAGCAATGGCCTCCTTGCCCCTGTTGCGGTGTAGCAATATGAACTACCGGCCACCATGTTTCACATGGAGGCGGTTTCGTGCTTCACAGAGGCGGCAATCCGCCATCTCCACACTTCGGACGGTTCCCGCCCGGCCTTGATTAAGGCAAGTAATAAAATATTAAGGGCTGCGTTATAA
>JAAERL010000201.1 GCA_024230435.1 Desulfobacteraceae bacterium
AAAAATCATGTGGTGGCAAGTGAAAGTGGCACAATAACACAATAACTGACACAATACTTTTTTTTTAAAAAAAGTACCTCTTTTGATACTGGGAGGTCCGGTAAATGGCCAAATCATGCACTGCTCGCCACCCAGACTCGACTGTTCTTGTATGTTCCGTATTGTTGACGTGGTTCTCCCGTCCTTAAGCTAAAAACGTATTATTACGTCACTACTCCGCTCAGACTTTTTGATACGCGAGATGAAGATGTTCCGTTTGATCATATTTTTTTCCAAAGAAAAACAGGAACCCCGGTCTGACGTGGTTCTTTTGGGGAAAATCGGAAGCAAATGTTTCTCCGCGATTTTTTTAGGATGACCGAAGAAAACAAACTCATCTGTAAATTCGATGACTTTGGCACAATTAGTGGCATTCAGCGGTTTTTTCCACAAAACAGGCATGTGTTTTATTTGTGCATAAAGCAATATAGTGGATATTCAATGAATCATTACTCAACCAATATCCTCTCAATTTCAAAAATAGGTGCAACCCTGGTAATTTCGCTAATCTCGTTAGGTGGTTCATTTCATTGGATAAAACTTTTGACAAAAAATCAAAGTTTGCCACACTGCATAAATTTCAGATATTCATCCTGACTTAAAAAAAGTGATATTTATGTGGCAAATAACTTGAAATTAAAAAATTGGATTACTACCTAACCTTATCATTTCATTATCTATATAGTGTAAGGTATCCATACCGTATGCGTAAAAGTAACGAGATAATCATTATAGCTATTGAATCAACCCTCCATGGTCAACATTCATAGCTCACGTGTGTAGAAATGATTTTATGCGCATAAAATTCACATAAAATATTTTATGCGCATAAACACCATTCAGACGGCACTCAAATTTGGTAATTACACAAAAATAGATTGATTTCGTTCTGAAATGACCCAGACTATCAAAAGTTGCAATGACTCGTTGTTTCGTGCATTTTTTGGTCATTTGTAATTCTACTTGTGTCCCTTCGAAAAATTATGATGACTTCAAAAAAAGTCTGAGAAGAGTAGTGACGTAATAATACTGTTTTAGCTTAAGGACGGGAGAACCACGTCAACTATACGGAACATACAAGAACAGTCGAGTTTGGGTGGCGAGCAGTGCATGATTTGGCCATTTACCGGACCTCCCAGCACAGACACTGAAATAGTGCACGTTTTCATTGGGAAAGACAAACTGATAGTGGATCTGAGGTACCCAACCACGCACTTTCGTCAAATCCATCAATCTTCAATC
>JAAERL010000202.1 GCA_024230435.1 Desulfobacteraceae bacterium
GTGGTTGATGCTGAGGGGGTGTCACTGTCGTTCAGGTAGGTAATCGTACCGGTACTGTTCCCGGTGAGCAGGCTGTTTATCTGTGCGATGGTTCCTGCGATCTCAACAGTTTTTGTATTGTTGCTGTCGCCGATGATGGAGACCCCGGAACTGCCAACCGATACAGTCAGGGCGCCTTCATCTACACTGAGTGTGGCTGTAGCGCCGTTATCGGCGTCATCGGCATCGGTAACCCTAAAGCCTTCTGTGCCATGAATGTTAAGAGCCGAATTTTCCGTTGCACTAAATGCGCTGCCGGGCGCGGTGACTACCGGTGCATCGTTAACAGCGGTGATGTTGATCAAGGTGCTGGTTGTGGCTTGCAGTGCTCCACCGGTGCCTTGGCTGCCGGTGTTGCCGTCATCAATCGTCCAGTCAATTTGTACGGAGGCCGAAGGCGCATCCGAGCTATTGGTGTAAGTGATCTGGCTGACAATATTGTTCACATCTGCTGTTGTGGGGATTTCACCGTTGACATCGGTAAAAGTGATCACCAGTTGGCCAGCTGTGGTTGTGGTGTCGAATGTTGCAATGATCTGGCTGTTTTTAATTAGATTGCTGCCGCTTAGGGTGATCCCGTTTCCATCGCTGAAAGAGAAAACGTCATTTGAATCTGCGCCGCCGTTACGGGTTAAGGTGATGGTAGCGCCGCTATAGTTACCGTTGCCGCTGTTAAGCGCATCCAGCTCCGCATCAGCGACTGAACTGGCAGAGTCCGTTTCCAGGAGCACTGCCGAGCCGTTTTCGGTATAGGCAACATTGGCCGGGAGGCTGAAATCACTGTTATAGCGAAGGACAAGGAAATCATCTCTCGAGCCATTGTTGCTGTATCCCGCCACCAGGACGCTGCCGTCGTCCTGGACAACGCAATGATATCCGTAGTCGTCATTGGCCGATACCTGTGTGCGCAGCATGCCGTTTGTACCGAATCCGGTATCCACACTGCCATCACTATCGTATCGGCATACCTGAACATCCCAGTCGTCATCGGAATCATCCCGGATTCCGCCAACGGTGAGAATTTGGCCGTTGGATTGCACCGTTACGGTTTCAATATGTTCATCGCCGCTGTTTTGCGATGTTATATATCCGTCACCGCCGCCAAAAGTTGTGTCTAATGCACCAAAGCTGGTGTAGCGGATTACAACGGATTCATTGACGCTACTTGAGTATCCTGCTATCAGAATATTGTCGTTGGAATCCAGCGCGACACTTTTAGCTTTTTCATCCGGACCTAAAATATCAATGGATGTGATACCATCACCGCCACCGAAATCAGTATCGAGGGCGCCGTCAGTGTCATAACGAAGTAATAGAAAATCAGGACCGGAGTACCCGGTTACCAGAATTTTGTCATCATCTTGTATTATGATATCAGTGAAGTCAGTATTGGAAGAATATCTGACCCAGCCATCACCGCTGAAATTTGGGTCCAGAATGCCGTTTGGATCGTATCGCATCAATTGCCCATGATATCCACCATCGCGTGAATAACCTGCGACCACGATATTACCGTTGGAATCCAAGGCAAGTGCTTTGCCTACATCTTCTTCAGTGCTATTGCTCCATTCTACAATGCCATCGCCGCCGCCGAAGGTGGTATCCAAAGTGCCGTCGTCGTTGTATCTGACCAAGACCATTCGTGGAGTAGAATCAGAATATCTGGCCATGCCTGTGACGAGGATTTTATCGTTGGAATCAATCACCACATCATAGGCTTTGTCAATGGTGCCGTAAAAATCAGTTGTAACCATGCCATTGACGCCAAAATCGGTATCTATACTACCATCAGGGTTGTACCGGACCAACGCGTAATCACTGGGTCCGCTGTCCCTGCTCATTCCGGCAACAACGATTTTGTTATCGGTTTGCACAGCCATGCTATAACCTATGTCTATATGTGAATTGAAATCGGTTGTAACCGTGCCAAAGGTGCCCAAGTCGATCAGTGTGGGGGCGGTGTTGGCGGCCAGTTTGTCTTGCCATTGTACAGGATCATCAGTGTTAAACAGCGAATCTGTCTCAATTACACCAGCGCTGTATTCTAAGTCCCAGTCACCTCCCAAATCGGCATGCCCGGTAATGTCATCGGAGGCGGCCACATCAGCGCCGGTAATTTGGGCAATGTCGTCGAGCAGGGTTTGTCCACCGCCACCGGCGGCCACCCGGCAACCGTAAAAAAGGATGTCGCTGTCATTGCTCATGGCGTTGCCCCACTCGGCAAAGGCATTTGTGTTTTGTTCCAGGGTAGATTGGTCTAACCAGGTGCTTCCCAGGTTGATTTTTCCATCGGCCCCGTGGGTAACGATATGCACGGCGGAAAGATCACTGCGGTTTGCCAGGATATCGCTTATCTGGCTGATGCCGTCCTTATCTGCGTCAAGGGTTATAACTTCTATGATGCTGTCGTCTTTGTCCTTTTGAATGTCTTCTAATAAAGTTTGCTTATCGGTCACATTGCCATTGATCACCACAAGTTCCCATCGCATCTGAATACTGGTATGTTCAACGGTTTCGGCGTTTTCAGAAGCGATACGTTCAAGCTGAATATCGCGGGTGACAACATCATCGGGCGATTGATCGTTTTCTGCGGCCGGGTCCAGGCCGGGCGCGGCATCGGCTGAAAACAGCACGCGTGGTTCCAAAGCTTCGCAGCGTAGCACTCCGGGCCGGTTCTTTGCGAGTTTTTTGATCATGGCAGCTCCTTTTTAACAACAGTTTTAATCGTTCACGAAACAGATTCATTTTTAGCTGTAAGCCGTTATTCTACGTCCCAATGCTTTTGGCTTGTTTCGATGATGCCGAATCTTACCAGGCACTTCAAACCGCTGGGTATTTTTCTATTTTTGTTAGGCAGTTCCAGGCGAACGCCGAACGTGCTGCTGGCAGAGTCGATGAAATTGTCAACCAGGCTGACGGTTGCGAGTTTTTCACCGAACATTGCAAGTTCCGGGATAATGGTTGCCTGCATTCCTTTGGTGATTTTGCCGAACATCTGAGCAGGCACAATGACTTCTATACGGAGAGGATCGATCTGCGCCACACGTAACAAAGGCTGGTTATTTACGTATTCGCCCGGCGATACGAAACGGTCGACGATGACGCCGTCAATAGGGCTTTTTATGATGCGCTGCGCCAGAACCGCCTTGCCTTTTCGGAATTCCAATTGCGCCATCTTGCGTTTTTCCCTGGCTTTTCGAAGGCGGTAGTTGGCCAGCTTGATTTCTGTTTTGGCCTCATCCTTGTCGTGGCCTGGAACAGAGGAAACGTTTTTTATGCGCTCATAGGCTCGTTTGACAAAGGCCAGATGGGCGCGTTGAAGTTCGATTTCACCATCAAAGGACGCCATGGCCTTGGCTTTTTCATACGCAGCCCTTTGTACCGACGATTCCAGCATGACCAGGTCCTGGTCTTTTTTTACCAGACTGCTTCGGTCAACCGTAACTTCGGAGACAATGCCCTCATCGGGTGTTCCGATGTCAACTACGGTAAACGGTTCGATCAAACCATCGTATTCGGAGTATTCAGCCTTTGCTGCCGCGTTGGTTGTCTGTAGTAAAACTGTCAGTATAATAAGGATTTTGGAGGTTGTAAAAACTCTCAATAAGCGTTGTTTACTATTAATCAGCATCGCATTTATCTCCTTATTCCATGTTACCACTGAATGCGAGCAGCCGGCCGGTATGTTTGCCGTGTTGCAGCATTGCCCGGCGAGCCCGATAATGGCGTTTTTCTATTTTTTGTTGTGATTTTTTGATGAAATATTGATTTAACTTTTGTTGTAACAAGCCCTTTTTAGCTGTCCGGTTCTGTAAAAATTTGATCAACAGCGGGTGACACGTGTTGCGGATCAGATCATCTTCCAATGATACGATAACCTGATAGCTGCCCGGATCACCCATGCGGGCGCAGCGCCCGTAGAGCTGCCGGTCGATGCGCCCGGCTTCATTGCGGCAGGCGGCAATCACGTGCAATCCGCCCAGCGCTGCGACCCCCGGACCCAGGGCGATGTCAGTTCCGCGGCCAGCCATGTTGGTTGCCACGGTTACTTGCCCCGGTTGGCCCGCGCTGGCAATTATTTGGGCTTCGTTTTTGTCCTGGCGGGCATTGAGCACACAATGCGGGATACGTTTTTTGTTGAGTATGCGGCTGAGCTGTTCGGCGGCGCCTACCGAGTCTGTGCCGATTAGTACCGGACGGCCTTTTTTCCGTATCGCTTTTACTGCTGCGATTACCGCCTTGTATTTATCTTTCATTTGCGGGTAAACCTGAACGGGCAAACTCAGGCATTGGCTGGGCCGATGCAGCGGTATGCGTTGCACGCGCAAGCCATACACCGGCCAGAGTTCGGCGCTAACCTCCCTGGCGGTGCCGGTCATGCCGCCCAGATGCATGTAGCGGCGGAAAAAGCTTTGAAAGCTCAGACGCGCCAATTGTTCACGGGTTTCGGTCATAGGGCAATTTTCCTTGGCCTCTACCAGTTGGTGCAGCCCTTTTTCCCAGGAGCGGTCCGGCATGGTGCGGCCGGTGTTGGCATCTATGATGACGACTTTTTGATCTATGACCAGATAGTCGCGGTCTTTTTGCAGCAAATACATCGCCTGCAAGGCTTTAAGAATGATCTCTTCGCGCATGCGGGCATTTTGCCAAAGTTTGACATTGCAATCTTTAAAGTGATTCAGGATCTGCTGGCCGGTCAAACTGAGTTGAACTTTGCCAGTGGTATGATCAAGGTAAAATTGCTGCCCTTGTTCCAATGTCCGGGCCACGGCCAGCGCTTGCCGGTATAGTTCGTGTTCCGTGCTGCTGTCGATACTGCGAGTCAAGATCAGCGGAGTGCGGGCTTCATCGATTAAGACACTGTCTGCTTCATCAATTATGGCGAAGCAAAGCCCGCGCAACAAAAGTTGATCCAGGCGGCTTTGGCTGGCATATGCGCCTTCGAGTTGCAGGCGCAACTGGCTGCGCTCATTGCCGAGCACCACCCGGTCGCGAAGGTAATCAAAGGCGGCTTGTTGGCTGGTGCAATAGGTGATATCGCAGGCATATTGTTTGCGCAGTTGGCCGGGCTGCATTGTCTGGTCCACATATCCGATGGTCAATCCCAAGGCCTTGTACAAAGGGGCCAATTTTTCGGCATCACGTTTGACCAGGTATTCATTGGCAGTAATTACATGAACCGGAACACCGGCCAGGGCAGCAGTTGCCGCGGCCAGGGCGGCAGCCAGGGTTTTGCCTTCGCCGGTTTGCATTTCCGCCAGGTTGCCATGAAGCATCACCCATCCAGCCATTAGTTGGGAATCATAAGGGCGCGTGCCCAGTGTTCTAAGGGCCATCTCACGCACCAGGGCAAACGCCAGAATATTGAGCTGCTCATCATCCATTGCCCGGTGATGCAACCGGTGGCGCAAATCAATCACCAGTTGATCCAGTTGGTTTCTGTTCAGCTTCGTTAGCAATGTTGCTTTTTGGCCGATTGCCTGTGCAACATTTTTCAGGGGTGTGCTGCGATCGATGCGCAACCGTGACAACCAGGTGCACAACGATTTGAAAGAACGATCGAGCCATCCGTCAAACGATTCTTTTTGTTCCGGATATTTTCCGGATATAAGTCCCGGGCGCATGGCTCCGGTTGTAGCGGTTAAAGAAGCGTTAAACATAGAATCTCCTCAGAAAAAGCTGCCGGATGCGGCGGTACCACTGCATGGCCAGTGGTTGGCCGCCGTGTTCAAAACGGACAAAAACACGCCCGCCGATATAGGGCTGAGGCATATGTTGGGGTAAATCCAGGTCAATCTGAAAATGACTTTCCATGGCGCGGCATCCTTGAGGATCTGCCGGGTCAACAGGGATCGGGCCACCGCCCTTTGTTCCCAGGGCTGCTGACGGTAAAGTCAGATCAGCAGCCGGAACAATTCGTTTGATATTGGCATATATGGTCTTGGCCGGATTTTCAGCCAGTTTTATTTCAACGTGGGTCACGCGTTTGCGCACCAGGCCGATGTCGGTTTGACTGACCACAGCGCGAACCGTTGGCCGCTGGTTGGTCATCAGGTAACCGAGTTTTTGGCCTTGTTTGACATAACGGCCATGAAGGTTTGACGCATCGATTAGAATAAAAATCCCGTTGGCTGGGCTGCGCACGACCAAATTTGCCTTTTCCTCTTTAACTTGCTTGAGATCCTCAGCGATACGGTTAATATCCTCTTGCAATATTTTGCGCTGGACACGTTCACCGAAAGCGGTTGCGTTGAAGCTGGCCTTTAGTTCCGAAAGTTGTGCCTGCAGAATTTTTATTTTCGCTTCAAGGTTCGGGTTTTTTCCTTTGAGCAGGGGATCGTTGCTGGAAACGGATTTGTCCACCGGAGCCAGGATCTCTACAATTTCACAATCGGTTCCGGCCCGGATCACTGATTGTTCCGGCAGCCAGACAACCCCTTGAGTCGTGGTCCAAAGCGGCATGCGTACGACAAAAAGCAACACGATGAGCCCTAAGGCTATGCCGGCGCTAATCAGGCTAAACCTTGCTTGGTTTTCGCGGACCGCCGGCAGGGTTACAAAGCGTTTCATTGCCCGGACGGCGGGCAATATAAATAGATAAACGCCGCCCCAAATGGCGATTATAACTCCGAGGAAAAAGAAACGGCCGCTGACGAACCATATGAGACCGGTAAGAACTATCGCTTTGTAAGCAAATGAAAAGGGGCCGTAAAACAGGAACCAGGCTTTTTCTCCCTGGCCAGTGACCGGTGAGTCTGCTGTTTTTATTTTCAACAGGTAACGTTGGACCAGATAGTTTAAGTACTGCTTTGACCGTAGAGCAAGGTTGGGAATCTCGATCAGGTCGGACAGGATGTAATATCCATCGTAGCGCATTAACGGGTTGGCGTTGAATACAAGAGTTGAAAGTCCGCAAATTAACATCACATTATAGCATACGGCGCTGATTATACCGGTTTCCACGTTCAGCCAGATAAACAAGGCAATGGCGGCAAGCAGCAATTCGAACATCATACCCATGGCGGCCACTGCTATTCTTTTCCATTTATCGGAAAAAGCCGCTGAGGCGGTGGCGTCAACATAGGGGATCGGTGTCATGGCGATCAGCGTTATTCCCATTTCGTGGACGCTTCCGCCCCATTTCTTGACTGCAAAGGCATGTCCGAACTCGTGCAGTATTTTTACAATGGGAAAGGTCAGCCAAAGCAAGGCCAAGTTGTTGGTAAAAAGCAACTGATCTGTCATGGCCCCGCTGAGTTCAGGCCAGTGTATGGTAGCGGCAAACAAGGCGGCAAGCATTATCAGCAACCAGGCAAAAAATGGTTTCTTTTTAAAAAGCGCATCCGTTAAAAAATGCCATTTTGTGAGAAAACGCTCCGGGTCCCACAGCGGAAAACGCATTGCAAAAGGGTTCAGATTGTTTTTGATCCGCTGGTCTTTGGGCTGACTCTGTTTTTGCCGGCCGAGTTCCAAAGTGCTGGGCAAAATATCGGTTTGAATTAGATCCGCATCGTATAATTGCGCCAGCAACCGGATAACCTCATCTTGAGCCGGTGTTATATCCGCACAATGTTCAAGAACGCTGTCCCAGAGTTGCTGCAGGCTCTGGCGCCCATCCATTCGTGCAATCAAGGCATAAGCGCCGGCATTAAAGCGGTGGTTTTGACCGTTGAGGCTGTTGCGCAACACATACCACGTCTGTGCGCGGTACACATGGCGTGCAATGATGACGTTGTCGCGCAATTGCGGTTTTAAATGAGCTACGCGATACCAGTAGCTGCTGAAAAAGGAATCACTCATAGTCTTTACGGTAAATGGCTCCAGAAAAATACCCGTATCCAATTGGTCAATCTTCGGGTCAAAATCCGGATTAGTTTTTTATGTCCGACTTCTATTTTTGCAACCCCCTTCATTCCGGGACGCAGTAAATCAAAAGGGTGTTTCATGGCCGCTTCGACACGAAAGTAGTTGTGTCCTTGCTCGACAAAAGAGACCGGCGGCACACGCTGGATTTGGATGTCGATGAGTTGACCGGGGATGCCGGCCAGTCTTAGTTTTCCCGGTAAACCATTATAAATCAGGCCGATATCCCGATCATCCACGTTTAAAATCACACGGTATTCACCTATTGGAGCTACCTCGAAAAGAACCTGTCCACGTTCGACAGGTGAGCCAAGGGATTGACTCAGATCCCCTTTTACGACCAGGCCGTCAATTGGCGCCGTCAATTTGGTGCGGGCCAGTTGCTGCTCCACAAGGTTCAGTTGGGCCTCGGCCTGCAAGCGTTTTGCCTTTAATATCGTCACCTCCGAGCGATTGCGTCCTGCCAAGGCTTTACGGTACTCTTTGAGCAGTTGCATACTTTGGCTTCTCCACTTGCGCTGTTGAATCAACAGGTCCTTGTTGTCCAAGGTGGCCAGTAAATCGTTTTTTTGCACCAAATCCCCTGCACGCACATTGGCCGAGGCAATGAATCCTATTTGGGCGGCGATCACAGAACGGCGTATATTGGCCTCAAGTATTGAGTCGGTTGAAATACGAAAGGGTGCGCTAATTATGCAAAGCAATAACAACAAAAGAACACTTAGGCCGCCAGCGACTTTCAATCCCAAGCGGCGTGGACCGAAAAACTTGTTTAACCGGGAGGTTATAGCCCCTGCAAGCTTGATCCTAAGCGGCTGTTCTTCGCGGCGCCGGTTCTCTAACACCGGGCCGAGCAACAACCCAATCCGTTCAAGTTGTTCGACTGTTTGAGCATCAAACGGTTTTTCCGTGGATCGTTCCAATAAAAAAACACCAGTCATCTTGCCGTTTTTTACCAGCGGCACACTGCAGATCGACGATGCTTTGTGTTGCTGGGCCAGCAATGCGTGCAACCGGGTTACCAAAAGCGGATTATCCTGTGAGGGCGGGTATACCACAGTGGCTTGCTGATCCAGGGCTTCGTTCATGCAATCGCGTATAGCGCGCGTCAGGTTTGAGTGTTGATCGATCTGAGAACTGTTTGAAATTGTCTCAATCTGGATTTGGCTCCGATTTAAAAAACCCAGACTTACCCGATGGCAGGCAAAACGTTGTGCAAGTTCGTTGGCCACTTGCATTGCAGCCGTATGGAAATTTTCATATTCCAATGCAGAGGCAACCAGATCGACAAGGTTGATCAACTGCTCTTTTGCAGTGAAATTCTGCGCCTGAACCATGGTTTCGAGCCATTTGGCGCCAATTTTCATCTGTTTCAACGCTTCTTTTTGCAGTGATTGTGAACGGTGTGGTATTTCCATGGCCACGGCGCCGTTCAAACGGCCGTGGAGGAACAATGGGCAAGCCAGCGCATCCAGGGGTTCTTGAGCATTTTCCCCCAATCTGTAGCGTGTTTTGATAACTGGCTTTTTTAACTTAAGTGAAGCATCGGCAACACCGGATAAGGCTTTGCGGTCCGTAGTTGGATCAGGCCAGGAAAATGATTGATTAAAGGGGCCTTTGTCCGCCGGACCGGTCAAAAGTAGCGCGTGTTGCACGCCTGGCAGGTTTTGGTATTGATCGCGTAACCAGATTTTCAGAAACTCTTGCATTCAATATCATCCAGTACATTATCACTGTATTTCAACAATGGTGAATTTCAAGTCTATTTGGGCGGTTTTTCTCAATCACCGTTTATCATTATTTACCGTTTGTCATTATATATAGCTGTCCCTGAAGATTATTATCGGCTATGAGGTTAAAATGCTTAACCGTTTTTTTTTCCGATAATGATTGGAAAAAGAATGATTAGAAAAAGACTGGAAAATGATTTCTTTTCATTGACACGTTTAATTTATATGTGTAATTAATCATTCCGCTTTTGGTTGAAAATGACGTTAGCTCACAAATCGGATTTTTTTTGCTGAGCTATTTTGTTTTAAAAAGAATGCCCTTCGCATAACGGCATTTTAATCAACTATTTAAATGGAGAGATGTCCGAGTTGGCTGAAGGAGCACGACTGGAAATCGTGTGTGCCGTTTATAGCGGCACCGAGGGTTCGAATCCCTCTCTCTCCGCCATCCCCCTCAAATGCCTCCTAAATCATGTTATGGCAATCATAAAGCCCGCTAAATTAAACCCTTTTGGTTTCAGGCAGGCGCAGTGGCGTTTGGCCTCTTGATGGTTGGTGATTGCTTGAGCAAGGGGCAGGGGATAACAAGTTGCGCCTCACATATAGGTGCGCTATATAAGCGTTGATTGGCTTAATTTCTCCCGCAAGAATTTCCGGTATTTGAATATGCGGATCAATTGCCGGGATAAATATCGTGATAAATATCGTGATAAATATCGTGTGCGCCGGGCCGGATATGTTAGCGGCTCCTGCCGCTTGGGTACTCATTTTTTCAGAGCCGGAAGCAGTCACGGCGAATTGGATGTAACCTTATGAGCTATTTGGTATTTGCCCGCAAATTCAGACCCCAAACGTTTGAGGACGTTGTTCAGCAAACGCATGTGACGCGTACGTTGGCCAACGCCATTAATGCAGGGCGGCTTGCTCATGCTATACTTTTTTCCGGTCCCAGGGGAACGGGCAAAACTACAATCGCCCGCATCTTGGCCAAGGCTGTCAATTGCGCCAACGGGCCTGCCAGCACACCATGTAACGTTTGCCGTTCTTGTAAAGAAATCACCTCGGGCACTACGGTGGATGTTTTTGAGATTGACGGCGCTTCAAATAATAGCGTCGATCAAATTCGTGAACTTAGGGAAAACTTGAAATACATGCCGGTGCATTGCCGCCGGAAAATTTATATTATTGATGAAGTTCATATGCTCAGTCTGGCGGCATTTAATGCGTTGCTCAAAACACTTGAAGAGCCGCCTGAGCACGTTCAATTTATTTTTGCCACCACCGAAGCCCATAAAATACCGATTACAATTTTGTCTCGCTGCCAGCGGCATGATTTGCGAAGAATCGGCGCCGCTTATATTGCAGAGCACCTTGGCCGCATTTGCGAAAAGGAAAATGTCAGTATTGATGCGGATTCTCTGGCGCTGATCGCCCAAGAGGGCGGTGGGAGTATGCGTGATTCTCTCAGTTTGCTGGATCATATTCTGGCTTGCGCCGATGCTCCCATAACGGTGCAGCTCATTACTGATTTGCTGGGTATTGTCGACAGGAAGCATCTTTTCGATTTATCTGCGGCGGTCTTCAATC
Organism: Desulfobacteraceae bacterium; assembly: GCA_024230435.1. GTDB lineage: Bacteria > Desulfobacterota > Desulfobacteria > Desulfobacterales > Desulfosarcinaceae > UBA2230. The sequence goes on from JAAERL010000202.1 coordinate 11,220, forward strand.
GGGATATTAAGGCGGTTTTACATCATATTGACCAGGTTTGGCGTCAAGGGCTTGAAATAAAACGTTATTATGCCGATATTGTTTCATATTTTCATAACTTGACGCTTATCAAGCTTAATTTCAGGACAGACCGCCTGGTTGATTTGCCTGAACATGAAGCCGAACAAATGAAACGCCAGATCGTAGATGTTGCCGAAAGTCACTTGATTCAGGTTTTTGATTTTTTATTCGAGGCCGAATCAGCCGTTAAATTCAGCAGTCAGCCCAAATATGCCCTTGAAATGGTCTTTTTGAAATTGTTTCAGGCGCCCCCATCTTTGGCGATAGATACCCTTATAGAGAAGCTTGATCAGTTCAGGGAAAATGCGCCCGGAATAATTTCAAGCACGGGGGGCGGACAAAACGCCGCATCTTTAACCGTGGCCGGACAAAAACCTCTTGCCGTTGCACCGGCTGCTGCCGATAGAAAAGACAAATCTCTTGAACAGCAGCAAACTGTTTCGCAAGATTTGGCTCCAATGGCCGGTTCCGGAGAAAAGCCCGCCAACGCTGCTTTTGATATCTACGCGGCTGATCACAAACCGGTTGAAAATCAGGGCCAAGCACAGCCGGTTAAAAAAAGGCAACTTGATCCCGCCGTTGAAAATTCGTCTGAAAGTGTTGCCGGACAAGGCGCGGTATCTGCCCGCCTGGACGAAAAGACGCTTTGGCGGAGGCTTTTGAATAAAGCTGAAGAAATTAAGCCCTCGCTGGCTGCTCATTTAACTAAATGCCGTGTCAAATCCTATACGGATCAAAAACTTTCAGTGGAAGTGACGGGTAACGCTTTTTGTATCAACAATATTAAAAAAAATACTTCTTTGATTGAGAAAATTTGTTCGCAGGAGGCGCAATGCACTGTCAGGTTTGAACTTGTTTGCCGGATGGAGGACGTTGCGAAAAAAAATAACGAGAAAAACAAAACCATCCAAAGCAAGCAAAAAGCTTATAGCCACCCAATGGTAATGCAAGTTGTGGAGCTTTTTAAAGGGCAGGTGGTTGATGTTAAAACGTCATAGGACATATAGGAGGTAATGCCATGAAAGGTATGGGTAACATGATGAAACAAGCTCAGAAGCTTCAATCTAAAATGATGAAGCTGCAAGAAGAACTGGGCGATAGAACAGTTGAAACCACTGCCGGCGGGGGAATGATTAAAGTTGTCGCTAATGGGCGTAATCAGATTGTCTCTCTTAATATTGAAAAGGAAGTCGTGGACCCTGACGATGTCGAGATGTTGCAAGATTTGGTTCTTGCGGCCGTTAATGACGCTTTGACCAAAGCTCAGGAAATGGTTGCAGGCGAGATGGGAAAGATTACCGGCGGTTTTAATTTGCCCGGTATTTTATAACGTTTAGAGCACCGGTTACGGGATAAGCTTTTACGATGCAGTATTACCCTGAATCAGTAAGATCATTGATAAAAAACTTTGGTAAATTACCTGGTATCGGCGAAAAGACCGCTGAGCGATTGGCCATACACGTACTTAAGCGCCCATCGAGCGAAGCGGAACAACTGGCCAACAGCCTTGTTACGGTAAAGCAAAAGGTAAGATTGTGCTCTCAATGTTTTGCTTTAAGTGATTGTAAATTGTGCCACATCTGCCGGAACAGTAATCGTGATAGCGGGCTGCTTTGTGTTGTGGAACAACCGGCGGATATGATTTCTATTGAAAAATCCGGAGCGTTCAACGGGTTGTACCATGTTTTGGGCGGAGCCTTATCGCCGGTCGATGGTGTCGGTCCTGAAGATATCAGGTTACGCGAATTATTCGCCAAAGTTTTACAGGCCGGCATAAAAGAGCTTGTGCTGGCGACGGGAACGAATGTTGAGGGCGAGTCTACGGCTGCTTATATAGCCAAAGAATTGTCCGGCTGCAAAGCCAGGATAACGCGCATTGCAACTGGAGTTCCCGTGGGCGGTGATTTGAAATACGTTGATAAGATGACATTAAAGTCCGCTATGAGCAGCCGATATGATATCAAATAACCAGCTTTTTAACTGCACTCAGTGTGGGCAATGTTGCAAAGGCTATGGCGGAACTAACCTTTCACCTGCCTGCCTTGCTAACATTGCCGAATATTTAGGATTGGACCCTTCGGAGTTTGAGAGCCGGTTTTGTGTTCAGTCTGGAAACAAACTTGTATTAAAACAGCGTGAAGACGGGTTTTGCATATTTTTGAACCGTAATTGTTCTATCCATCGGGTAAAGCCGGAAATGTGCAAAAATTGGCCTTTTATCGGCAGCTTGCTGGTGGATATCGGGAACTGGCAGGCAATGGCCAATTCCTGCCCTGGCATGAAAAATCCGATTAACACTAAAGACATAGAAAAAATCCGGGAAATTTTAAGATTTAGGTCAAATAAAAGCCCGGTCCGGTGTGGTAACAAATGATTGGAGTATTTGATTCTGGAATTGGGGGGCTGACCGTGGTCAAAGCTTTGAAAAGACTGTCTCCCAGCTATCCGATTCTTTACCTGGGAGACACTGCGCGGACTCCATACGGGAGCAAAAGCAAACGCACGATTATCAAATATTCTTTGAAAAATGCGGAGTTTCTTGTTCGGCAAGGGGCCAGGATTATCGTCATTGCCTGTAATACGGCTTCAAGTTGTGCGCCTGAAGCCATAAGGGAACGTTTTGGTCTGCCTGTATTTGAAGTGATCGGTCCCGGCGCGCAGGCGGCGGTCAAGGTATCGCGCAAGCAACGTATCGGTGTTATAGGAACCCGGGCAACCATCGTAAGCAAGGCATATGAACAACGCATTCAGCAAATCCAGCCCAACGCCAAAGTCTATGGGACGCCGTGTCCGCTATTGGTTCCTTTAGTTGAGGAAGGGTGGTTAAGCAAGCCGGAAACCGCCATGATTATTAAAAAATACCTTCATCCTTTAAAAAATTTGCAAATTGATACGCTTATTCTTGGATGTACGCATTACCCTGTATTGAAACAGCTTATCCAACGTAAAATTGGCTCCCGCGTGGTTCTTGTTGATTCGGCCGAAGCTGCGGCTGAAAAAGTGCACGCCTATTTACGCAATTCGGGTAATCATTCGGGTAATCATCTGTTTGACAGGAAAATTCAGCCCGAAAGCAGAATCTTTATTACAGATACAACCGAGCAGTTTTGTAAAACAGCCCGTTTGATTCTAAAAGACCCGATACCCATGCAAATCGTTGATTTATAATTCCCAAACTGGTTCTTAGAGCTTGTTTGAGCAACATTAAGGCGGGACAGCATCAGAGCTCAGGGCATATGGGCTGATTCAATAGCTCTGCTGTGCGAGTATTTTTTTACTCGGCTTGCTTTTGTGCAGGTTTTGCATTGACAATGGTTATATCTCTTTTGGGATAGGGAATTTCGATGCCCTCTGCGTCAAAAGCGGATTTTACGTGGTCGGTTATATGTGAGACGGTTTGGATGCGTTTGCGTGCGTCTGCTATCCATACAAACAATCGTAAATCAACCGAAGATTCACCAAAATTGTTGACTATAACTTTCGGAGCGGGATCTTTTAATACCCAATCGATTTGGGATGCGACTTTTTCTATAACAACTTTGGCTTTTTCAATATCGGTGTCATAGGAAACACCGATGTTTACCCGCACTCTGATATCGTCAGAGATGATTGTATAATTGACAATATCGCGCTTCATGATTTCATTGTTCGGGATAACGATGATAATATTATCAGTTGTTTTTATTCTAGTAGCGCGTAAGCCGATACTCAGGACATCACCCCATGTGGAGCAGTTTTTAGGGGCCTCCCAGACTTCAATACGATCTCCAATTTCAAAGGGCCTGTCTATAATCAGCAAGATACCCGCAATAAGGTTTGAAAGTGTATCCTTTGCGGCAAAACCGATGGCGATACCCATAATTCCCGCACCGGCTATAAAAGGCACTACATTTATTCCAAGCATATCCAGCGCCAGTATTGCGGCGATACAGTACATTGCGGCGCCTGAAAATTTTTTCAACAATTCGAAAATAATATCGTCAATTTTCGTTACCGTCTTTTGAGCCCAATTTTTTTGTAAATAGTTTAATAAAACGAGCATAAAATCAACTAAAGGTCTGCAAAACAATATAATGAACACTGCGGGGAAAATTTTATCTATGAATTTCAGGCTGAATAAATCGATTAAATACTTGCCAACAAGAAAAATTAAACTAAGGCCCAATGTCTTGTGCAGCGCCAGAATTATTTGATCGCTGCGGTTTTTGAATTTGGATTTAGCAAGTTTTTTGCGGGCAATGTAAATAATTATTTTAAGCATAATCCAGCCGATCATTCCAAAAGCAATGGCTATACCCGCTTTAATCCAGATGACAAGTATTGTATTTTTCGATAGCATACTGGCCATATTATCTATATATGCAGTCCATTTTTCCATTTTGCCTCCTAATGATGACGTTTAATTCCTTTTAATTAAACCATGGGTTTTGCTCGTGCGATCCTAAAAGGTTTGATCGTAGCGGCGAGGATATGATGTGATAACAGTCTTTTGCTCAGGCAAGTCCCCAATAAAGGCGGGCGGAGCCCGAGCCTATGCATAATTAAAAACCATTATCACACGTGAAATGGGACTGCAAATATCATTTCATTTTTGTGTCAAAGTACCAGCTAAAAGTTTCATAAGCCGTTCAGTGCGTAAATGGCCATTATCCATATTTTTTTGGAACATTGAGCGTTGCTGTGAGTTATTAATTTAGAAGGGATTTGCAAAAGGACCGTTAATTAAAAAAACACTGCGAATTGGTTAGGATACTTGCTGGTAACAATCTATCGCCATATTTATTCGTTCTTCAGGATCAAGGTCCTTTCTGGCTAAAACGGATTCTATTGTGTCTAATGCGTTTTTGAGTTGATCAACGGTGAGTTCAAGGTTTTGTATGGTTTCACACGAAGCTTTTTCTGTAACGTCCATGGCTTCGCGTAAATCTGTAGCATTTTTTATGATATTCTTAAGGCTTTGAATTTTATCCAGTCTTAAAAATAATTCATCAAAAATAATCGGTTTTTGCAGGTAATCGGCGGCGCCTTTTTTCATCGCCGTAATCGCATTTTCAATGGTACCGTGGGCGGTTATCAAAATTACTTCCGTTTTCAGGTTATTTGCTTTTGCCGATTCGAGAACACCGATACCATCAACTCCGCCCGGCATCATCAAATCGGTCAAAATAACGTCGTAGTACTGATCGGAAATCAAACGCACAGCCTCCACACCATCCTCGGCGGCGTCCACCTCATAATCGGCCTTTTTCAATTTTCTGAAAATCAATGACCGTGTGACCGCGTCATCATCGACAACCAATATTTTCAAGGATTGCATATTTAATTCCTCCAAACTTATCGACTCATTCATACTAATTTATTTTATTTGATAAAAAATCGATTTTAAGTGCCGTTTGGGCACAAAGCGTGGACATACGCCCGATAATGACTCTGTTGAGCCAATAAGTAAGTATCCTCCAGGATTCAGACAGCCCGCAATTTTGTCAAATAATTTTTTCCGGTCTTCCAGTGTAAAATAAATAGCCACATTACGGCATAGAACAATATCAAATTTTCCTAATCTGGCGATTGGATCCATTAAGTTAAACTTGCTAAAAGAGGCCATACTTCGAATTTCATCCTTGATTTTCCAGTTTGAACCTATGGGCGTAAAATACCGCTGAAGCTTTTCGAGCGCTAAACCCCGTTCTATTTCAAATTTATTATAAAGGCCGTAACTGGCCTGCTTAATTGCCGCATCCGATAAATCCGTACCGATCAACTGAATATTAAATTTGTTCGGGCTGATCATCAATTCTTTCAGCACGATGGCTATGCTGTAAATCTCTTGCCCGGTAGAACAGGCGGCACTCCAGATCCGCAGAGGTGTAGGAGCGGAATGCTGACCGCTTTTTGTATTTTTGTCTATTACTTCCGGAATAATTTTCTGTTTTAATAATTCAAACGGATTGCTGTCTCTGAAGAACAATGTTTCATTTGTAGTGATAGCATCAATGATTTTTTTTTCAATCGTTTTGCTTTTGTCCGCTTTTGCTTTGTGGTACAGTTCACTGAAATTTTTACATTTTTCTGAATCCAACATCCTGTTGAACCTTGTTTCCAACAAGTATGCCTTGCCAGGTTCGATATGAATTCCCGAAATGCTATAAATATAGGTCGATAGCAGATTTATTTCCTGAGGAGTAATTTTTACGCTCTTTTTGAAGCCAATATTCGATCTGCTATTCATTGGTTTTGCAGAACTTGTTAAAGAAGCCGTTGGACCGGAAGCCGGTTTGCCGGAAAGCAAAGCGCTCATGATAGACGCCTTTCCATCACTTTCGATGACGGCCTAACTGCGGAAGTTAATTGTGAATCCGCTGGGAAAACTGTTTTTATTATCGTATCGGCGATTCTATCCAGGGGTGATACAACGTTTACGATATTTAATTCAATTGGTGCTTTAGGCATGCCAAAGACAACACAGGAGGGCTCGTCTTGAGCGATGATAAAAGCACCATTATTTTTCATCATCTGTAAACCCGAGGTTCCGTCAGAGCCCATGCCGGTCATGATAACGCCTGTGGCCCGGCCGACAAAGTGTTCGGCAATGGATCGAAATAGATAGTCGGCAGATGGCTTACAGCTGTTTTCCGGTGGATGATCGGTAATTCTGATCACTCTTTGGCGCCCGTCTGCTCCTGCTATTACTTTCATTTGTTTGCCTCCGGGCGCAATATAAACAATATTAGGTTTTAAAGGCTCTCCATCGGTTGCTTCCCGAACATCAAGCGCGCATTTACTATTTAGGCTTTTGGCCAGAGAGTTTGTAAAAATTGGCGGCATGTGCTGAACGATGACAATAGGCACTCCGATAGTTGCAGGTAATCTGGGCAATACTTTTGCCAGGGCGTTTGGGCCGCCTGTGGAAATGCCGATAGCGACGATCGAAGCTTTGCCGGACCATTTTTCCGAATCGATAGTCTGAGTGGGCGTTATCTTTTTTTTCGAGGGCGAAGCTTTGCCGGTAACTTTTCTTTTTCTACCTGAAATTTTTTGTATATCACGGCTTAATGAGAACGCCTTTATCACGGGGGCCAGGGCTTTTTTAATGGTTTCCGTGTTTTCAGCCATGTTTGCACCGGATTGAGGCTTTGGAATAAAATCGAAAGCCCCAAGCTCGAGCGCCCGCATCGTCATGGTCCCTCCCTCATAGGTAAGGGTGCTGAGCATAATGGCGCCAACATCCAATGCTTCCCGGTTCAGATGCTCCAAAACTTCAATGCCGTTCATTTCAGGCATCTCAATATCCAAGGTCAGCAAGTCCGGCTTCAAGGTTCTAATTTTATGTAACGCTGCTACTCCGTTGTGCGCTGTCCCGACAACCTCAACACCCGGCAGTTGTGACACTACATCCTTGACTATTTTGCGATATACAACCGTATCGTCTACAACTAAAATCCTGAGTGCCTTGGAGCTGTTCATGGAGTAATCTGTCCTTTAAAAAATTTCTCTAATTGCGTTTGAAGATTGGGCGAATCCGTTTTATCAATCCTTTTTTATGAATCTTCCGACAAGACCCGGTCAACATCAAGGATGCCTATAAGCCGATCTTTTGTTTTAAAAACCCCTTTAAAATAAACACCTTGTACCCCGCAGATATTTGCGGGAGGTTTTTCCACTTTATCCCATTCGGCTTCAACAACATCGCTGATGCGTGAGACGATAAGCCCAATATATTCATTGTCGGAATTAACAATAATGTTTCGAGTGGTATCGGAAAGTATGTCGTTATTGAGCCCGAGTTTTTTCCCCAAATCAATAACGGTAACGATTTGACCTCGCAAGTTGAGTATGCCGATCACATAGCTTGGCGCTTGCGGAACCTTGGTCATATCCATGAGTTTGTTTATTTCCTGGACTTTCAAAATATCCATACCGCAAAGGGCTTGGCCGACATAAAAAGTTGCTAGTTCAACAATTCGGGTAGAGGTTTGCATGCCCATTAAAAGTCTCCTTAATCAAACAACTGTAGTGCTTAAGCCGCTTTTAAAAAGTTGATGATACTTTTCATTAATTTTTCACGATCCAGTTTTATTTGATAATCATCGATTCCAGCGTTTTTGCCTTTGGCGATATCTTCCTCTCCGGCGAGAGTCGTTAATGCGATTACCGGCAGGTGAGCAAAAAGCGGGCTTTGTTTTATTTTTGTAGTCAATGTAAAGCCGTCCATGTTCGGCATTTCAATGTCAGTGACTACTAACGAGATCTGGTCGGCATGTTCCTGGAGCAGATCCCATGCAACCACGCCGTCTTCAGCTTCCAAAACAGTAAAACCTTCTTGTTCAATGGACCCTTTAACCTGGTTGCGGAAAAATGTAGAGTCTTCGGCAAACAGAATCGTAGTTTCAGTTTTTATTTGTTTTTCTTCAGGTTTTTCCTCAAACCATTGCGGATTCGAAATTTTCACTATTTCGTGGATATCAACCATCAATGTTGTATTGTTATCTATGATTGTCGATCCCATAATTCCTGTCTGTTTAAGTGTGCTGCCATCGATTTCTATGCCTGTATCAAGTGCATCCACCGGCCCCATTGCAAGCAGGCCCACTTCGCGTCCAGTGACCTTGAAAACAATAACCAAAAGATTATCTGAATCTGTCAGTGGTTTAACATCGGCTACTTCATCTATGCTAAACAACGGTAAACTGCCGCCCCGATACTTGATTACCCGCTTGCCGCCAACATTTTCAATATCGGAGCGTTTGATCTTTTCAATACGTTCGACCAAATTCAATGGCGCAGAAAATTGCTCATCCTCGGCGCTGCGGAATAAAAGCATGGCTTGGCGGTCGTGTTTAGCGCGAACGGCAAGTTTTTCGTCTTGAGCAACTTCGGCTGCTCTGACAGTATTTTCCATGGAAATCAAACCGGCCATATGGGCAAGATTAGAAACGTCTAAAATTAACGCCACGCGGCCGTCTCCCATGATTGTCGCACCTGCATAGCCTTTGCATTTCTTTAAATCCCTTCCCAGAGGTTTAACTACAATTTCTTCTGAGTCCTGCAGGTCATCAACAACAAGTCCGTATTTCATGGTGCCTGTTGAAACGACAACGATATTTAAAGCGCTTGCCGAGTGATAGCGCCGGTCTTGCACCGTATTGCGGTCTTCTGAATTAATCGGTTCGTCCGGAACCGTGCTTAGATCTTCTTCCGGTGGCGCCATGGGGCTTTTCTTCGAACGTCTGTCCGTTAATGCATTGCGGCGGTTTTTTTTGCAGTCACCTGATTCTATATCAAAATAGAGCGATTCCACGCCAATGACATCAGATAACCTGATCAGGGGCAACAAATTGCCCCGCAATCGCACTACATCCGCATCGCCGACACGTTCAATCCTGGTTCGGACTTGATCGGCCGGTATTCGCAGCAATTCTTCCAGGTTGACTTGAGGTATGGCATAGCGCTCGCCGCCTGTAAGTATGATTTGGCATGGAATAATAGCCAATGTTAACGGAAGCTTTATTCTGAAGGTGGATCCTTTGCCAAGCTCCGAATCTATATCAATAATACCGCCAAGTTGATCTAGGTTGGTTTTGACAACATCCATTCCGACGCCGCGGCCCGATACATCCGTTATTTTTTCCGCCGTAGAAAAACCCGGTAAAAAGATAAGATTGATTTTTTCGCGCGATGACATCACCTTGGCTTGATCCTCGGTTATTAATCCCTTATCTATAGCTTTATTGGCCAGAACATTGCCGTCAAGTCCTTTGCCATCGTCTGTGATTTCAATATTAACTTGACCGGCTTCGTGGTAGGCCTTCAGGAAAATCTGACCTTCGGGAGTTTTTCCTGCCTTTTGGCGCACCTGCGGCAGCTCGATGCCATGGTCAACGGAGTTGCGGACTAAATGGGTAAGAGGATCGCCAATAGCCTCAATAATGGTTTTGTCAAGTTCAACCTCTTTGCCTTCTAAAACAAGATCGACCTTTTTGCCCATGGTTTGGGACATATCACGGACGACTCTGGGAAATTTGTTGAAAACATTACCAATGGACTGCATGCGGGTAAGCATTATGGCTTCCTGCAGTTCAGAAGTAATTAAGTCAATTCGCTGGCCGGCGATTTCGGAGCCTCGCAGGTCATTTGAACTCATGGATTGCAATAACTGATTGCGGCTTAAGACCAATTCACCGGCAAGTGTCATCAATTGATCCAGAAGGCTCACGTGAACACGAAGGCTGGTTTCGTGTTCAAACTTGGCTTGTTTTTTGCCCGCGCTTTTGTCTGCGGATTTATCCTGGCTACTTATTGACAGGCTTGTTTGTTGATCAACTTGATTTGTCATGGCTATATTCATTTGGGGCGATGTTTCTTCTTGAAAGGTCATTTCCGGCGGTTGAGTTATTTCTTCGAATTCTACTGGTTCTAAATTAGTTTCCAGCGGTATTTGGTTCTGTGTTATCTGTTGTGCGGATGGCGCTGGCTCACTAACGGGCAAGTTGCTTGTATCGACAAAATCGCCATTGAGAAAATACAGGCTGTGATCCTTTCTAAGCTCTAAAATTTGATCTTCGGTTACTTCAAATAAAATGCTGATATCGGTTGGTTTTAAAATTGTGCAAAATAGAAAAAATGCTGTCCGGGTATCCGGTGTCCAATGTGCATCCATATCCGAAGAATCTGGAAGGCTAATGTTGGTGCTGATAATGGAGCCGGTTTGCTCCATTTCTTCCAGTATTGATTGAAAAGTCTTTTCTTGTGATAATACGTCTTCATTTATCCTGATTTTTACAAAATATATGTGTTTGGATTGTTTAAAGTAAGGAGTAATTTGATCAAAGGTGATATTCAGGACTTCATTTTCACCCGGAAACGTCAAGGCAAGCGTGTCGTGTTGAGCGCCGGGAACATCGGCCTTGCCGGTGGCGACTTGGCTTTGCCTGGGCTCTGAGGTTTCAATATATTCTTGCTTATCTGCAGGGGCGGATTCTTCAGAAACTTGCTGTTTAGTTTTGATTTCGTTTTTTAAAACTGTTTGTAACTCTTGCACATGAGAGTCTATGTCTATCTCATTGCTATTAAGGACATCATCTAATAGCTCTTTAAGCTTATCGGCCGCCTTAAGCAGGGGATTTATATTACCGGAGACAGGTATCATCTCACGGCTGCGTATTTTTCCGAGTATGTTTTCCATCTCATGGGTGAGATCTTTAATATTCGTCAAACCCATAAAACCAGCGCCGCCTTTAATTGAATGAGCGGCCCGGTAGACCTTGTTTACCAAGTCTTCATTAATATCAGCGCCATCATTTTCTATTGCCAGAATATCATTTTCGATATCGTTAAGATGCTCTAGAGATTCCTCTAAATACATTTGCAGGGTTTCGTCTTCTTGAATGGGCATTTACAGCACCCCTCTATAAGCGTTGTAATGGTTTTTCAGATATTATTTAGTGTTTGCTTTCTTGTTATAATTAAGAGCACCACCCCATTATTTGTGAATCGCCTTGAATGCAAAACCGCTTAAAAAAAACAATTTTTAAACATATATCCGCAGCTACCTGGAAAACTTTAGAATTATTTAATTTGGAAATGGTGAAACAACAAAGAAAGGCAGAACCTTGAGCCGGGTTTTTAAAGAGCTGGCCAAAGGTCTGTTTGAGTAAGGACTTTTTATAGAATAATTTAAAGGTAAGCAGGGCTTTTATAGTAATAGCCAGTGATATTAAAACGTTATATTTTTTGACAAAAATCGCCTAAGCCCCTAAAAGGACGTCAATGCCTGTTCGACTGTTTTTAATGTTTCGACAGAACCGGTTTCTTTGAAACCTTTCAGGGACTCTCTTTGAGAATCTGTTGCCACTAACCTGATGATCATTTTTGACCGTTCCAGCAAATTGATCAGAGAATTGAGCATTTGGATAACGTTCATGTTTAGATCGGCTACGGCGCTGACATCAATGATAAATTTTTTGGCGCCGGCGCTGCTCAATTTGTCAATCTTGTTTTTGGCGGCATTTTCGGCTTTAACTGCAATGGAACGATTCACTTTTTTCGGCAGTGACATTACAACAATATCACCAGCAGCCGTAAAATAGTCTCCTTCTTTTTCACTATCGGCCTTTGCATGGGTTTCAATGCGGGGTTGCAGTTCAAGAATCTGTTTTACACGTTCGATCAACTGTTCTCCCTTGAATGGTTTGACGATATAGTCCCTAACCCCCATTTTTACAATTGCCATTACGTTGTCTTTTCCGGACTCGGCGGTCAGCATGATAACGGGGATATTTTTCAGGTCATTTTCCTCTTTTAATCTGGTAAGCATTTCAATGCCCGTCATAACAGGCATGGTAATATCCAGAACGATGAGGTCCGGCTTGACTTTCGTTGCTAAGTCAAGACCCTCTACGCCATTTTGAGCTTCAAACAATTCGCATTTAAAAGGACTGAATGCTTTTTTTACAATCATTCTAATGGTGCGACTATCATCGACAGTTAAGATTTTATTTGCCGTCATAACGACACTCCCCCCAAATGTTGGTATTCAGGATGTATGAAAAATATCGGCTTATTAGCTGTGTACTTTAGTCCTAATACTAAAATCTGGCAACCTGATATCCCGGATACCGGATAAAAAGCGGAAAATTAGGTGGCTGTCCATTGGCGCAAAAGGTCCATTTGCGATCAGCTCAATAGGTTGCCGTGGCGTCAGGTGCTTGGAAGTTGCATTTTCCATGGCCCTAAGAATCGCCAATATCATGTTTGTCCGGATAGCTCAGAAACGATTCAACCCCGCCTATTTATGGAACGAACATTGTTACTTTCAATATAAAAGCTCTTTCCACCAGCTATCCGGCTCACAAGCCAATAGCGCATCGGCGATTTGCAATCCAAGATCGGTTTTCAATCGCTCCTTGATATGCGGAATCCATGTTTGCGGTTTTTGATAACCTGCGGCATCGAGCATTTTTAAATCTGCGATCAAAGCCAACTGGTCGGCATCGTGGGCCAGTTTGGCTTCAAGCGTTTCGGATTTATTGAATTCAGTCAGCAGCCCTTTGATGTTGTCGCCAAAGGGTAATTTGCCGGTTGCGTCTTCGATGGCTTGCGATTCGTTGGCGGATACATATTTTTTCTGTAAATAGTCGAGATCTCCCATGCGCGCTTCCGGCAAATCATGAATCATGCACATGGCCAGAAGACGCCCGGCGTTTACCTGCGGCTTTAACTCAGACATGATAAAGGCTATAAAACCTGTTGAATAGACATGTTCGGCCACACTTTCACGGCCGGCTCCTATGAACCGGTAACCATTTCGGTATACATGTTTTAGTGAACAGCCTTCCAATACGATCTGTGCGATTTTTTGCATAATTAAGTGCTCCGTATTTTATTAGTTAAACGCAGACAGGCCGCGTCTTTTCCACCTTCAAAGCGCATCTTAGGCAGCGGCAGATTCCGCCATTTGCGATTTTTGATATAGCGCTTAACGACAGATAACTGACTCCAAGCTGCCGGGACAATACAGTATGGCTTTGATCAGGCAACACGTTTTTAATATAATTTTTTGAAATGTCCGGCAAATTCTTTGCTGATTTTTTTGGCAGGTATATTTGCATCCTTTATGCCCTTTATGCCCTTGTACTTGACAGCCGGTGTTTGCTTGTATACTCTGCTATACATGTAAAATAGAGTAATTTATTATTGTTCCAATAGGTTAACTTATTTGGTGGTAACTTCTCAATAAACCATGGCAGTAAATATATTTTCAAAATTCAGAACCAGCAATATCAATAGGTTACAATTAGGAAACACATAAAAATACCCCATACCGCCAGGACTTTTTGAGAACTTACATTTGCCGCTGCGCAACCGAATTTTCAGAAAACAAGGTTATCACAGATAGGGTTATCATCCACAGACACAAAAACTCATCTTTACACTTGAATTCATAAATATGGTATACAGACAAAAAAACAACGGCGCACAGCGTTGTAAAATCAATTAGGGTTAGGAGAAGATAGGTACATGCAAACCGATATAGATATAATCCAAATAATTGGCAGTGCCGGTTTAATGGTTCGCCTTGTTTTGTTGTTGTTGCTCTTTTTTTCGGTAACATCATGGGCGATCATTATTATTAAGTGGCGTTATATCCAGCGCGCTTTTAAAGAGTCCAACAACTTCACTGAATATTTTTGGAAAAGCCGGGACCTTGCCAGCGTATATCAAAAAGCCAAGCAGTTGTCCGGTTGCCCCTTAGCGCGTATTTTTCGTATCGGTTTTGTGGAACTGAGAAAGGTGAGTCAGGTGGATAAGGCTAGTGCCAGATCTCAAGGAGACTCTGCCATGAGCGTGCACATTTCGGGAAGCGAAAATGTCAAGCGGGCCCTGCGCAGAGCAATCAACAGCGAAACTACCAGGATGACACAGATGGTTCCCTTTCTGGCGACTACCGGAAACACAACTCCGTTTATCGGATTGTTTGGAACAGTTTGGGGTATAATGAACTCTTTTCACGGCATAGGTGCAAGGGGCTCAGCATCCTTGGCCGTTGTGGCGCCGGGAATTTCCGAAGCGTTGATCGCTACTGCGGCCGGACTGGCGGTAGCTATTCCCGCAGTCATCGCTTTTAACCATTTTATGCAAAAAATCAAAATTATAGAATCCGAGCTGAACAGTTTTTCAGCCGATTTTCTCAATATCGTCGAACGAGATATCTTATCGCTAAAAGGAAATTAATCCATGGCTATGGATACCAATACCGATCGCTTAATGTCCGACATCAACGTAACACCATTTGTGGATGTCATGCTGGTTTTGCTTATTATTTTTATGGTTGCCGCACCAATGATGGTACAAGGTGTTGACGTGGCTTTGCCTGAGGCTACCGCCAAGCCTCTAACAAGCCAAAAGGAAAATATGATGGTAAGCATAACCAAGGAACATCAGGTGTTTATAAATGATTATAAGGTTGAATTAGACTCTTTGAAGGAAAAGTTGATTGCCATATTGAAAAACAAGCCTGATCGTGAAGTGTATTTTCGTGCTGATAAAGGTGTGCCATATGGCGTGGTGGTAAAGGTCATGGCGGAGATAAAAGGCGCCGGAGTCGAAAAACTGGGCATGGTAACCCTGCCTTCTGAAGATGATAAGGATTCTAAGGCGAAGAAATAGATTGATCAGCCATGTCTAAAAGCTTTTTTACCGTACATAGCGACCCGTATCAAAAGAGGTTGTTTTTTTGGGCGATTGGAATTTCCCTGGCGGGACATTTGATTTTATTGGCCGTGATTGTGATGAACCCGCAATGGTCGGGGGAAAAAGACCCTTTTGCCTCTGCCATTGATGTGCAGATGGTATCCGTAAAAGATATTCCCGATACGGCATCGGGAAAAACGGCGGCATTTGTTAAAAAAATCATGTCTGATAAACCCAAGCCCATACGTAAAACTTTCAAAAAACGGGAAACAAAAAAAGCCGAAATAGACCCAGCCCCGGCAGAAACAGCCGATTCAAAAAAACCCGAGGTCAGTATTTCGCGCAAACCTGTCAAGACCAAGACCGCCATGAAGTACAAAACGCTGAAACTAAATCAAAATTTTAAAAAAGCATTGGCCCGTTTGAAAAAAAATGCCGATGAACCGCCTGCCAGAACCCTGGAGGATACTATCAGAGAATTAAGGGAAAAGATGGACAAGGGTGAATTTAAAAGGGAAGTTCCTAAAGGTCAAAGAGGGGCTCAAAAAGGGCGTTCCGGACCAGGCAGCAAGCGAGAAGCTCAAATCGAGGAAATATACATGGCTCTGATCGCATCCGAAATACAGGAAAATTGGGCTTATGCAGATCAACTATCCTCAGACAATGAGAAAGGCGGAAAGGTGGCGATTACGATTTTGCCTGACGGAAGCATTGTGGATATTTCTTTTATGGATCGGTCAGGCAATCGCTACTTGGATGAATCGGTAGAAAAGGCCATTCGTAAATCAAGTCCGGTTCAACCCTATCCTGAAGGCTTGCGCAAATCTCGTATTGTACTTGGGTTAAATTATACGCCCCAAGGAGTGAGTGATTATTGACTATTGAATTGGCATGTTGTTAATTTGTACGGGATTGAAACATGATTTTCAAAAAGATGGAATTATACTAAAATGATTTTTACTCATAGAAAACTATTTATAAATTTAGCAGTTTGTATATTATGTATTGGTGTAAGCGCCATTTTTCCCCTTGCAGCGGCAGCCGATATAAAATTTTTCGATTTGACAAATCCCTCATTGCGCAAAATGCCTTTGGCTATACCGGTATTGAAAGCCATGACACCAGTGGAGGCAGAACGGGAACGAACGGCTTTAGTAGCTGATGAAGTTTCAAAAATGCTGAATTTCACGGGGTATTTTAAGATTTTAGAACGCAAAAGCTATTTGTATGATGCGCACAAATCCGGTATTACTGAAAAAGAGCTTAATTTTGGAAACTGGACGGTAATCGGCGCAGAGTTTCTGATTACCGGCGGAGTGCAAGTAGTAGGTAATAAACTTACCTTGGATTTGCTTTTATTTGATCCTTTCAAACAAAAACGTTTGATTGGGAAACGTTATCATGGCCAGATCGCTGATCAGAACCGGATTTTGCGCCGTTTTTGCTCGGAAGTGATGGAGGCAATTACCGGGTGGCCGGGAATGTTCGGAAGCCGTTTGGCGTTTGTATCAACTGCAAGCGGCCATAAAGAGATTTATACCTGTGACTATGATGGAACCAATATTAAACAGATTACCAAAAAGAAAAATATTACAACGTTTCCATCCTGGTCAGCTGACGGGCGTTATATGGCCTATACCTCTTTTGTTAATGGTCCGTCCCAGATTTTCCTTCGTGAAATGAAAGGCGGCTCTGAAACGAATTTAACTTTCGAAGGGGTTCAGATTGAACCTGCCTGGCATCCGAAACGTTTTGAGATTTCGGCTACCATGTCAATGGGAGAGGATCAGGAAATTTATATGTTGACCGGTGGCGGGAAAATTATTAAAAAGTTGACCAACAGCCGGGGAATTGATGTCTCGGCGAGTTGGTCGCCGAATGGCAAACAGTTTGCCTATGTTTCTAACCGATCCGGCAGCCCACAGATCTATATTATGGATGTTGCTTCGGGGCGAACAAACCGGGTGACTTATGAAGGCAAGTACAATACGCAACCGAGCTGGGCTCCAAAAGGTGACAAGATTGCCTATTCATCCATGGAGGGCGGTGAGATTGATATTTTCGTGATCAGTGTTCAAGGGAAAAAAACGATTCAGCTAACCCGTAATTCTGCGGATAACGAAGCACCGTCTTGGTCACCGGATGGAAGTCTTATCGCGTTTAGTTCAAACAGAGAAGGAAGGTCTCGAATATACGTTATGACCGCTTATGGAACTGATCAACGCCGTCTTGTCACTATGGACGGTGATCAAACTCAGCCAAAGTGGTCGCCCAACTTTCCACATTAGGTCTTGGTGAGGTCCACCAAAAGGAGGGAAAAATAAAATGAGGAAAAATTTTTGGGTTTTTTTTGCGATGATGATGATGATTTTACCGGCTATGATATTTACCGTGTCATGCGCCAAAAAGGCTGTAGAGGCTGATTCAGAGTTCGAGGAGCCGATTGAAGAAATTGCGGAAGAGCCCGTCGAGGAGCCAGAAACCGGAATTTCGGATGAAGAATTAATGGCACAACAGCGGAGAGAAGATGAACTGAGGCGGAAAGAAATGGAATTTTCCAGCGAAGATGTCTATTTCGAATTTGACAGTTCAACTCTGCAATCGTCCGCACAGCGGATTTTGACCGATAAGGCTGACTATATGATAGCCAAACCTGAAATAGGCGTAACCATTGAAGGGCATTGCGATGAACGCGGCACCGAGGCTTATAATATGGCATTGGGTGAACGCCGCGCCGATTCGGCGAAATCTTTTATCGTTAATATGGGTGTTGACGATAGCCGGGTGAACATTATCAGCTACGGTGAAGAAAAACCTATGGATACGGGCGGAGATGAAGAGGCATGGGCGAAAAATCGCCGGGCTCATTTTGAGGTGGAGTAAACAGCCATACCTCTTGTGTTACAATAAATATTGGTTTTAACAGGCAAGGTTCCCGGGCAGTTTATAATTGCGGTATCATAGCCGGGAATTAAGAGAAATACTACAAACAATCATTGATGCCAAATAGTGTCCATCCGGAAATTGCCAATTTCCGGATGGACACCGAATACCGACTGATGGTTGCCCCGTGCGACGTTAAGTTCGTGCGGCGACGTTTTTCTCTGATATTTGACTTTAGAATTGTTTCAACCGCAAAGATCGAGATGGTAAAAAGATGATCAACAGTAGATATAGATATTTAACCCTGCTGAGTATTGTTTTTTTGTTAAGTGGTTGTGCGATGCAACAGGATATAGTTGTTTTAGAGGACAGGCTTGGAACACTTGAGCAGCAGAATCAACTTCTTAAACGGCAGAACGAATTGTTGAATCAGCAACTGCAAGATGAGCTGAAGGTTATCGGAAGATCAACTAAAAGCGGGGATAAAAGTTTGCGCAGCCAGTACGCTACAACCAATGCCGATATTAGAATACTCCAAAAACAGTCGCAAATAGCGAACGGGCGGTTTGAAGAACTTGAATACTCGATTAATCGTAAGTTCAAAAGCGTAGAAAAACTACAAAAACGGATGAATAAAACCGAACTTGCCATCGCTAAATTAAATAAAAAATTTGTCCAGGTCGATAGTTATTTGAATTTGGAAAGGCCGGGCAAAGGAAACGCTGCAGGTAAAGGTGAGGATAAGTCCGATAATTCTGAAAATAGGCTCTATGATAAGGCCAAGCAGTCTTACGACAATGGAGACATGGACAAAGCGCGGCAAAGATTCAAACAGCTTATTGAGGATTACCCCAAATCGGATCAGGCTGATAACGCCCAGTTTTGGATTGGCGAGAGCTATTACCGTGAAAAATGGTATGAGAAAGCGATTCTGGAGTATCAGACGGTAATCGAAAAATATCCTAAAGGAAATAAAGTTCCGGCAGCTATGCTCAAACAAGCTTTGGCTTTTCTGAAACTCGGGGACAAGGCCAATTCCCGGTTAAGGCTGAAAGAATTGACAAAAAAGTTTCCAAATAGCAGTGAAGCACGCATCGCAGCTCAAAAACTTAAAGAGTTTTAATTGCGTGGGAATTTTTTCGATATAGTCAGATTGCGCATCATGGCCAAAATGATGAAATTATTTTGGCGATAGTTAGGCGATTTTTTTAAAAAATATAACACTTTACTTGTTTTTTTCGTCACCTTAAGTTGTGCCGGAGATGCGAATACGTTAAGTATGCAAACTTTTGGCGCGCCTTGAAAACGAAAAAAATTTAAGCGCAATATTGTATTTGCTAAGGGTCGCGGAAGATTCGAATATACCACTGTTGCTTGCCCTTGAATTCGTTTTCGTTATGTTGCGCCAATGGGAATAATCGATGGTTATGCACCCATTGGAGCATCTTGAAGCCATATCAAACGCAAGAGCGGATGATTTGCGCCTTCTGCGACCCTAATGTGCAATGAGCATAAAAATTCTCGGTATCGACCCTGGTTTGGCTTCAACGGGAATTGGCATAATACAAGGATATGGTTCAAAAGTGCTGCATTATGCCTACGGTACGATAAAAACTTCCCCCAAACAACACACGGCTGTTCGCCTTGAAATAATATATAACCAGCTATGCCGGCTATTAGGGGAGGAAAATCCACAGATTCTGATTGTGGAGGATGTCTTTTCGCTTGAATGCTATCCGAAATCGGGGATTGCTCTTGGCAAAGTATGCGGCGTGGTGATGCTGGCCGGGCAGCAATCGGGGCTTAAATCTCAGGAAATTCCGGTACGAGAGGCAAAACAGGTGCTTACAGGAAATGGTAACGCCAGCAAAGCGCAACTTGAAATGGCCGTTCGGCAAATACTGAGCACCCCGGAGCCTATAAAACCTTTTCATGCATCGGATGCATTAGGACTCGCGCTGATCGGCCTATATCGCTTCGGGCGCGCCGGGTATGAGAATATGAAATGATAGGATATTTAGAGGGCAAGCTGCTCAAAAAGGAAGATGAACGTATATTGTTGCTGGCCAATCAGGTGGGATATGAAATTTTGCTGCCTGCTTTTGTTGCGGATAATCTGAAATATAAAGGCCTGGGCGACCAGGTATCGCTTTTTATATATTTTTATCAGACGGATAGACAACCTAAACCGGTTCTCATTGGTTTTCACCTGGAGGCAGAAAAGGAGTTTTTTCAACATTTTATTTCGGTGGATGCAATTGGTCCGTTAAAAGCCGCTAAGGCTTTGAGCGTCCCGATTTCCGATATTGCCCGTGCAATAGAGTCCGGTCAGGTTGACCTTTTGAAACGGCTGAAAGGAATAGGAGTCCGCAGCGCACAAAAAATTATTGCCACCTTACAGGGAAAAGTTAGTAAATTCGCATTAATACGCAATCAGGACGTTGAAGGCTCCAGTGTGCCGGCCGATTTTATGCAGCCTGTATTGGATGTGTTGACAGTTCAATTGGGCCATCGTCAGCCTGATGCAAAGAATATGATAAAAAAGGCGCTGGAACGTAATCCCGCCATTAATTCTCCAGAAGCCTTATTTGATGAAATTTATAAGGGGGACAAACTCTGATTTGCTAAAAACAAATCGGATTTATTGGATTGTTAGAGTTTAATGAGTGACGATATTTTATCCCATCGCGCAAGTGTTCAAGGCATCGTAGCGCCCGGTAACCAAGAAATAGACCAGGTTCCCGAGATCCAGTCTTTGCGGCCTGATTGTCTCAGCGAATATATCGGTCAGGCGAAAGTTGTTGACACGCTTAAAATTGCTGTCGAGGCGGCATTGTTCCGCCAGGAGCCTATAGAACATGTCCTTTTCCATGGCCCGCCCGGATTGGGTAAGACCACTTTGGCGCACATCATCGCTCATGAAATGGGCGGCCGTTTGACGGTTACTTCCGGCCCGGCGCTTGAAAAAGGCGGGGATCTTATTGGTATACTGACACATTTGGAAGAAACGGATGTGTTGTTCGTAGATGAAATTCACCGTACCCCAAAGGCCGTTGAAGAATTTCTTTATCCTGCGATGGAAGATTTCGCGGTTGATTTTATCTTTGATAAAGGTATTCACGCCCGCAGCCATCGGTACCGCCTAAATCGATTTACCTTGGTCGGCGCTACAACCCGGGTCGGTTTACTATCCGCTCCTTTACGTGACCGGTTCGGATTGTTCAGGAATCTTGATTTTTACCGTCTTGAAGATTTGGTGCATATTATTAAACGATCTGCAGCAATACTTTCGGTAACAATTAATGATGAAGCAGCACAAAGCCTTGCTGAAAGATCCCGCGGCACACCACGTATCGTAAACAGGTTGCTCAAAAGGGTTCGGGATTACGCACAGGTTCGTGGCGATGGTAAGGTTGACAATCCGGCTGTTGAGGCGGCCCTTGAACTTGAAGGCATTGATAGTATGGGCTTGACCCGGTTGGACCGGAGCTATTTAAAAACCATTATCGATTACTATCATTGCGGTCCGGTAGGAATTGAGGCTATAGCCGCCACTTTACAGGAAGAAGCCGATACCCTTGTCGATGTCGTGGAGCCCTATTTATTGAAAATCGGCATGGTGATACGCTCGTCTTCAGGTCGGAAAGCCTCGGAAAAAGCCTGCCGGCATCTGGGTTATGCTATGCAGGAATAATTTTTTTAGGGTCTTTTACGCCAATCGCCTTAGTTGTTACGTCTCTGGTCAGGAAAATATATGACACTGATAACATTATTAACTGATTTTGGAAATAAAGATGAATATGCCGGAGTTTTAAAGGGTGTTATCCTGAATGTTAATCCAAGAGCCACCATTGTTGATCTGAATCATAATATCGAGCCACAGGATATTTTAGGTGCAGCGTATTCATTAAAATATGCCTACCCTTATTTTCCCGCGGGAACAATTCATGTTGCCGTGGTTGACCCAGGCGTGGGCAGCACGAGATCCATCCTGGCGGTACACGTGGACGGGCATTTCTTTCTGGCCCCTGACAACGGTTTACTTGCGCCTATCCTTGAAATAAAGTCACCTGGAAAACTGGTGCGTGTTGAGAACCGTAACCTGTTTTTGCATCCCATTAGCAGGACTTTTCATGGCCGGGATATCTTTGCCCCTGTCGCAGCCTATCTTTCTCAGAACGGAAAACTCGATAAACTAGGCCCATTCATACAAAAAGAACAGATAAGGCCGCTGGACGGGCATAAGCCATCCATGCCTGAAGAGAACAAAATTCAGGGAATCGTTGTAAATATCGATAGATTCGGTAATTTAGTCACTAATATAGAGGATAGAGCGTTAAAGGCTATGTCTGCATGGGATCCGAAATCCGTTGTTATCACGGCCGGAGACAGCCTTATTAATGGATTGTCGGAAAGCTATAGCGATGTCAAGCCTGGCAGGTTGTTGGCGATTATCGGAAGCCGAAACTGCCTGGAAATTGCGATAAATCAGGGCAATGCCGCCAAAAGGTTGCGAATACCAAGGGGTGTGCCGGTAAATGTGTCATTGGAGTCCTAACGCGGAAGACGGAAAAAAAGACATACAAGATGGTATATTCTTTAACACAAATCGCCTAACCAGTCACCAAAGGTGAGCCACATCTTCTGGCTGTTAGATTTTTTTATCATGCCTGGTATTGTGGACAATCGTGAAAATGGCGCCGCCAGGCACAGGCATATCACGTTGGGCTGATTCTCCCAACGTTGCTGCTTGTAATTGCTCTTTGTTTTTATTATGGATAATGAGATTATAAACATCTCTGGCTCGAACCACGCATTTGCCTGACATTGTCAGGTTACGCGTGAATATGGACTTGATTTCAAAGTCTGATGCATTGGGTTTTTATACCTGAACAATTATGGATAAATTATGGATTCAACACGGTATCAACGATATCGGCCGAAAGGCCGGCAAGGAAAGCACGATCGCTACTGGAGTCTTTTACTTGTAGGCGAACACGGCAAGGCTGTTTCTTTGCCGAAAATAAAAGGCATAGCTGTAGCGTGTGCCGCCTTGCTGGTTTTAAGTTTGGCGGCTTTGATCATATTGGGTTTTCTTTATATTGATCAAACAACACAGATCACTTCCTTAAAAGAGCAGCTATCAAAAGCACATCAGCTTAAAGCAGATTTAAGAGATCAAAAAGATGTTCTTTTGGCCAAGCTCGTTTCAAGCGGTAATACGCCTGCTTTGCATACTGAAAAGGAAAAATCGATTACGCAGGGCAAACTCAAAGAGGCAAGTCAGGATTCGCCTAAAAATAAAGCGGACCCTACTGCTGAAGCTGTATCTGCAAAAAACAAAGTTTTGCAACAGAAAAAAACGGTGCGCGAAGCTATCGCGGAGCCGAAAAAACCTGCAGTAAAATGGAAAGCCGATATCAGAATGTTTTCCGTTGAATATGAGCCCGGCGATTCAATATTGAGAGCTAAATACAGAATTTATAACACGAGCAAACCCAAGAAGGCTCTGTCCGGAAGAACAGTGGCC
Organism: Desulfobacteraceae bacterium; assembly: GCA_024230435.1. GTDB lineage: Bacteria > Desulfobacterota > Desulfobacteria > Desulfobacterales > Desulfosarcinaceae > UBA2230. The sequence goes on from JAAERL010000202.1 coordinate 34,882, forward strand.
GTATTTAAGGCTCAGAAAGACGCTGCGCCGGCAGATTGGATATCCGCGCCCCGGGTAAAGCTGAAACAAGGTGTGCCGGATGGAAAAAACGGGCGGATATTTAAAATTAACAACTTTCGCACGATGAAATTAGCCGCATATAGTGTAAAACCGCCTGTCATGTACGATACAGCCTGTATTTATATTTTCACTGATTCGGGGGAACTGATTTACAACAAACAGTTTGATATTCAGATCGATTTTCAGCAGTCTGAACTGGCAGAAATACCGTCATTGGAAAAAACTTTGAAACGCGAATCCGAGCCTGTCACCGAAAAAATAGAAACTTCACAACCGTTGTTTAAAAGCCAGCCTTTTTCTTCCATAATGATAAATCGCGCTGAAGGTGAAGCCGCGGATAATCCGAATTAGCTGATTGGACAAAGATTTATGGAACCGGATGATTTTGTGAGGGTGCTATTTTTTTTCAGATCTTCCTCCAGAATTAAAAAAAATCAAATAATAGCATGTCAACGCCGTCTGAGAATATTGATGACGGCTTAGCAATGAGGATAAAATATCTGTGAAAGACGATAGTAAAAAAATTTCCATCATTGATGAAGGATTCACAGTCGATGGTACCGTGACGGGCAAGGGGCGGGTGATTGTCAAGGGGACTGTAAAAGGAACACTTACGGGCGATAACGTTATAATAGCTAAAAAGGGCGCAGTCTATGCGCAAGCCAAGGTAAACAAGATGACCATTGGAGGGCTTTTTGACGGTGAAGTTGAGGTTGATAAATCCTTGACCCTCCTTTCTACCGGCAATTGTTCGGGCAAAATTTTATGCAAGGAGTTGATTGTCGAATCCGGCGGTATTCTCAATGCAACCGTAATATGTAAAAACAAAAGCGGCGGTTTCTCAATAGGGTAAGGGCTATGGAAATATTACGGGTTTGCCTGCAGTACGTCCAAAAAGGCTTAAATATCAATTGTGTAGTGCTGAAAATGTTCGAAAGTCACATGGTCAAAAGGCAGCCGGGCTTGTTTTTTAATAAGATCGAATATAGCCAGATAGTTAATCAGGATTCTGTTGCCCCATGATAGTCTCAGAAGGCTGAATTCATGGCGGATGTTTTTCCCAGGGCCTTCGATTTCCAGAAATTCGCCGTATGGCCATAGTATCAAGGCAAACGAGCGTTTCCGTACAGGAAAACGTCTCGCGCCATTTTTCATACATTTGAATGGGCTTGAATTTAATATATTGTTACCAGGTTTTAAAAAAATGACACTATCATTATCAACATCTTTCATTGCTTCAGAACTTGATGATTCACGGCAACTTGTGAAAATTTTAAAGCACCTCGGGGTTCATGCCGTTGAACTGGAATATCGCCTCAAAAGCAAACTTTTCCAAGAGCTCAAAGCCACTTTAAGAAGCGAAAGGATAACTGTTACGAGTTTGCACAATTATTGTCCTTTCCCGGGCATAATTCCCAAGGCTCGTCCGAGCGGAGATTATTTCCGTTTATCTTCACCGGACGCCGAAGAAAGAAAATTGGCTGTCCAATGGACTGCTAAAACGATTCAGCAGGCCCACGAACTTGAAGCGTCTACGGTTGTCCTGCATTGTGGTGCTGTAGCCATGGATTCTTACCATGCAGATATCTACAAGCTGTGTTGCAAAGATGGCAAACAGTCAGATGAGTTTAATGCATTATTGAAAACAAATATAGAGCAACGCGAAAATAAGAAGGCCCCGTTTATAAATGCGCTCTTATTCAGTCTGGACCAGCTTTTGAATATTGCTGACAAGTATCAGATCCTTTTGGGAATTGAAAACCGTTACCATTATTTGGAATTGCCGGATTTAAATGAAACAGCGTTTCTTTTAAAAAAATTTGAAGGCGGCCCCATTGGCTATTGGCATGACACGGGCCATGGACATGTCCGGGAACAATTGGGGCTTGGCCGCCAGCAACAATGGCTTGAACGTTTCGCTCAGAAGCTTGTCGGAATGCATGTACACGATGCAAAAGGTTTCAAGGATCATCTGGCGCCGGGGACCGGGAATATCGATTTTTCCAAATTGCTGCCAAAATCGGATTCGAATTATCCTGTTGTGTTGGAATTGGCTCCTGGTACAGGCATAAAAGACATTGAGGCTGGTGTAAACTATTTGAGAAACATTCTCGCTACCTGCCGGAAGGGTCCATTAGATTAGCGCCCATCTATAAATGGCTGGTATGCCCGAATATGGCCGGTATGCCCGATATTCTCGGTGCGCTTAAATTTTTTCGCATGCCTTGATCCCGGCCGGCTAATTATATTTCCGGATGGACACTATGGTAAATTTTTCTTGACTTATCTGAAAAATTCGATTACGTATTCTCGATTCTGAATATGGATTAGGAGTGAAAACCGTGAAAAAATATACATATAGTGCCAAAGCATCGGATAATCTGGACAATTGGGTGATTGTTGACGCAAGCGATGCAATCCTAGGCCGGTTAGCTACTGGAATTGCTGCCCGTTTGCGTGGAAAACACAACCCCATGTTTACCCCCCATGTGGATACCGGTGATTCGGTAATTGTCATCAATGCTGAAAAAATCAAGCTGACCGGTAAAAAAATGGATAAAAAAATCTACTATCGCCACAGCGGCTATATCGGTGGATTGAAATCTATCACTGCACGCAAATTGCTTGAAAAAAACCCTGAAGACCTGGTTGTTAACGCAGTACGGGGAATGCTTCCGAAAAACCGGCTGGGGCGCAAGATGGTCAAGAAGCTTAAGGTGTATGCAGGGGCAGAGCATCCTCATAGCGCGCAAGAACCTGAAACTTTAAAGATCTAACTTAGTAATTAGGAATAAGAGAAGTCGGGGATTTTATGTCAAAGGAAAATTCTTATTACGCCACCGGAAAACGAAAAAACGCTATTGCCAGAACCTGGATCACTCCGGGAAAAGGCGAGGTTTCAATTAACGGCCGCACGCTGGAAGACTATTTCCGGGTTTACACAGCTAAAACCATTATCAAACAGCCGTTGATGGTGACCAATAATCAGGATAAATTTGATATTACCGTCAAGGTCGTTGGCGGCGGCGTTATTGGCCAGGCAGGCGCCATCAGACACGGTATCACCAAAGCTCTCATTGAATTTGACGGCGAGTTACGGTCTGTTTTGAAAAAGGCCGGGTTCGTACGCCGTGATCCGCGTGAAAAAGAACGTAAAAAATATGGTCAGAAAGGCGCTCGCGCTCGCTTCCAGTTCTCAAAACGTTAATATCCGGTTTTTTTTGCTCATACAAGGGAACCCGTACTATCCAGGTTCCCTTTTTTTGCTGGTTTATTTTCCAGTCCAAAAGCCAAGTCCGCCAATCTTGTGTAAAGCGCACAAATTGGCTATCTTTGTTTTATGAGAGGCTTATATGGTTTTATGGGGCTTGGAAACTGCAAATATTCCGTTCTTGCTTGTTTTGATCGATATACACATCATCTTACATATACTTTGAATCGGTTTTCGCTTGTTACGTCAACGGGCACAGACAAATAAGGTATGCATCTATAGTGTATGCATCCATTTTTGCTTCTTAAAAACGAATCCAAATCCGGCGCAGTAGCGGTATATTTACAGCCTCCAGAAATCGCCTAAACAACTGTGATCGAATCAGAATAATTCGTAAGCCGTTTCAAACCGCCGGATGTTACGGCGTGGGAATTTTCTATACCGACTACACCCCGGTTTGGAAAAATTAATTTGGGTTCCAGGGCAATGACCATACCTTCTTGCAACGGCATTTTTTGGCCTTGGGCTAAAAATGGAAATTCATCCAATTCCAGCCCGATTCCGTGACCAACAAAACGTATTCGTTGCGAACCGGCGCCCATAAAATTGTCTCCAAATCCGCTTTCAGAGGCCAGGTTCAGTGCCAGGTCATAAATATCGCCGGTTTTTACACCCGGTTTGGCAGCGGTTGCTATTTTATCCTGAATTTTAAGCATAGCTTCATGCCCGGACATAAGATCATCGTCGAGCTCGCCTATTGAAAATATACGGGTGTGATCAGCAAGGTAGCCGTTAAAGGCAAAAACGTAATCCAATAGAACAGGTTCATGAGCACGTATTGTATTCAATCCCGCGCCTTGCGCCACGGCAGCGCTGGTCGATGTTCCTCCGGTAGGTGAAGCCAGGTAGCTTGGAACCGTGGCTGAAGCACCGCTCATCAAATGACCGTAAAACAGCTCATTGCCCCACAACCGCATGCGTACAATTCCCTGATGGCCTAAACTGCGTGAATAGGCTTCCACCTGGCCGGCCAAAGCGATTTCGGTCAGACCTTGCTTAAGGATTGTTTTCATATGCACAGCGACCTTGTCCGCAAGGGCTCCGGCCTGCTTAATCAGATCTATCTCATATTCTGATTTGACTGCACGCTGGATTCGGATGTCCAGTGAAACATCTTTTATTTGAGCTTTATCAAAAATAGAGCTGTACATGAAAAAAAGATTGGCAGGCAAAACATCCAATTCAAGCCCCAGGCGATCGGGCCAGGGCAGGCCCTGCTCTTTTAAAATAGCGGGTATCTTCTTCGGACTGCCCAGGGGTAGAATATTGGCCAGGGGGGATTCGGCGCAGGCGCGCTCAAAACTTTTTCGAGCAAGAAGCAATGGCTGCCCGTTCGCGGGCACATACAAATGACTTTGTTGGATGGTTCCCGCATAGTAAAACAGGTCACTAGGCTGCAGGATCAGTGCGGCATCTATTTTTTTTTGTTGCAGTGTGGTTTGAAGTTTTGCAATGCGTGCGTCTATTTCCGATAAGGGCGTGTTGGTATCGGTTTTGAACATGCGGGTTTCCTTTCCAATGCGGTTTAAGGGCTTGGAAGCTGTAAATATCCCACCCTTGCCTGTCTTGATAAAAATGGCCTTTTGAATTCGTTTTCCTCTGTTGCTCCGATCGGTAAAGACTTTGAATACGCACTTCCAGGTACGGTTTGAAAATAAATTCAAATTTGGCGCAATAACGGTATATTTAAAGCCTCCAAGACCCTAATAGTTCAACGTGCTCTATATGCCATGAATAGTGACATAAGAGCGTTGGGCTTGATTCGATACGATAGTTGCCACTATAGCACATAATGGCTAATGTCTTGAAGGGACCATGATTTCGTGTAATAATAAATTCAAAGTGAACTTCGGATCATCATGACCACCCAAAAATACAGACCAATCAGATCCCAACGCAGAGTCTGAAATTCAATCCAGCACATCACGTAAACGATATAAATTGCAAAATACAGGCATTAGGCATTAGGCAGTTGGAAAATAAGCCCGTTATTTCTCACTGGGATGATTTGCAACTGCCGCTATGATTCTAAACACTGACTACTGGCTGTGAAATGGCCAAACGATGACATAAATGGCGGCCTATTTTATTCGACGCTTTTTACTTGTTATTCCGACATTTGTCGGCATAACCGTTTTGTTGTTTACGGTTACCCGGTTTGTTCCGGGCGGTCCTATTGAACGGATTATCGCCCAGGCTCAGCAGCAAGCAATGGAAGGGGGCAGGGCGCCTGCGGGTTCGGAGACCGTTCAAAAACAGCCCTTATCGGATGATCAGATCGAGCTGCTCAAAAAATATTATGGATTTGATAAGCCCGTTCTGGTCAGCTATGGCCTATGGCTTGGCAAATTATTAAAAGGGGATTTTGGGACCTCCACACGCTATTACGATCCGGTTTGGGTGATGATTAGCGAACGTATTCCAATTTCACTTTATTTTGGCATACTCTCGTTGATTGCCATATACGGTATCTGTATTCCTCTTGGAATTGCAAAAGCAGTTCGTCACAATAGTTCATTTGATAATGCTTCTTCAGTTGTTGTGTTTGCCGGCTATGCCATACCCGGATGGGTTGCCGGTATTTTAATGCTGATTGTGTTTGCCTCCCACTGGGAGATTTTTCCACTCGGAGAACTGGTAAGTGATCATTTTGAAGAGTTAAATCTTATGCAAAAAGTACTGGATCTGGCTTGGCACACGGTTTTGCCACTGGCATCTTACCTGATTGGTTCCTTTGCTTTGATGACCCTTCTTATGAAAAATACATTAATGGATCATCTGTCAGCCGATTATGTGCGCACCGCCATGGCCAAGGGCCTGACCTTCAAGCGTGCTATTTTCGGCCACGCCCTCAGAAACAGTCTTGTTCCAATTGCGACATCCTTTGGTAACAATATTAGTTTGATTCTTTCCGGTTCATTTTTAATCGAAAAAGTATTCAATATCGATGGAATGGGTTTGCTGGGTTATGAATCGGTAGTCGATCGGGATTATCCGGTGGTCATGGGGGTTCTTGCTATTTCGAGTTTGCTTTTTCTTATCGGAAACATTTTATCCGACATGTGTGTTGCGATTGTGGACCCACGTGTTAAATTCGAGTGATAGAAAAAAATGAAGCTCAATACCCTGACAATAAAAAAACTGCGCCGCTTTTATTCCATCAAACGCGGGTACTATGCCTTTATTTTTTTGGGACTGCTGATTCTGCTTTCTTTTGCAGCAGAGCTTGTAGTGAACAGCCGTGCGCTGATTGTCAAGTATCAAGGAAAATATTATTTCCCGACTTACACGGATATGATTGCGGGAGAAACCTTTGGTCTGGATTATGCGTATGAAACCAATTATCGTGAATTAAAGGCCAACTTTGAGCGGAAAAATGACGGTAACTGGGTCTTGATGCCCCCGGCGCCCTATAATGCTTTCGAGAACGATCTGCGGTCCGATTCTGCGCCTGCTTTACCGCCTTCATGGTCTCAGAGGCACTTTTTAGGAACCGACACGTCCGGCAGGGATGTTCTGGCCCGTTTGGTTTATGGCTTTCGGATTGCTATTTTTTTTTCCTTTACATTAATCGTTTCAACTTATGTTGTGGGAATCGGAATCGGTTGTGCAATGGGGTATTTTGGAGGAGGTTTTGATATCTTATTTCAGCGGTTGATAGAAATCTGGTCTAATGTGCCGATAATTTATGTGGTGATTATTATCTCTTCCATTGTTGTGCCCAATTTCTGGTGGTTAATAATTATTATGGTGTGTTTCGGATGGATGGGCATCACCTGGGTGATGCGAACAATTACTTATAAAGAAAAAGCCAGGGATTACGTGCTTGCCGCAAGGGCCTTGGGAGCTTCAAACGTCAGGATCATTTTTTTGCACATTATTCCTAACACAATTTCCGTGATCGTAACTTACGTCCCTTTTTCTTTTTCAAGCGGTATTGTGGCGCTGACAGCGCTTGACTATTTAGGCTTTGGCTTGCCGCCGCCAACGCCTAGTTGGGGAGAATTAATTCAGCAGGCGTGGACAAATTTCAGCGCCTGGTGGTTAGGCGCTTCGGTCATAACAGCCATGGTATTAACGCTGGTGGCGGTAACGTTTATTGGGGAAGCGGTCCGGGAGGCTTTTGATCCGAAATTGCATACGGTATATGAGTGATGAAAGTTTGTCCGCCGTCTTTTACAGTAAAAGCTATCGCAAGAAAAAGTGGTATGTGCAAACTGCGCGTTGCAGTATTAATGCTTTATATTCTTTTCTACGGTATGATTTTCAGTGCCTGTACTACTGAAGAAAAATCTTCCGGGCAGACCACTTCTTATCCTAAAAACATTGCACAAAAAGCCAAATATGCCGGTCCGCTTGAAAAGCTGCCGGACGGTATCAACTGGCTTACAAATGACACCGATCCGGTTTTTGCCTCTGACCAAGCCAAAAAGGGAGGTACGCTTCATGAATTTTTAGCTTCTTTTCCGCTGACTTTCAGGGTTGTAGGACCCGACTCCAACACGTCTTTTCGCAGCGCGATTTTAGGTAATCAGCTCAATCTGACAGGTCTTCATCCCAATACGCTGAATATCATTCCCGGATTGGCGAGCCATTGGGCTTTCGGCAAAGACAAGCGGACCATGTATTTCAGACTCAATCCCAAGGCGAGATGGTCCGATGGCGTTACCGTAACGGCTGATGATTTCGTTTTTACCCTTGAGTTCATGCGATCCAAGCATATTGTTGCGCCATGGTATAACGACTATTACACCCAGGAAGTCGAGCGCGTCATTGTTTTCGATGATTATACCCTTGCCGTTGTCAGTACGAAAGCACAGCCGGATCTGCATTTGAAAATTTCTTTAGGGCCGATGCCACGTCATTTTTTTGGGCAATTGGATGAAGATTTTATTCGAAAGTACAATTGGGCAATCGTCCCGAATACCGGGCCTTATCAGATTGATACATTTAAAAAAGGAAGATATGTTCGTTTCGAACGAAAACAGGATTGGTGGGCCAATGATCTGCACTATTTTAAACACCGTTTTAATGTGGATAAGGTCTTATACAAAGTGATCCGTGATACCAATCTTCAGTGGGAGTATTTCAAAAAAGCAAAATTGGATTACTTTCCGGCTACCCTTTCTCAATATTGGCATATCAAATCAAAAACAGCGGTCGTTGAAAAAGGCTATGTCCATAAAATGCAGTTTTTTAATGATACACAAAGAAGTGCGAGAGGGTTGTGGCTGAACCTGAATAGAAAAATTTTCAAAGATATTAACGTGCGCTATGCTTTTGCCCATGCCATCAATGTCGAGCGGGTGATAAAACAAGTTTTGTTTAATGATTATTATCGCCTGGAAAACGCATACGTAGGCTATGGCCCGTATAGCAATGATACCATTAAGGCGCGGCGGTATGATATTAGAAAAGTTTCAGATTATATGCACGGCGCCGGATACAAGCGCGGCCCGGATGGTATATGGGTAAAAAACGGCCGTCGCTTTTCTGTTCAGGTTGTCTATCATGTTGAAGAGTTCACCCCGCGCATGGTGGTCTACAAAGAGGAGGCCAGAAAAGCCGGCATCGAACTTAGGCTGGCCAAACTCGATCCTGCGGCTTCCTTTAAAAAAGTGCTTGAAAAACGGCATGATGTGGCGCTGGTTGGATGGGGGACATCTATTAGGCCGCATTTTTGGGAATTCTGGCATTCGGTCAATGCCCGTAAGGGACAAACCAACAATATTACAAATACCGCGGATGCCCAATTGGATCGGCTCATTGATGCTTACCGTGATAGCCTTGATGAACAGGAACGTATTCGTCTGGCACATCAAATTCAGTTGAAAGTATATGAGATCGGCGCTTTCGTGCCAACGATGATGGCCCCTTATTTCAGGCAAGTATACTGGCGGTGGTGGAAGTTTCCCGATACTGCTGCAACAAAAACTTCAGAGAGTTTGTTTGATCCGTTTTCGCGCGGGCTTTTTTGGTTTGATCAAGAACAGAATGAGCAAACCAAAAAAGCAATGCGCAAGGGGCAAACGTATAGCCCTGTAACCCTAATTGATGAAACGTATAAACCTTGAATCAAGACAATAAACCCATCTTGATGGTTGATCGGCTTGTCACGGTCTTTGATACCGAAGCGGGACGGATTCGGGCCGTAGATGGCGCAAGCTTTTCATTGGCTAAAAATGCAGTCTTGGGAATTGTTGGTGAATCCGGTTGCGGCAAAAGCGTAACGGCGCTGTCGATTATGCGGTTGTTGCCAAAACCCGCCGGCACAATTGAAAGCGGCCGGATTATGCTCAACAATTCGGATCTTGTTCAACTGCCTGTCAATCAAATGCACGCTATTCGAGGAGGGCGGATCGGAATGATTTTTCAGGAGCCTATGACGGCTTTGAATCCTGTCTATACCATCGGCCATCAACTTATGGAAGTGTTTGAACTGCACAGAAAAGATATTTCTTCTCAAAACCGGTGGGAAGCGGCGGCGCAATTACTGCACAAGGTGGGTATTCCAGAATCCGGGAAAAGAATGAACGAATATCCTCATCTGATTTCCGGTGGAATGCGACAACGGGTGATGATTGCCATGGCGCTGGCAGGCGAGCCGGAATTGCTGATTGCCGATGAACCGACTACGGCCCTTGATGTGACCATTCAAGCGCAGATTTTGGATTTAATCATGGCGTTACAGCAGCAAACCGGAATGGGGGTTATGTTTATCACTCACGCGTTGGGGGTGGTGGCTGAAATGTGTCATGACGTGGCCGTGATGTATGCTGGTCAGATTGTCGAATCAGCTCCATCGGGCAAACTTTTTGCCCAGCCCAAACACCCTTACACCCAAGGACTCTTAACGTCCATACCCCAATTGTCCTCAAAGCGTAAAACGATGTTGCCTATAATAAAAGGCGCTGTTCCAAGTTTTTTGGAGTTGCCGCCGGGATGCCGGTTCCAGAACCGGTGTCCGCATACCATGGATGTGTGCAAGACCGAAAACCCAGAGCTTAAAGCCGTGGCCCAAGAACAACAGGTTCGCTGTTTTTTATATTAATCGTATTATGGTCGTGGAAGCCGATTATATAATGGGATCTTTCAAGACCCAAACAGGCTCTAAGGCACAACGGTTATGCAAGACAAATATACCGATGATCTTTTAGAAGTAAATGAGCTGAAGATGCATTTTCCCATCCGGGGGGGCATATTTCAGCGGCAAGTGGGCAAGGTGTTTGCCGTAGACGGAATTTCATTAGGTGTCGGCAAGGGCAAAACACTTGGGTTGGTAGGAGAGTCCGGTTGCGGCAAAACGACAGTCGGGCGATGTATTCTCAGGCTTTACGAACCCACCGGCGGACGGGTGATTTTCGAGGGCAAAAATCTTTTGGGGATGGACCGGAGAAATCTGCGGGCCGTTCGCCGAAATTTGCAAATGATTTTCCAGGATCCTTTTGAATCCTTGAATTCGCGGCATGTCATCGCAAATATCATCGAGGAGCCTTTTATTGTTCATCGTATGGGTACCCCACGGCAGAGGCGTAAATGGGTTTATAAGCTATTGGAGCGTGTGGGGCTTGCCAGGGACGCAGCTTTGCGGTTTCCCCATGAATTCAGCGGCGGCCAGCGCCAGCGTATCGGCATTGCCAGGGCCATTGCATTGAATCCCAAGCTGATCGTATGTGATGAGCCTGTATCCGCACTGGATGTTTCTATTCAATCACAGGTGCTTAATTTGCTTTTGGAGCTTCAGCAAGACATGGAGTTAAGCTATCTTTTCATTGCCCATGATCTGTCTGTGGTCAAGCATATTTCCGATACGATTGCCGTCATGTATCTTGGCAGAATTGTGGAACAAGCACCGGCGGACGACTTGTACGAAATGGCGTTGCACCCATACACTCAGGCTCTGATTGCCGCTATTCCCATTGCCGATCCAAGCCGAAAGCGGGATAAAAAACCATTGAGCGGCGATGTCCCGTCACCGATAAATCCGCCTCAAGGGTGTCATTTCCATCCCCGATGCCCTTTTGTTATTGACCTGTGCAGGCAAAAGGAGCCTTTTTTGAAAGTAAAGCCCGAAAATGGCGGGTCTGATCATTGGGTGGCTTGCCATAGGGCGGGTAAGATTTAATGGGCGCAGTGTCTGAAATTCAGGTCATTACAGCTTCTAAGACCCTAAGTTCATCTTCGATGGTTGAAGTTAAAAATTGAGCCCTTTTTTACGGTTTCGCATCAGATAAAGTGCGTCTGACAACATTGCTATAGCCCCATATAGATTCGGTCGATAGGCGGCTAATATCGTGGTATCGGTCAGGCTGGTCGTCCATCGTTTTGTCCATGCCGCCTCTTTGCCAAGAAAGTTAAAACGAGTCAACCCTTTCTTCGAGGCGGTTTTAATCGATTCTTCAAGCAACAAATTGCCCGGGGAACAATTGCGATACCTTTCATCGTATCCAATATTTAGAAGCCAGTATGAGTTCATGGATTCGACGGCGTATTGCACAGCTACAGCCTCATTGTTAATTTTCAGAAAAGACAGGTTTAAGCAGCCTTGCTTAAACGCCGATTTTGCATATCGTTCAAAAAACGTCTTTCTCCATTCGGTTGTCAATATAGCTGTACGATTTTGTCCCTTCCAACCTGACGCCTCAATGCGAAAGGCTTTATTCAAATGCTTCCGGAGGTTTTCGGATTCTAATTCATTGATTGTTTGGAAACTGACATCACCGAGCTTATCGGCTTTTTTTCTCGCTCTTCGAAGATCCCTGAGTAAAGATTTTTTTATGGAGTTTTTCGTAAGGTCAATATAAGGATACGGCATTTGCATCACTTTGGTGATCCATCCCTTTTTTTTGAACTTGGAAACAAGAATATCCCCAATTGCGTGATCGTTGATTATACGGGATAATCGCATTGGGAATACACGTTCTGATGTTATTGCATCGATCAGCAAATACAATGATTCGGCATCCTTGGCAATCAGCCGGTTGGGTTCTTTTAATTCCTCGCCACCTAAAAATTGTAACTGCCATGGATGAAATGCCTGCTCGTTTGGTTTTAAAATTAAAGGCGCGATGGCAGTGAGCTTGCCGTCCTTTTTGATGATAACGATTCGAAGGTAGTGTTTTTTACTATAGGCCGTTGCTGCCGATTTAATCCAACTGAAGCTCTGCCAGGGTTCAACTTTATTATGATGGGCCAGCTCATTCCATTCAAACTGTAATTCGATTAACCTTTTATAATTTTTTATTATTTCTACTTGATGAGTTTTTGATGTTTTAGAAATTTGCATAATGGATTTATCTCCAAGACAGTGTTTTTTTGCCTCCAACGGCCTATCACATAGCAGAAACGATTCTGGAAATTTTTGATTTATAATTTAAAAATAGTTCCACGAATCCAGGTCGGAAAATTTTATGTATATTCGTAAGTAGTTGTTGGGCTCCATACAAAAGCAGGATATCCGAATAGGGCACATAGATTCTTGTAGAAACCATCATATCTTTTGAAAGCGCGATCATTTTCGACGTGGGCATTCCAAAGAGCAATTCGAGTTGAATCGCTGTGTCGGTTTTTTTAAACAGTGTGGTTGCGGCCTTGGCCAATTTATGGTCGTGAGTTGCGATGGCTACCTCCGGAACCTGGCCTGCCAGCTGTTGAGCCAATTGCATGAAACCTTTACCGGGGTCCATTTCCTCTGATGGGTTACTCGCTTTGAACTCACCTTTGATCAGCCGGATTCTAACGCCGTTTTTGGCAGCCCACTGAGCATCGGATAAACTTCTGCGCCACCTTGAAGGAATTGACAAGCCATAGCGCCATCGGCCATTCGTTTCATTTGGCAAGCCCGTTTTGTTTATCATTTCTTTAAGCAGTTGCAGGGTTGGTTCCGCATCAATGTGATCATGTGAATCAAAGTGAACACCTTGGCCGTTTTTTAAGGCTGTGACGGCAACGGTTTTTACATGATCTGCATTAAAACCAAGCGCCGGTGGTTTTATGGATAAGTAGAAAATGTCAGAAGGAAAATGACAGGCCATGAAATCGCTGGCAAGCCTATGTTCATCAATGATTTGGATAGGATCATCACCAGCCTTGCTGAAATTGCCGAGTGTGGATGCAGTACCATGATGACCCAGAACATGGCATACCTTAACTGCCTCTAAAAGATCCTTCGGGCTTATGGAATAAAGTGCGCCTGCCTTGTAAGCAATTCGTTTTAATAGATTTTTTTTCATAACGGTCTAATATTTTAAAAATTTGAATATTTATGAAATCTTACCAAGACCCTTAGCAATAAGCTGATTATACTCTATAATATAATAAAATTTAAGATTATATAATTTAAAAATAAAAAAA
>JAAERL010000203.1 GCA_024230435.1 Desulfobacteraceae bacterium
AAACTGTCCGGCACAATGGCCGACAGCTTGCCTACATTCAGGTTGATCTTGCGGACCTTGGCCGAAGGCTGGTCTTTAGGAATGTAAGCCCGTACAATTTCAATAATTTCAAGTGCTATCCCCATTTCATGCATGCCCGGATTTACGCAAGACCGGCAAGCAAAGACGGTAATGACCGGCTTTGGCCGCAATGCCGTTATGGGGGTAGCCGGTCAAGTGATAGAGGCCGTAAAAAACAAAGCCATTCGCCATTTTTTCCTGCTGGGAGGTTGCGACGGCGCAAAACCGGGACGCGATTACTACACCCGTTTTGTGGAAAAGGTTCCCGAAGATTGTATCATCCTGACCCTGGCGTGCGGTAAATTCCGCTTTTTTGACAAAGACTTGGGCGATATCGGCGGTATTCCCTGCCTGTTGGATATCGGGCAATGCAACGATGCCTACTCGGCTGTTAAAATCGCCGTTGCCTTGGCGGAAGCCTTTAATTGCGGGGTCAATGATCTGCCATTGTCCATGATTCTGTCCTGGTATGAACAAAAGGCCTGCGCCATATTGCTGAGCCTGCTTCATCTCGGGATCAAGGATATCCGC
>JAAERL010000204.1 GCA_024230435.1 Desulfobacteraceae bacterium
CATGGTTACAAAGGAAAAATTAATCATTTTGATCACGAGTAATGCAAAATCATTGTACTTGTATTTCATGCAATGTAGATATGCTCTATTCGAAAGCATTTGGGTTGTTGTTGCATTACATTTTTCACAATGGTGCAATAAAATTGCTACATTCCCATAGACACTGCCTCCTTCCAGAACCATTTCTCTTCGTAGGTGAAATAATTGTTTGATGCAAGAGCAGAAACCAATCTGCTCTGATTCCAAGCCAAACAAGAAATGTTTGCCAACACTTACCAATACAATCAAGTAGGTAGACACCTTGTTTAGTCTTGACGAATCACAGCAGGACAGAAATTGAGCTTCAATATTATTTTTGGTCCGTGTGCTCGCTCGGGCTGGGTGGATGACATGGGGTTCGAATCCGAAGGCGGTCGGCAATCGGTATGTCTGGTAATTGAGGCAATTTTTCCATAGTGATCCCTTAGCAAAACGTGTGGGGCGAAGGAAAAGAAAAGAAAAAGAAAAGAAAATTTGCACAGCGCGCAGCGCTGTATCAAAAATACCAACATTAGGCTGAAATTAGCAGTTATTAAATTTATATTTATTTCATGACTTAATGCATCTATGTTACCCTTGGTATTATTTCTCAAAAAGAAACAAAAACATTATTTACTAGGTAGTCGCAGCATTCTTTTCTTTGGATCTAAACAAGGTTCCCACCCATCGGAATATTCACTTTCAGGCACAGTACAAATATCCCAGACCTTGTTGCCTGATGTATTCCTTAAGAAGCAATTTTGCTGACGTCCATCCCAATCTGACTTTTCAGCAACTTTATTTAAATGAAAAGGTGCTCATTGGGGCAGTGTATATGTCTTTCCATATTTCCTACCTTGGTTTTTACCTCTAGTGTTGTGATTATGCTTTTGTGTTGTTGATTCTATCAATGCTGCGGGGTGAGTATCATCCTCAGCATTGTAACCATCATCAACAGTCTCCATGGTCGAATCCATCAGACTTTTCCTCTGCATATTTTCTGAAGTACTGGCCGGCCAAGCTACTGATGCTGCTTCTGGATGAGAAAAATTGGCATGAAATGATTTGTTCAGCGTCC
>JAAERL010000205.1 GCA_024230435.1 Desulfobacteraceae bacterium
AATACCCCTGGGGCGCAACCCATGAACAAGCCCTGAACATGGGCTGGGAACCCTCAGGCGTTGGCCAAGGCGATTGGAACCGCCGCGAATCGAAGACCAGCAATCTTTAAAACGTAGGTCAGATTAACGCTCCACCAATCTGACAAGCGGCCTGCTGCAGATGCTGGGTTTACGCGGAACTTTGGGAGGGAAGATAATTAAAAATGAATATCGAAACAATCATCAAAAACGGCTATTATGGCCCTAATGCCTACAACAGTAACACTGTTGACGAGCTTGCCCCCATTGAAGACAGCGTTACCAGCAAGACAACAGGCATATTGCGCACTAATCATCTGGCCAGGCACACCTGCGTCCAATGCACGGAATTGCTCGCCGCCGACAGCCCGTCCACTATCGAAGTTCTTAATTCGGATGACCTGGAAATAAAAAAATTGATCAATGCCCCCGGCCATGAAATGCAATATTGGCAGTCGTTCAGAAACCCAAGGGCTTTTGTACAAGCATTTACCGGCGCGTTTTGTTTTTTCATGTGGGTCGGCATAATTTTTGTGCCTATCGTTACTATTTTACTTTTACTCATACGTCCGGATAGACTTTTAGAATTTAATTATTACATTGGTTTTATGGGACCATTTGCTATGTTTGGTATCTTACACTACACAGGCAAATACGTCCTGAAAAAAGATTGGGTCAAAGATAAAAACAACGTTTGGCTGAACCGGCGTAAAGGCGTCGTTATCGTCCCCCCACGAAAAAAAAGACCGGCAAGAGAAATCCCCTTTGCCGAATTCGACGCTTACCTGGTATCGAGCGTCCGCAGTTCAGGAAGAACCAATTACCACCTGGCCTTGGGGCACCGCCATACCAACACCGCTGTGCATATGCCCATGGATGGCTATGACTCCTGGCAAGTTGAAATCGCCTGGGAATCCTGCCTGCAATTTATGGACATCTCCAAACCGCTGCCCGACATCCCCCGCTTTGAACCTTTCCGGTCAAAAGATCCGGTAACCGCGGCCTACGACAAGGCAAACAACCGC
>JAAERL010000206.1 GCA_024230435.1 Desulfobacteraceae bacterium
AGAGGTGGGCACCCTGGTTAGCATGGATCTCTCGTAGCCCTTCGGCCATCTCAATGTGCTTATGTTCAAAAGTAAAAAAATTCTGTTCAATACGAGGTGTTTTTTTACCAAAAAGAAGCTCCCGGTTTTTCGCGCGCTCGATGGACACACTAGATAAAAAGAGCATCTTAATCAAAATAAAGCTACTAATGCGATTCTAATTCATTTCAAATGTGATGTTATACTTATCAAATTATTATGTGCTATATACCAATAGATGCCTCTTTTCATTCTAAACACTTCTGTCTCTTGCCATTGTTGCAAACATTATCTCACTCCCACAATATATCCTATTACCACACCAAAACACTAAATTTCCATGCAAATTCACCAATTGTCATTAAACCATGCAATCTGAAGAAGAATCATGCCCAAATCCCATCTTTCCTGTTTATTATAGCTAGGCACAGCATCCATGAGCTTCAAAACTGATTTTAGCCTCCGATTCGACCTTCTTCCGCCACTCTCTCCAGCATGGTGGAAGCTAGTGAAAAATTCAAAAATTGCCCTCAGATCCCAGACTTTCAGCGTATCTACCTTCATTATGCATTTGGGAACGTTTTTAATGTTTGTGGAAACATTCTAACTGACTCTATTTTCGAGATATGTGCATCGGAAACTTGACCTCCGCGCACTAGCTTCCGCGTGATAAAGCTCCAAAAAATGCCGTTTCTACTATCAGCTCAAATCGAGTATATCCAGCTCTTTCCACCTATCCCAAGCGCACCACTAATTAAACATTTTCTAAAGATACTCTGCGTATTCATGGTCGGGGTGTAGGATCACTTGAAGATTGTGAACAGAGCGGCGGTGGTGGTGTCATTGTTGCTGTTATTTTTAAAAATGGTATGTTAGTTTTTGTTTGCTAGCAAATTACCAGAAAAACCGCGAACAGAGCCGAAAAAAACCGAGAGCTTCTTTTTGGTAAAAAACCACCTCGTAGTAAATTTAAGTATGACGGTGTGTGCCAAGTGATCCCGCTAAATATGTAGAGTGTGC
>JAAERL010000207.1 GCA_024230435.1 Desulfobacteraceae bacterium
CTCTACGAGAATTTTTAAATGGGACGTCCCATTTACCAGAAAAAGGACCGAAAACAGACGAAAAACGCTAACAACCACACGTAAAAAAGGAACAACCACACGTAAAAAAGGAACAAAATGCAAGTTAAAAACACCACTCTCATTATTGATCTTCTCACACAAATTACCTGTCCCATGAGTTGTTATTGCCTCGCATAGTTTCAAAATGTTTTTGGAAAAAAATTAGCTCCACACAATCGGAGATTGTATCATTGTGGAGTATTACACTCGACATGGATGTACAGAAATGGTTCCAGTGGAAAGGTCGGTTAATGATTGTATTAAAAAAAAAGCGGTACTTCATATGAACTGATGCAATCCATTCAGTAAGCATAATAATAACCATAGATTATTCGGCTTGCTTTGTTGATAATATTTGTTGTCTCATATAGTCTCTTTTGTGGTGTTGATGGCATGAGGTTAATGAAGGAATTTAAGAGTGTTTTTGGCATGTTGTCGCGTATTTTGTGTGTTGTTTTGTCTTTTCTGTGCTGCTCGAAAATCGGTGCTTGAAACTTTTGCCGTCCCATTTATCGATCGTCCCATTTAAAAATTCTCGTAGTATGGCCTCCCAAACAAAATCTGTCGAAAATATTCCATGTATAGCTTTGGGGCAGTGGTGCGGCCGAATGAGGCGCACCAGAATACTTATCGAAGAAGGATTGAGACCTGCTCACAATTTTTTAAGGAACCGATTGAAATGTTGGAAAGTATTGGATATTCGTGGGAATGATGTGTGGAACCGTGCTATACTTTTGAGGATCGCAGCAAAGAGCTGACAGCATAC
>JAAERL010000208.1 GCA_024230435.1 Desulfobacteraceae bacterium
ATGGTCGCAGTTTCACTGGTAGCCTGGCCATCTGATACAGTAAAGGTGAAACTGTCTTTTCCTGTATACCCGGATTTCGGGGTATAGGTCAGGTCCGGCGCCGTACCGGATAAAGTTCCGTAAGTTGGATCCTCATAGCTATACGATAAAGTGTCGCCATCTGCATCTGAACCGTCCAGGGTAATGGCGATCTCCGAATTCTGGCTGGTACTCATTATCTGATTGTTTGCAACAGGAGTAAGGTTATTATTTGAACCCTTATCAGAGCCGGAATTATTACAACCTATAATAAAAGATGAACAAACAAAAACTACAATGAAAACATAATTCTTCAAAATTACCCCCATGCTTTTTAAGAGTAGAAATCAATATTATTAGCAAATAGCGTGTGTATGTTGGGTTCTATTTTGATGTCTTGAACTACAAATTGTCTGTATTCGGCAAATCGATAACCTTCTGGAATATGGTCAAACTCGATTTTTTGCTCATCGTGAATCTTTAATTCGGCGGTTTTTGACCATTTTTCAAAATCAGGTCTTTTGCCTTTTCCCGATTTGCCATTGTTCTTTTTTTCAGAATTGCTTGGTTTTATTTCGGTTTTCGTTAATATTTTTTAAGTTTGTTAATTTCGTTCTTGAGTTCTTGAGTTCTTAGATTTTCTTTGTTTGTTCCTGGATAATATCCAACAATAACTGTATTGAAGGAGGATTTTTACCTTCGTTGGATAGTTTTAGTTTACCAACAGATACCTTCATGGACAGCTTGTATAACACATCATTTAGGTTTTATTAAGTAAAATTTTATTCGTTACTATTAACTATTTAATGGATATTCTTAATTTCTGTTTGAATATTAACACCCAATGTTTTAATTTCTGATATCAAAGATTCATTGTCTACAGCATTTCCCATCAGACATAGCCCCGGTTTGATATCACCTGAAAAAAATTGTTTTAAACAAGCAATTACAGGGGCGGCAGTGAAAAATAAAGCATCTTCATGCTCCGCGTATAATTTTACGTTTAAAGCCTTGCCATCTTTTTTTCCTTCAGCTTCAAGAATAAATGCAACGCCCTGATTAGAAGATGAAAAGGTATTCACCCCCCAGTAGATCAATTTGCCAAGAAAATTACGGCCCGATCCCTTTTTAATTTTATTAAATAAAAGGATAATAGGAAATACAATATAATCAACGAACCAATTAAATCCTGCTACATAGACTCCGGCCTCTTTTATCCCCAAAAGGCAAGGAAGAGGTTTTATTTCTTCCATTTGTAAAGCGTAACAAGTCTTAATGCCAAATTTTCTGCCAAAGTCTATTTTAATGGCATCCTTATAAACAGCTTTTCTCCAACGCCCGCTTTCAAATATTTCCGCACTATCTTCACAAATTACATGTAGAATTTCATGAGTAGATTCTGGTTTTTCAAATCGAGCGTTAATGGCTACTGCAATAACTGATTTATCGTATTGATCAAAAAATTTAGCGGCGTGGCGAATAAATACAGCCGGTAATCCGGGATGAAATCCTGCCTGAGTAATAAAAGTAAGGCCTGATGCGTCAATTTGCGGCTCTAATGATTGCAGGGTGGAAATAACATCTGGCTGGACCAAAATATCAAGATAGTCACATTTACTCGCTATGGCTGCTTGTGCAACCTGTTTAGTGTGTTTAGGCGTAGTGGCAGTTACGATAATTAATTTGACGCCTTTGAATGCCGCTACTAAGCTTTTCTCATCTGTAACATCCGCATATTGAGCTAAAATGGTACTATCCGGATATTCTTGACTTAGAATATTAACAAATTTTTCTGCTTGGTCTTTTCTCCGTCCACCAATAATGAGTTCTAAATCAAACTCCTTTAGAATCAGGCGTGAAAGAGCTTTTCCTACTCCGCCATATCCTCCTAAAATCAAAATTCTGTTTTTTCCCATGAGCATAGCCTCCAAGATATTTAACTGGTTACAAGTTTTTTTATCCGGCGTATCATCTATAAAATATGGCAAATGTGTTTTTTTTACGATTCGATAAAGAACAGCAAACATATTTTCAACCGGCCCATGATTTCAAATATTGCTCAAAACAAGCGCAACGGCAAAAACGCCAATCGTGGCAGGAAATGACTTTTGCCTGAATAAATGGTTACCGCTTGGTTTTGAGAAAATTCGATCCCGGCATTTTACCTTCAAACTGCTGGTCTATACCATGATAAACATACGCCAGTTCAGCCAGCCGTAAAATATCACAAGCGATATCCCCAAATTTGAAAAACTCCTTGTTGATGGATACGTGTTTCTAATTTCTTACGATTGTGTTCAAAGTTTCACGTCAGAGCGTCTAAATTTTAAATTGAGTGCTCAGAAAATGCTACTTTCTAATAAATTAATAATTCGCAATCGGCGATTGGCTTTTTTTGAATCGGAAAGCTTGCAACCAGTTAGCCGGGATCAGTCAGTGTTCTCAATCGATTCTTCTGACCATATTTTTTAGTGTCTTGGAAAATGCCAATATACCGTTATCGCGCCGGATTTGTATTCGTTTTCAAGGCGCGTCAATGGGTGCATACTCATTGTCCGCGCACATTGACGCAACATAGCGAAAACGAATTTAAGGATAAGCAAAAGTGGTACATTCGCATCTTCCACGACCCTTAGCTTTACCGGCAATATCAGTGATCAATAAGTCTAAAACATCAAGTGCCTCATTAGCATAGGACGTTTCGGCTCGATTATTCCAACGATCCTCATCTTTGAGAATCGTGAGCGGATTACAAAATGGTAATTTTGCCGTCATGTTAAAGTTAAGCTGAGGTGTTAATACTTTGCTCAACATCACAACACGTTGTCAAAGCAATTACCTTCTCCTCTGCTTGACTGACCCCATCCAATTAACCCTCTCATCCCCAAAGGGCCGCTCACATCGGGCGGCCCATTTTTTTAGAGCATAGAACCGTCTGGCAAGATCAGATGTAATCAGGTTGCACAGCAAAGCCGCTCAAAAGCGCAAGGATAATCTATATTTTTTATCTGCATGTATTGTTTCGCTGTATTCTTTGATCGGCATCGAAGATTTAATGCTCTGCGATGTGAACCGGCCTGCTACAGGAACTGCCGAAAACCAGGGCAAAATGTATAACAAAAGTCCGGTTTAAACAGGTCTATGCTTGCATCAAGCATAGACCTGCTTTTTTCAATTATGTCTTACAAGGATGAGCTTAGAACCGTCCGAAGTGTGGAGATGGCGTACTTGCCGCCTTCAGCGAAAGCGCGGAACCGCCACCATGAGAAACATGGTGGCCGGTAGTTCATAAAAAAATTCACATTTTATGCAAATGCCAATTCGATTTTATATTTTGCGTAATGTAAAATCCTTATTTGAAGGCATGAAGTTTTCTATGAGCTGACGACTGTGAAAGATAGTGCTCAGTTTAAGAAATATAAAAGCAATAGCAAATAAGACCACCGCACCGGGTGTTATATTTTTCACAATATTGGCGCCCATTAAAAACAGCACGGTAAGACTGCCGAAGAAAATTTCCAAAAGCCCCGCCAAAAAAGCCAAAAACCGGTTCCGGCTGTAAAAATAACCGCCGCCGGGAAATGCCAGTGCCCAGAAGGTAGCCAGTTTTGCGGTCTTAAAGGTTAATTTGCAATTGGGGCATATGCGCTTTTCGTTTTTAAGAGCAGCTCTGCAACTTGGACACAAATGTACACGCTGCTGCAAACTTCCGGCTTCTTTTGGTGTTAATGACACAACTTCCAAAATCGATTTGATTTTCTTTTTTTCCTTACGGGAAATATAAGGAAATACCTCTTGTTGGCCGTTTTTGTAGCAAACTACTAAATTGCGGCCTTTGAGTTGAATTTTCGCACAATCTTCATACATGATTTGCGAAACAGAGCTGTGTGCGGATCGATTAAAACGCGTTGGAATGTGAAGGATGCGTCTGTTGGTAAAGACAAAAATCGCTCGCTTAAAATATAAAAACGAAATGCCAGTTAAAACCTGTTCAAGAATTCCCACGGGGGAATAACCGGTGGACAGGCAGCGGATACTCTCATCTTGATGCAGGAAAAATTTTATAAAAGCCGTTTTGATGATCAGCTTGCGTTGCCGTTTTTCAATGCTTTGTTTGTGCCTGTTTTTGTGATCTACAAAGATAGTGGCACGGTCAACCGGAACACCAAAGATGGTTAAAGGCTGTGAAAAAACGTTCTGCGCTTTCCTTGATGCAGGTTTTTGGTTTTGTATCTTTGTCATGATTTTTCTCCAACCGGTATCATATATTTGCTCCTCCGGCCCGTTATTAATGTTGATAAGCATAAACGCTAAATACCTAATACAAATTAAAACGCACAGAAACTGATTATAGCAAAGGAATTCTGTCCATCTCTGACTATGAAATTTTATAGTAGAAATTTATGACACTGTGCTAATGAATCTTCTCAGTTGTTTCACTTATGAACTTTTTCAAAAGCAAAACAAATGCCAAGTATCGAAAACATTAAAATAACAACGGGTTGCAATGATGCTGAAATTTTAAGCCATTTAAAAAATATCTCCTTTTTCCACTCCTTTTATATAACCTAATGAATTATTGCAATAATTTAAAACCAGGGGCTCATGGCCAGGTATTCTTTTGTATACTATGATGTCTACAGGCTTACTTTTTGCAAAATTCAGACTCTTAACTGGCGTCAAATTTTTTTTATTCGTTGTATTATCAGGAAAATATCGCAGATATGTGTTTTTTACGGTTCGGAAAATGAACCGGTGAAAAAGAATGCGCCGATGACACAGCTTGCCGCAATAGCCAATAAATACAAAGATTCCGGTTCAACTCAACGAAAATGAGTTTGAGCAATTTATCTTGCCGTACTTATCGATGCCAAAAAAGGCGATGTCGGAATCGGTTATTCAGGGCGCAAACATCAGCGTGGTGAAAAAGTGCTCGCAATTGTGGATAATCACGGCTACATCCCTGCGCCATACACGATTGCTCCGGCCAACAGGAATGATTGCATCCATTTGCCCGATAGCCTTTGGCCATTTTTCTCAAATCGCCCGCAAAACCAGCTTCCAATTAAAGGGGCGCTTGATGCGCGTATTTTGATTCGAAAAAGAACCGGAAACATATTTTCAACCGGCGTATGATTCCAAACATTGCTTAAAACAAGCGCAAGTGCAAGAACGCCAATCGTGGCAGGAAAGAACTTTTGCCTGGAAAAACAAGTTTAAATTGTTACTACTTGGTTTTGAAAAAATTCAATCCCGACATTTTACCTTCAAACTGCTGGTCTTTACCATGATAAACATACGCCAGTTCCGCCAACCGTAACATATAACAAGCGATATCCCCCAATCTGAAAAAATCCTTGTTGATGGTTACGTGTCCCCGATTTCTTTGATTGTGTCCAACTTTTCCCGTCAGATCGTTTCAATTTTAAATTTAGTGCTCGGAAAATACTACTTTTTAATAAATTGATTATTCGCAACCGGCTTTTGCTGTTTTTTTTAAATCGAAAAAGTTGCAACCAGTTAGATGTTAAAATTATTTACAGACAAAATATGCTGCATCATTATCTTTTTCCGGCTGCGTGTATGCGGCAATGCTAGGATAAGCGCACAACGGACGTGTGCGAGCTTCATTGACTTTTTGTCCGGCTATTATCTGATCGGGAGCTTGGCCTTTTTCAACCCAGTTTTCCAAAGCCGAGAAAAAATCTACTTTATCATACGCTTCTGAAAAGATACCGCAATGATCCATCCCCGGAACCATGAAAAGCCGATAAAAATCTCGCACCTTTTGAAACCCACCCATTTTTTCCACGACTTTTGCATAATAGTCGATGGTATACGAAGGAGGAACAACAGCATCCGCCCATCCATGATACATGATCAACTTGCCTCCATTGTTTTTAAACTCACTTAAATCCGTTCCTGTCGCATTGTAAATTTGCGACATATAGCTGAGTTTTGCAGGATCGGTATCGAAATTGAACGCGTAAGGATCCCAGCGGCTGTCCGGATCAGTTTCGAAAGCCATATATTTTAAAAAATCAATGTTTAATTTTTCTATAAAACCTGACTTACCTTCACCATTTCCGGTTACCCAAAAACTCCAAAAGGGTTCTGAACCCATTGGAAGGCCGCCTGTATACAACGGTTCACCTTTCGAATTTTTTGGCCCATTATAAAATTTTTTTAATACTTCGACCTGAGAGACATTTAGGCATTCCCGGAAATTTTTCTCATTACAGAGCAAACTTTGGGGATCAAAATTACACCTCGCAGGATTACTAATAAGATTGTCATTGACCAAGCCAGGTGTTTTTTTACAGGCCTCTAAGACTGCACTTTCGATTAAATCAAGCTTGGTATGGTTCAGTATGATTTTTCCCTTATCATCCCGGTTGGCCTGAACAATCCAACTAAAGAAAGTACCGACCAAATCAGTATAATTTAGAGCTGGCGCACCACTTATAATGCCGTTGAAATCCTTCGGGTATCTCAAGGCTTCCATAACTGCTAGACGTCCTCCTGTGGAACATCCGACAAAATAGGAATAGGAAGGGCCTTTGCCGTAAAAGGCTTTAATGATTTTTTTTGCCGCCATTGTAACTTCGTGTACAGAACGGCGCCCCCAGTCAATTTCAGCTTGACGGTTATGATAAGCCCACTTTGCGTCATCAATATTAGTTCCTCTGTGACCCGTATCTGTATAAGCGACTGCATAATTATCCTTCACGGCATATTTTATTGCGTTGAAATTTTTATTGCTGTCAACTATACGATCAGGTCTGCCGCAAAAGCCTCCGCATCCTGCCATATGAAATTTACCATTCCATTCAGATAGAGGCATTCTTACTTCAAAATTAATGGCGGGATGGATACGAGCCACCACGCTGGCATATTCCGCCGGCCCTTTTTCAGGCCCGACCGGAACTGCTGAAATAATTTTAGTATTTGGGATTTTGATGCTTTTTAGGGCCGATATTCTCTGATCAACAGTTTTTACCTTTTCCGAAAAAATTGCAATACTACAACTAATATGAAAAATAGTTATTACAAAGATAAAAATAGAAATAAACTTGGATTTCATGATACTCCTCCATTATTTATGATTTGATAATTATTAACGATGGTGCTTGATATTTTGTTTTTCGCGGAATAACCCGATAAGAGCTTCTTTATAGTAATGGGATATGGAATGTTAAAATGCTGCATGAGTGCCGTATTTGAATGAATAGGCAAACATTGCGGGAGTATCGATATAGATTGCTAATCAAATTATGAAGAAGAATTCCAAGATATCATAGCAAGTGTGAAGACACAAGTTGAAAAACTAAAACGCTATTTTCCAGCAACTGGCTGCAAGTTTATTTATCCAGTGTATTATTCTGAAAATATTACAAATATGTTATTTTTACGGTTCGAAAAATAAATCTGTGAAAGAGAATGCTCCAATGACACAGCTTGCCGCAAAGCCAGTAAATACAAAAATTCCGGTTCAACTCAACGAAAATAAGTTTGAGCAATTTATTTTGCCGTACTTAGCGATGCCAAAAAAGGCGATGACGGGATCGGTCATTCAGGGCACAAACATCAGCGTGATGAAAAAGTTCTCGCAATTGTGGATAATCACGGCTACATCCCTGCACTATAAACGATTGCTCCAGCCAACAGGAATGATTGCATCCATTTGCCCGATAGCCTTTTGGCCATCTTTCTCAAATCGCCCGTAAAACCAGCTTCCAATTAAAGGGGGGACGATACTTAATCTTGATGTGCGTGTTTGATTCGAAAAAAAACCGCAAACATATTTTCAACCGGCGTATGATTTCAAATATTGCCGAAAACAAGCGCAACCGCAAGAAAGCCAAACGTGGCATCGAAAAGACTGTTTGATAAAGCTGCTCATGCCCTTGGCATAACCGTGGAAAAAAGATATTTGCCTGGCAGGATAAGTATAAACGGTTACTGCTTCGTTTTGAAAAAATTCAATCCCGGCATTTTACCTTCAAACTGCTGGTCTATACCATGATAAACTTACGCCAGTTTTGCCAACCGTAATATATCACCAGCGATATCCCCCAATCTGAGAAAATCCTTGTTGATTAATACGTGTCCCCGATTTCTTTAATTGTGTCCAACTTTTCGCGTCAGTCAGATTGTTTCAATTTTAATCGAATCGTTTCAATTTTAAATTGAGTGCTCAGAAAATACTACTTCCTAATAAATTGATGATTCGTAACCGGCTTTTGCCGTTTTTTTGAATCAGAAAACTTGCAACCAGTTAAATCAAAAAAACGGATAGCAAACATGACAAAGACCCACAAAAATCATCTAAAGTATTTTTGTGATCGGGCGATATTTGGTAAATATACACCCGATGATCAGGAATTTCCGCAACCATACACCCGATGATCAGTAATTTCCCGCAACCACAGAACCAATTTCAAATGATTTCACCTTGTTGAATTTTATTTTTACAAAACAATAGTTTATTTGTTTAATTGACATGCGCTCTATCAGTTATGCAAAAACTTGATTGTCGAGTATACGCAAAAACCATTTTCCGATTGGAGGTAAGAATGAAAAAAATGTTGTTTTTTGCTACGATATTTGTCGTCCTGGCGTTTAGTATAAGCATGGCCCAGGCTGATAAGACCTACAAAATCGGAGTCCTGGCCAAAAACGGCCCGGAAAAAGCGCTTCGGATGTGGAAAGCAACCGGTGAATATCTTACCAGTAAAATTAATGGAATGTCATTTGAAATCGTACCGCTTAAATTTACTGAAGTTAATCAAGCCATAAAAAGCAAAAAAGTGGATTTTTTTCTAGTAAATTCATCAATGTTTGTAACCGCCAAAGTCAAATATGGAGCCTCCGCCATTGCCACAATGATCAACTCCCGCCAAGGCAAACCGCTTAAATCCTTTGGTGGAGTTGTCATCACAAATGCAAACAACCAAAAAGTGAATCAAATTGGAGACCTCAAAGGCAAGTCCTTTATGGCGGTAGCGAAATCTTCATTCGGAGGATGGCAAATGGCCTACAAGGAGTTGCTTGAGGCCGGTATCAATCCTGAAGTGGATTTCAAAAAACTTGAATTTGGCGGCAAACACGATGATGTGGTTTATGCGGTTATGAACGGTACAGTGGAGGCAGGCACAGTACGTACCGACACACTCGAACGGCTGGTCACTGAAAATGCCATCGATATAAATAAGTTAAAAATTCTCAATGCAAAATCACACAGCAATTTTCCATTTAAATGCAGCACCCCGCTATATCCTGAATGGCCTCTTGCTAAAGTATCCGGAACACCGAATAACGTCGTTACTGCTGTAGTCAGCGCCTTAAAAGCTGTTAAGCCTGCTGATGATGCAGCCAAATCCGCTAAAGTACTTGGTTGGGTAGACGCCTTGGATTACACGCCAGTTGAAAAACTACAAAAAGCTTTAAAAGTAGGAGCATTTTCTTCCGCTGGGAGTTGATTGAAAAAAAAATGCCAGACAATTTGCACCTAATCGCAAATTGTCTGGCTATAAATTTAGAACTAATTGAGTATCAGGCAGATTTGCCCAAAGCAGGGCCTTGAGCAAATCAACTAAATTATAATAAAACTTACTACCTTTGGAGTCGCCTTAGTATCTTCCACGACGCTTAGATTGTTAAGGAAGAGGAAACTGCGTCCGAAATTGCACTGAAGCAGGATAGATATAGAATCTACTTCTGTACTGCATAGGTTACAGTATCCGGTTGTTGGGCAGACAACTCCATCGCAGGGGCCCTTAGATGAAATACCGGCCTCCATGTGAAACATGGTGGCCGGTAGTTCATTCCTTAGCAACGATTTAAAGGCGCAAGGAAAAAGTCCGCTAAAATATAAACCTTAATATCTATAGTTATTAGGGTTTATATAGTTATACTAAGAATCTGCTAATCAATTTTGCAAGTTTGCTCTACAAGCAAATACTTTTTAAACTTAGAGAAATCTTCGATTTTTTCTGGACATAACTCTTCTACGTTATCAAGAAAGTAATCTTTACATCCTGATATTGCAGCTTTAATACACTCCTCAGGTATTAATATATCAGCTTTATAACCCTCACCGCAAAAGTCACTTGCTTCCATTGCAGCATAATCTACACCAGCGTCATAACAATCATTTGCCAATACGTTAGTTGACATTCCCATCACTAGTGCAGCTACAAATAATGTGGTTATAATACCTAATTTTTTCATTCGTTCCCCCTTTCAGGACCAGTCGGCACTGTGCCTTTAGTAAGTTAATAGGATGTTTATATCTAAGATCTGGAACGGTAGCATATTTGTATATGCTCGGAGTAGTTGCGTACATTTACATACAATATTTACTATGTCAACCTGTATTTGAATTTTCTTCAGGGCAATCGTATTTAAAAAAAATCACTGACCAAGTAGTTATAGCAAATAGTCATTGTCCCATGCCGATTTTAGACTTTTTACCTGAAAAAAATAAATAGATCCATTTTTTGAATAACAGCATTGACTTAAAGGCATATTTTCTATTAATATACCTGGTTATGATGATGGGAAGGGGGGGGGCATTTATGGGGATCTCTTCCATTTTATACACTTAACACACATATATTTTTGAAAAGGAATTCAGATGAAAAAACTGTTTTTTTTTCCTGTTGTGTTGGGCGCTTTTATGGTTTTGGCAATGGCGACCAACTCTTTTGCTGTAGATTTTGATGTAACTACTATCTTTAGCAGTCCGGACATTTATGGAGAATATTGCGAAATTAACGCCAAGGGTCATGTAGTTTGGTCTGGGGGTAATGACTCGGACGCTGAAATTTATTACTATGACGGAGTAACTACAACTAATATCTCTAGTAACCCGGATTATAGAGACGGCTTGCCTAAAATAAACGCAAATGGCCATGTCGTTTGGCAAGGTGATAATGGCTCATACTATGAAATCTATTATTATGACGGAAAAACTGTTACCAATATTTCTAAAAACTCTAACGGGGGTGACAACTATCCCCAAATAAACGCCAATGGCCATGTCGTTTGGCACGGTGATAATGGCTCAGACAATGAAATCTATTATTATGATGGAAAAACTGTTACCAATATTTCTAAAAACTCTAACGGAGGTGACAGCTATCCCCAAATAAACGCCAATGGACATATCGTTTGGCAAGGTGATAATGGCTCAGACAATGAAATCTATTATTATGATGGAAAAACTATTACCAATATTTCTAATGACCCGGCCAGTAGAGACTACGGTCCACAAATAAACGCCAACGGGCATGTAGTTTGGGCTGGTTATAATGGTTCAGACTATAAAATTTATTACTATGACGGAAAAACTGTTACCAATATTTCGAACAACCCGAACTGTGATGTCAGGTTACTTCAAATAAATTCCAGCGGATATGTGGTTTGGGCTGGTGAAAATAGTTCAGGCCCAGAAATCTATTACTATGATGGAACATCTGTTATCAATATTTCTAAGACCCCGGACCGTCATGACTATGTCCCGCAAATAAACGCTAATGGGCATGTGGTTTGGATGGACTATAATGACTCATACACTGAAGTCTATTACTATGACGGAGAAATTGTCACCAATATTTCTAATAACCTGGCCGCTTGGGACTTGCTCCCCCAAATAAACGATAATAATCAGGTGGTTTGGACTAATTATGATGGCTCAGACTATAAAGTTTTTCTTGCAACTCCACTTCCATAATCACAAGCAGGTTCGACTAAACCCACAGTTACAAGGGCCGCATTAAGCGGCCCGTTTTTGATTCATCATAAATATTTACTGTGACTGCTCCCGGCAATTTAAGCCGGGAGCAGTCACTGTTCTCAATCGATTCTTCTGACCAAGTTTTTTAGCTTTACCGGCAATATCAGTGATTAAAAAGTCTAAAACATCAAGTGCCTCATCAGTAAAAAACATTGCGGCGCGATTATGCCCACGATCCACATTTTTGAGGATCGTTAGCAGATTACAAGATGGTAATTTTGCCGTCACTTAAAACTAAAAATTAACATTTAGTTCCGATAAAGTTAACATAATATCAGACATTGCAGACGGCAATGGTAATGTGTGTTTTTAGGCTTGCGCCCTTGATCAAAATTGTCTATGTTTTTAACGCTTTATAAAAAACAAAGGTAAGTTCTCAAAAAGTCCTGGGCAGTATAAGGCATTTTTTGTGTCTTCTAATTGTAAACTAATGATATTATTGGTTCTGAATTTTAAAAAAATATTTACTGCCATGACTTATTGAAAACTTACAAACAAAGGAATAGATTAATGACACGTACACTTACAAAACTTGATATCGTAGAACGCATAGCTGAAGAAATGAAACCCGCAGGCCTCAATAAAGAACGGAGTTTTGATGTCGTAGAAAGCCTCATCGAAATCATGAAACAAACCATGCAAAACGGCGATGATGTCCTGATATCCGGCTTTGGTAAATTTTGCGTCAAACAAAAAAAAAAGCGCCGGGGCCGCAACCCGGCAACCGGCGAAGATTTGATGTTATCGCCCCGGAAGGTAGTCACATTCAAGTGTTCGGGAAAACTAAGAGAGAGGATTAGGCGCGGAAAATAATTTTCTAGCCATTGTTTTCTAATGTTTTCTATTGCAAGTTTTTTAGATGAATTTTTTTTGAATATTTAGCCCGAAAATAAAATATTTATAATTATTACATACTGATATAAGTTGCAATAAAAGCGCCGTTCAGATGTATGCAACCAATAAGTATGCGCCCATTGACACGTCTTAAAAACGAATCCAAGTCTAAGGGCAATAACGTCTATATTGGCATCTTCCAAGACCCTAAGCCAAGTATTCAAGCCCCTTCCAAATCATAAATTCAGAAGGGGCAGTTGACATAGTACACACTTAATTAGCTCGTTTACTCACTATTTATCATCGAAATACAGGTTAATAAAATTATCATATAAAACAGCCTGAGCTTCCGTTGTGGTATAGCCGGCGGTTTCCATTGCAATTAACGTTCGGCTAAGATAATCTTTGATAAATCCTGGATACTGAGGTCCATCACTTCCATAAATTAATCGTGATATCAATCCGCTTTCTTTGATTCGTCTTAATATCACAGGAAAATTCACACCATCAGGATCTGAACCTGCACTGCCCAATGCGCTTGCTTCAAGATACACATTATCGTATTTCAAAGCCAACTCGATGCAGTGTTCAAAATAGCCCAATTCATGATTATGAAAATCATAACCTGTATGTCCTAAAATGAATTTAACGTCTTGATACAACTCAATTGCTTCTTCCAGGTATGCTGGGTCCGTTGCAGGAGGATCTGTTCGTGAGTTAGGCGCCGGGGTATTTCCGGTATGAATATATACTGGCGCATTATGCTTTCGGGCAACTTCATAAATGTCATAGTATTGCTTGTCATTAAATGCAATGCCCATGTGAGGATGGGCCATTTTTACACCGATAAATTTATTCATGGCTAAATGCTCTGATAAATTTTGCAGAAAGCTTTCTTTTTCATTCTTCCAGTTTTTAACAGAAACACTTGCCATCCCGTATAGGCGGGGAAAAAGCTTTATACGGCTTTTTACAAACTCATTTGTTGTCAGGCCCACAGTGTCTGGAGCATAAACAGCCATCAGCACACCATAGTTTATATTAGACTGGTTCAGTTGCAGCATTATCGAAACTGGAGAAAGTGTCCAGTTTACTGATAATTCGGGAGCCTTATCAAAAGGTGAAACAAGATTATTTTTGATTGATCCTTGCATATCTTTTGGTATGTCATCCCACTTACCGGTATGAATATGCATATCAATAGCCTTTAACTCTTCACCAAGATACTCTATCCGATGCCCCCAATCTATGATATCCGGAATTATAGACGCACTTGTGCTTGCACAACTAAAAATTAAAAATAAAATGACTACACCAATTTTTCTCATCGTTAATCCTCCTTGCTCAATGTTTATATCAATCAAGCCAAGCATGATTGGTCAATTGCCTCGCATCTGTTCTTCATCCGGTTATTCAGCCATTATTTTCTCAAGGACCGTTACGGCATTTTTTCACAAAGTTTACTCAATGTGTTCCTTTATATTTTTTTTGAATTCTTGTTGCCCTTCTTGAGAAAAAATTTCCAGGCAGATTAATTCCGGGCAATCGATATGATCGTGCAAGAGTTTGAATTTTTCAGGATCTCCCGGATGGGAAAACCCATACTTAAGGCCGATGACGAGATAGGCTGCACTTACCGCGCCGCATTCTGCGCCATTACCCGAACCACCGGCAAGGGCGATTGATATTTTTTTGTCCAAATCAGGATTCAGGTCGAAATCAGGGGCGAAGACATCCAAAACCGCTTGTGAACAGTAGTATCCATCCAAAATTGATTTGCTGCAATTTCTATTTTTTCCATTGTGTTACCTCTATTTTAGTTTTTTTGACGATGCCCCAACGTCAGGGGCCATTGACAGTGCCAAG
Organism: Desulfobacteraceae bacterium; assembly: GCA_024230435.1. GTDB lineage: Bacteria > Desulfobacterota > Desulfobacteria > Desulfobacterales > Desulfosarcinaceae > UBA2230. The sequence goes on from JAAERL010000208.1 coordinate 14,519, forward strand.
CTCATTATGTGACTGCTCCCGCCAATTTATTTCCGGGAGCAGTCTCTATTATTAAACTGACATAGACGCACAAAAATGTCTTAATGACAGAACATTTATTATCATCGTGATAACTAATAATAGCCAGTCCTTGTACCGGATATTCAATTTCTTGTGATATTGCAGCAAATAAATGCTTAATACAATAACCAGAACACCAGATAAGAAACCAAGCACCAATTCCAGGATTTGCTGAAACGAAAAACTTTCAGGATTTTCCAGATAAAATGGAACTTCTTGCAAAACAAAAATTGGCAAAAAAAAGCTGACAAAGACTCCACATACCCAATATAGAGGCAATGATATAGACAATAACAGCAATCCTGCAATAGATGAGTAGTCATCATGATGGTATTGATAACAGGCTGGTGAAATGCGTATATAAATCAAAGCTAATAATATATTGAGTAATAATATAATTAATATTTTCAGTTTGTTGTTTTGGATGACCGTTATAATTTTATTCATGATAAATAATTCAGCAGATCTGTTTTTTTATGTTTTGCGTAGACTTTGACAATTCAACACATACATGAAGCATCTGATTTTGTGAAGCATTTTTTACTGTCCCCCCAAATCCGTCGAAACCAGCATAAAAAATAACCCCTTTGGTCTATCTTCTTTTAGTACCTCGTAAATGGCCCACAATTTTTTCTATCATGGAAATATGGCCGTTTTTGGACACCGTTGAAAAAATTCTTAATAGACAACATACTGGAAACAAAATATATAATCCACAAAAACACATAATCATAGCCATTAATAGCATAACCAGATATACAATAGTTTTGTCTTTAAGATTATGGGTATCTATGGACATAAAAAGAAAAATCCCCACAGACTGTATCATGTGCCACAACGATTATGATAATTTGATTTTGATACGGGTTATAACACACTTTTAACTGCTTTTTCAGTCTAAAATCTGGATGTATCATGAACGAACGCTTGTGATATACGCGATAGTTTTTTGAAAATATTATGCGCTTTTGCAAGTCCATTAGCTTGAACATCCTCATCAAACGTGCATTTGCGAATTGTGTTTTATGTAGATGGTTCAATATCAAACGTTAGCAGCTTTATCACACCTTTTAATCTATTTTCATAACAACTGATATTAAAACGATATTCATTTGTAGTTTTTTATAAGAGCTTCGGTGTGCAGTCTATTTATAACGTGCAGTCTATTTAAAAAAAGAAAGAGGAGGCTCAAAAAATGAGAAATGTGAAAACAGCAGTTATAAATTTTTTATTTGCACTTGTTTTTCTTTTAAGTAGCAACACAATGATTTTCTCTGAGGGTCATGATGGAGCATTAGAGGTTTTCTGGCCTGCTGAATTACAATCGGATTTAAGACAGGCTGCTATTGCTATCGCTAATAATTGGACAGATGACAGGGACCCTGAAAATCAGGATTGGAGCTGGGGCGAGGGTGTTTTAGCATATGGATTGATTCAAACGGCAAAGTGGTCCGGCAAAGCGGATTATTTTAATTTTGTTAATCGTTACCTGGAATATCATCAGTCTGAAAATGTAGATATTCTATGGAGTGATCATGTTACGCCCGCAATGGCAGGGCTGTATATCAGTTTGAACATGGATGATCACAAGATTTATCCGATTACCGGAAAAGTTGTTGAATATATCATGACTGCGCCGCGTACAGGTGAACAGCAGTTGTTAAAGCATCTGGGATACCGTGCTGATCGTTTTCCATACAAATTGATGAATTATCCGGATGCTTGGGTGGATTCGCTTTTTCATATTACACCAACATTAATTTTTCAGTCTCAAATCAGCGATGATGATAAATATATAAATGAAGCTGCCAATCAAATTTTTAAGTTTGCCGTCAATCTTCAGGACCCTGAAACAGGACTTTTTACCCACTCATATAACGATTATCCTAAAGATGAACAAGTTCCCGCTTTTAGCAACTATGAATTTTGGGCTCGGGCAAATGGCTGGGCTTTAACCGCCATCGTTGAACTACTCGCTTACTTGCCTGCAGATCACGATTTATATGAAGCCATTGAACACCATGGACTTGTACTTGAAAAAGCCCTGCGAAAAAACCAGGGTACAGATGGACGCTTTCATACATTGCTAACCAAATCCGGCACCTATTATGAAACTGCGGGTACTGCCTTGATTTTATATGCCATGGCGCGCGGAGTTGAGATTGGTCTTTTTGGCGATTTTACACAAGAAGCTGTTGAATTCGGAGCGCAAGGATTATTAGACCATACACTTACCTGGAAAAATGACAACACAATAGCAAATGTAGATTATATTAGCATGGGGACTAACCCATCACCTGGTCTTTACCGCTTTGTTCCGCGAAGGTCGCAATTAAGTTATGGTGTCGGAGCCTGGCTTATGTTCGCTTCCGTAATTGCCGGCTGAATTCTTTGCTATGGTGGTGCGATGGTTTAGCGGCCGGGCCTTGGTGAGTACTTCCAGTGTCCGGCCGCATGAATTCGCATATTCCAAAACCCTTACTGCAGCGGTAATCTATTTCGTTTCCGCAGGTTTTGCACTACCGTTGTCAACAAACTGTATTAACTCGTCTAAATTATTTGCAATTTGCTTATTTGCAGCTTGCCTCGCCGAGGCCTTTTCCTCCACACCAAGAGGATATCCTTTCTCGTCAAGTTTTAAATGTTTACAAATCCTGGCCTGTTTTTTGTTTATAGGAAGACATTCAAATTCGTTATTTACCGGAAGCACTGAATTAGGGTTAAAGTCACCGTTTGGATAAAATGGTTTCCTACAATGTAATTTTTCATAACCATTTAATTTTATATTTGACTTTGCCGAATGAACAGTCTCGTTTTTCGTTGACTTTTTTTTTGAAGTACTATTTATTAATCCGCCGTCTGAAAGATTATTCATCAAAGCTCTATTTTTAGTATTTTGCAGACACCTTGCCTTGCCTGATGGCGTTTTTGTGGCGGAAGTCACATCTTTCAATGGTCCATCAGTTAAATTGTTTGCTGGGTTCAATAGTGAAGAACTACTATTATGCACCTGGCTTGACACTTGATTTGTAGTTTGCATTTCGTTTAAATGCTCCTTTTAAAATAGTTAAGACAATTTTTATTTACTGGCGTGACAAAGCAATATATATGCCACTATTGCTAAAACAGCGATGGCCAACGCAATAACCAGTCATGCTAATTTTTTACACCAATTCGATACAGATTATAGTGCCAACTTTTTTGGCGCTTATACCAACATAAAATTAAAAAATAATTGGACAATAGAAATAGGAACTCTTGGATGGGTAACCGGCCCCTTACACGGAAATTGACCGTTCGTGGGCGGAAATGCAAATGTTTTCGTGAGATTTTGGAAATTTTAAATTCGGCTTCAGTAGTGTCAGCCAAATTCCTGAAAGCAGTAATTACGTGTAACAGCCTGCAAACATAATCAGCCCAGCTTGCAAACAAGGGCAATTCCCTCCCAGAATTAAACGAGAATGGAATGCTGCCTTGGCTAAAATTAAGGCCTTATTCCAACACAGGTGCGAAAACTCTCACAAAATATAATTGCTCATGTTGTGTTTCAGGGTCTTGTAAATTCATTATGCAAGATAACCAAATGATTTTATTTTGTTTATAACCAAAGGCGCAGTTTCTTTTCTTGAACCATATTATTAACAAATTCAATTATTTATCGCGCTTAAAATAATAAAACCCCGGAATCCGGCATGAGCCAAAAGTTTTTCGGGAATATAAAAAATAGAAATATTGAAAAAAACAACCGGCATGAACTTTGCTGCTGTATTTATATTTATCATATTTAGGCTGATATCGAGCAGGAAAATCAAAATGTGACTCAAACAAATTTAAAAAGGAGCAAACGAATGAAGCGAGCTATTTTCCTTATGAATAGAGCGGCACTTATATTTTTTGCCTTTTTTTTCCTTACTCATTCAACAATATTTGCCGATAGTTCGGTCAATTATTTTCCAAGCAATCACCGTGGAGCAGTCTCTCTGAATAAAGATAAAATAGATGACATTCTCATAAATACTTATGATCTTGACAATAAAAGTTCTGAGTTTAATAAAGTGAACGTTAAAGTCCTTTATCACACATATTCTTTAGAACCAGATTATCTGATTGTTTTTTTGATTCTCAAAGATAGTCATAGCATTTTAATTGAAAAAATCGATTTTGGATACGATTATGAAGTTTTAACTATTGAAGAGAATTATAAAATTCAGGCTGAGGATTTGGCCCAGGATCAGCCGGATTCTAAAGCTGAATGCCCGGATGATACTGTTCAAATGGTATATTATAAAACTTGTGGCCCAGGGCATTATGAATGCACGAAAACAATAAAAGAACTTGGCGAATATTCTGAGAACATCGGATACAAAACGGAAGTGTTGATTGACAAATCGGCAACTATAAGTTCATTCAAGAACTGGTTGTCGTGTAAAAATATTACTCTTATCGGGTATATAGGACACGGCTCCTCACAAGGATTCGAATTTACAGACGAATTCATTACACATGCTTATTTTTCTGAACTTTCTTCGAATTATCTTGAAGACAAAGTTATGTATTTAAACTCTTGCAATGTATATAATAATCCATTGAAAGATGCAATTCTTGACACTGGGATTCAAAGATATATTGGCTCCAAGAAAACAATCGGCTACGCAACAGTATTTCAATGCTGGCTGCCCCGTATTACCAGCCAGAATCAAGCAATGACGCCAGCGCTTGATACATGCGAGCAGGAAGTTGCACCTCCAGGAGAGGTTGGCATCCTCGGAATTTCAGGAACTGGGTCCGACTATTTTTTGCCTGCTGAACCAACCCCCTGACCTGCAACATCACCTGAGCCGGCCGGAAAAACGATTGGGACATTCTACAATTGGATTGTTAAGCTACATTTTTAATTTCTTATTAAAAATTTAAAACAATAATCAGATTAAAGGGAAAAATCTGAACAAAAATTACGAAATTGAAATTATTTACCTATCAATTGATGAACTACGGACTAAATAGGGGGACTAAATTGGGAAGGGTTCTTTATGCACTCTATCGATTTATATAGCAGAGCCTGTTTGCTCTGACCTGGCCCAGAGGGCCAGGCTTTCTAATTTTTGGTAAACGAATTACAAAATCACGCAACACCCGTTATCTTCCGTCTTGAACAGTTCCCAAGTATTATAACCAGCACCTGTGAGGCCCCCATCCATATCAATCTGTGCATTATCGGTAAAGGATTGCAACCATGACTCGATATTGGCGGCCTCTGTTTCCTGGGTCAGGCCTTGGTCCTGATTATAATAGCTGATGCCATTTGGTGTTTTGAAAATTGCGATTCCATGCCCTATCCCCTTTGTAGGGCTAAGAATCGTCAAATAATAACTTCCTTCTTCCAGTTGTTCCAATTTTGCACCTAAATTATGAAAAAGGGAATGCTCACAACAACCACTCCAACGGTTCCCTCTTTCAGGTAAGGCCACGCTCGTTAGATTGAGACTGTAATCATCTTTCGCAAAATTATCGATATCATATCGCTGAGTACCCAATTCTTTGACTTTATCACTATATTTTTTTTGCTTTTTAGCAATATCATTAAGCTGGGCATCAGTAAATAATGTGGTTTTCAACCCATTGGCGGACTCATTAATCATTTTAAAACACAGCGATGCGCACAATCCATCAACATTGTAGCGGGTTGCATACTCCTTAAAACTGTTCAGATCGTGTTCCGTGTGCTCCAATATATACTGGGGTTGGGTATTTCTTGACTGATAGGAAAAAATTGGTGTTTCCTGTGATTCGTTAACTGAAAATTCGTCGATAGTTGATACGGGGTACATGTGAAATTCTCCTATATTATTAACTATAATAGTCAATGGTGCAGACACTTTTTAATTAATCTTGTTATGCACTTGGCTCCAATGATCAAATACAGGATGTGGTTTTGATGATTGCGAGCCTCAACAAATTGTATCCAGAAGGCATTATTTTTTCCTTCGCTTTTAGCTAAATTTTGATGTGACTGCTCCAGGCAATAAATTGCCGGGCATCTGAACTCCTTGCACCGTTAACGTATCCAAGCCCTTTACGCAAAACATTTCTCGCTGCGTTATGATCACGATTTGCAGCAAAGGTGCAAAAAGGGCAGCAATGAGTTCTTATCGAAAGAGACTTTTTTACGATTTTATGCCACATAGAGCATTCTTGAGATGTATAGTGCGCAGGAACACCAATAACATGTTTACCCAAAGCTTGAGCCATATATTGAAAAAACAGCAGGAACCTGTCCCATCCGGCATCGTCCCATCCGGCATCGTCCCATCCGGCATCGTCCCATCCGGCATCGTCCCATCCGGCATCG
>JAAERL010000209.1 GCA_024230435.1 Desulfobacteraceae bacterium
GTATAGTATCGCCACCGAGTATAATGGGCCACTACAAGCGGCTCGTGCCTATCACACTGACGACGATTGATACAATATGATGGAATGTGGCGCTGCGGGCGATCCCAAATTGAACTTCATCAGGTCAGCACATCAGCTACGAAGCTGTAGCATCGCTTCTACGCATGCTATCCGTCTGAGAAGTAACAATGAGCTTATAGTAGAGGATAGATACGATTTCGTTTATTTTTTGCCACCTGCGAGCTTAAATTGAACTTTATCAGGTTATTTGTGAATTTGCAACATTACCTTTACGGACGTTTCGTTTTGTCCTTGCCATTCAATTTTTATAGCATCGCTACTAAGTTGCTATCATTGCATTTTCTTTAGTGACGACGATAATCATGATATGGTGAATGTTGTTTTTCTGGTTAGGTCGTATTGTATTTTATTAGTTCAGTTTCAAGGATCAGCTTTGCTTCCTCTTTTTTTTCTTAGAAGTTGTTGCCCTCTTCGCTCACTGATATTACATTTCTAATATTTCTAGGTTAAGTGTTAGTTTGTTAAGTGTTAGTTTGTGAAGTGTTATTTATTCAAGATTGAGAGATATTTGGTTTAGTTGATTGTTTGGTTTAGGCTTAACAAATTTAGTTGGTGTTTAATAGGTTTGCATTCAATTCTCCTTCCCGTTCTTTCGCAGAAGGTGTTGTACCAAGCCAC
>JAAERL010000210.1 GCA_024230435.1 Desulfobacteraceae bacterium
TCAGGCGCGCATTGTTATATACACCCCTGAAACCGGGACAAGGACATATCATACACTCAAGGTGGCCGAGCCTGGTGAAGCGTCAACAATGACCTTTTCAGCCGAATCAGGCGATGAGATTTACTTTATCGTGGCTGCAACACCTGACATTTTCAGAGACTGGGATTCGTATAACTACCAATACATGATCTACCCGTCACCCTAATCAAAACACTAAAAAATTGACCAAATAATCGATTGCAAAGGGGCAGTCCTCCGGCTTTGCCGCAGAGGACTCCCCGCGAATCGGTGAGAAACAAAAGGCACAAAAAGTGTCTGAGTTATTGGAATCAAATTTTGAAAAGTATTCGGGGGACGTTCCCAACATTTAAGGCGTATTCAGAAGACGTTCCCAACATTTAAACTTAATCAGTTTATAACTTAAATCCGTTTTCTCGCGCCATCGCCTCACCCCGAAGAACAGATTTGCTTATCGCAGTGGCGGACACATCAAACTTTGGCGCTAAAGATGTTGCGCTCATTCCGAGTTGCCGAACCGCCCAATAGCAGAGCAAGCTTCTTGCTGCGACAATATGCCGGTATTTTCCTTTTGACCAAACCTGATCTATCGGCATGTTGAGCACTTGTGACACTTGATGTGCGATTGTGTCAAGATCAACGCCTTTCAATTTAAGCCGATTGCGCCTCTTGAAGTCCTGCTTATTTTGTTTTAAGGCGATTGGCGGAAAAGAATATACCAGATTGAGCTTCAATTTTTTTTGGTATTCAAGGCGCGCCAAAGTTTTGCTGATCAGTTTGCATACTTAACGTATTCGCACCTTTGGCATACCGCACAAGACGGGAAAAAAGACATACAAGATGGTATATTCTTTAACACAAATCGCCTTAACACTTTTGACCCGGTATGAAAACACTTTCTCAAGTCTCGATTCTATAGTGACTTTTATATAAAATCCATTTATTTGGTCTAAATATGCTGGATTACGTGAAGCGAAAATCCAACATTACATCAGGCCGGTAATCTAATCCATTCATTAAAAGATAAAAAAA
>JAAERL010000211.1 GCA_024230435.1 Desulfobacteraceae bacterium
TTTCAGATCGATTACGTTATCGTTGCTCATGGTGTGTGTATCCTTTCCTGTTTTTTGGTCCGGTTAATTGCTTCGCAAACAATCAACCGGTGGATACACCACCTAACTCCCTAAACACAACTTTTGGTTATAGCTCCTCATGGTGTGTGTATCCTTTCCTGTTTTTTGGTCCGGTTAATTGCTTCGCAAACAATCAACCGGTGGATACACCACCTAACTCCCTAAACACAACTTTTGGTTATAGCTCGAAAAATACGCTATTTTAATCTATTAGTTTAGGTTAGAAGACTGTAACGGGTCAACTCTATTTGTACTTTCTGCCATTTGAAGAATATAACTTTCAATAGACTAATTTTTCTAGCCAATGTTTTCTATTGCAAGTTTTTTTTGGCCAAAAATTTAAAATGTTTTGCTCGAAAATAAAGTTTAAGCAATTATTTCAGAATAATAAAAGTGTCAACATGGAGGGCCTTTCCGATGTATTCAACCAATTATAGAGCGCCTTGTGTTTACATTGTGCGGAATCAAAATACTACCAAAAAAAATGGTTTTTTTTGGGATGAAATTTTTTTCCAAATTTGCTATTAAATAAGGTTTTTCCGGCAGGGCATACATCACGATCACGGTTTTTCTCAAAGCTAACCGCAAAAAGAAAAAAATATGAGAGGAAGGGAATCATGGATCATAGTCAGTTGATACGCCATATAGCAAAAGCGCTGGTTGATAATGCTCGCAATGTCTCGGTCAAACAGATCTCAGGAGTTCAGACAACGGTTTTGGAGCTTAAAGTTGCCAAAAGGATGTTGGGAAAATCATAGGCAAACAGGGGCGCACAGCAGATGCAATACGCCATCTTTTGCATTCGGCAGCCACAAAAAGCAGGGATAACGTGTTGCTTGAGATTATCGATTAGATGGGGTCAAACATTGGTGGAAAAAAGTTGACCCTAATAACAATATGAGAAAACGTATTTTGGAACTAAATCTAATGAACAATCGAGGCCGGACTTTTATGTTAAAAATAGAACAAAAAGTTAACCCTGAAGTTTTTTATAGGGCTCAGGCTTTTCACATTGCAGCAAAAATTTTACATGAAAATCATAAAAAAAAACTAAAATATTATGGTGATCCATTTATTGTGAATTCAGCTCTTTCAATAGAGTTGTACCTAAAAAGCATGTTGTCTTGTTTATATTTTGATGACCGGAAAAACACTACACATGAAAAAGTTTTTATATACGAAAAAGTTTTTTCAAAAGCCGAACATGGACATTCTTTAAAAGGACTATTTAAAAAAATTCCATCCGAATTTCAAACAGAAATTAAGACGCGCTGCTATAATGTCTCAAAGCCGATTAAAATTTCTGAATTCTTTGAAAAACATGCAGAAAGTTTCGTCAACCATAGATATTCATTTGAAGGAAAAACGAGATCATATGAGGCAAATGAATTCCTTATAGTCATGGATGTTCTTAATAATTTTTGTAATAGCATTTTGGAACAAAAACAAAATTAAAGTATAAGCCCCGGCGCGGCCCGGGGCCACCCTACCCAATCGTCAATCGTCAATCGATAATCTCAAGCAACACGTTATCCCTGCTTTTTGTAGCTGCCGAGTGCAATAGATGGCGTATGGCATCCGCTGTGCGCCCCTGTTTGCCGATGATTTTTCCAACATCCTCTTTGGCAACTTTGAGTTCGAAAACTGTGGTATGAATTCCTGATATCTGTTTGACCGAGACATTGCGAGCATTATCAACCAGCGCTTTTGCTATATGCCGTATCAACTCACTATGATCCATGATCCTTTTCCTCTCATATTTTTTTCCTTTTTTGCGGTTAGCTTTGATAAAAACCGTGATGTATGCCCTGCCGGAAATAGCCTCTCTTTTTGACCCTATATATCACGGTTTTTTGGTAAAAAGAAATGAGTTCCGCCGGCTAATTTGCTCACGAGACAACCCAACACGCGCTGCGACTTTTGATTTAGAAACGCGGCGCCCCGATGACCGTAATTCGTCAATCACGGCCGTAATTGATCTAAGAAGTGAAAATTCCCATAGGATTTGGTTATCCAAACGTAGTTTTCTAAATTTCTTCCCTCAGATTTCGTTTTATTTCCGCTGAAATCAGTTCGCGCTTTTTTCCGAACCAAAAATGTAGCTTGCGCAATTGATCATAATTGCTTATATTTTTCGAGTTTTATAAAAAATTCACAAAAGAACTAATGCAATGCTCCATACACTCATGAAGCTTAAAGTTGTTTAGATATGGAAAATATCTAACCTTCGAAAGGTATAATAATGGGTAAACGAGATAGCGAAAAAGTTTTTTTATCATATGCAAGCGAAGATCTAAAAAAGGTTAAAGAGATTTATTCCGGGCTAACCGGTAGGCATTTACAAGTTTGGCTTGATAAAGAAAATGTGACTGCTCCCGGCAATAAATTGCCGGGAGCAGTCACAGAAGTGAAAAATTATCTATTAACTGAAAAGGCTTTATTATGAAAAGACAAAATCTAACACAGGACACTTTACCAGGGGGCATCGCCGCTGGCGCCATAAAATTGGTTTGCCTTTGCTTTCTGGTAACTGTTTTACTGACTCAAGTTGTATCCGCAGCAACAGTTCAGGTATCGCCTGGCGGCCTGTCTGCGGCCATTAACGATGCTGGTCCGGGCGATACACTTGTTCTTGAATCTGGAGAGTATGAATATTTTGAAATTAGAGATAGAGTTTTCAATGGTTCGCCCCTTACGATTCGCGCAAAAAAGGATGGACAAGCTGTTGTATTGGGGTTTGGTTTTGTATCTTGTGATAATATTGTTGTGGAGGGATTGGTTGTAAAAAAAAGGGCTGCTGTAATTGGAACATATTATTGCTCCAATATAACATTCCGTAGAGTCACAGCCTACGGAACACAAATGCAAGACGATAATCAACATATTTGGCAGATTACTGCTTCTGATAATGTTCTTATGGAAGATTGCGCCGCAACAGGATATGGAAGGTACGTTATTTTATTTTACGGTTCAGAAAATATTACTGCACGCAGGTGCTATGCCAAATGGATTGGACATTCTGTGCATCAAGGTCCCCGTTGCGCATTTAGTATTTATGGAAGCCGTGGTGTAACGATGGAAAACTGTATCGGGCACAATGCGCAACCAGTCACTGAGGGTGTGGTTGCGTACTACGGCCTTTTCGTTACATATGGAGCCCACAACGCGGATCGTTTTGTACCCAGAGATATTAACATTCGTGGTTGTCTTTTCTTTGACAACTTTCATGGCGGTGTTGGAAAAGGAGGTTTGCTGGCCAGTCGTGCGCCTTACCAAGGTTATGAAAACGTGACTTATAAAGACAGTGTTTTTTTCGACCACCCTTTATTGCCTACCCCAGGCAGTTGTGACCTCTATCCTTGTTGGAGCAGCAAAGGAAGAGGAGTTGTGGTCGCATCTGACGAGGAATCTATTTTAAATTGCACTTTTGCGGGAAACAATTTGGCAATAAAGAGCATTTATGAGGGGGGCCGGATCGAGAATAATATTTTTATGGACAATGAACAGGGTATGGACGATTCAAACGCTGGACAGGCTTATTGTAATTTTTGGAATAATGGAATAGACGGGGCTACTCTTGATACCACCGATATGCAAAAAGATCCTGGTTTTAACTACGATAAATACGGCATGGGGGCAAATTTTTTCATCCCTTCAGACTCACCGTTAAAAGGGGCAGGTGAAAACGGATCAGATATTGGCGCCAATGTTATTTATCAATATGAAGATGGAGAACTCACAGACGAACCTCTTTGGCCATGGCCAATGGAAGATCGTATAGCGAATGATTTTGGTCAAAGCGTTACCTGGGAACAAAACGGTGGTTTTTGGAAGACATTAGATGGTGTGTACGCAGAGGCCCCATCCAATATTTCCGATACTTATTCTGTTGCAAAAAGTCCTATCACCCCTGTAATTGACGGAAATTTTGACGAATACGCTCTTGCCCCTGCAATTGTATTGACAAACGCCAATGGAACTAAAGGCTACTATAAATTAATGTGGGATGACAACTACCTTTATATTGCGGCAGATGTATCTGATAGCTATCTTCACGCCCTGCAGACAAGTAAAGATGGGGCATTGTGGAATGATGATTCCATTGAGCTTTTCTTCGACACTCAAAATGATTTGGGTGATTCGATGAACTTAAATGACTATAAATTTATGGTCTCAATTCTTAATACCCAATTAGATATCAATGCAATAAATCTGAGCTGGGATATTCCAATTGAGTCTTGTGCTTTGCTCTCCGGCACTGCAAACGATAGCAGCTCCGATAATGGCTATTCAGTGGAAATTGCAATTGCCTGGGCTCAATGGGGCGCCGGTAGTCCAAATATTGGTGATATTTGGGGTTTTGATTTATCCATGAATGATTCGGATGGTTCAGGTGAAACAGTTCAAACCCAGTGGTCCAATGCTGATGGCGGCACTGCAAACAATCCGGACGGATGGGGTAAAATCCAATTCGGTTCAGCGGTCACAGAATAAAATAATAGTTTTATAGCAACGAGATAAACATTCATGGTGATTTCTAAGAATAAATATTCCAACCAAAACAACATTTTAAGATTATCCAGTGAGAATTCCCGGCAATTTATTGCCGGGAGCAGTCACCAATAGCTTGAAATACAATGCTATATACTATGGGATATTATTTTTAGAAATCACCTAAAATGATAGTTTGAAATGGACAAAGGAGTCAGGAAAACTTATCAATAAGTTTTCTCGCTATATAGCTGTTATGAATTACTAAATCGAGTTTTTTTGCGGATTATAATCTGACGAACGTCTCCGATTTTGGATGGAGGCTGTGGCGGCCCTGAAGTTCATTTACGATGTTTTTTTAACAGTGAATTTTGGACGCCGTTGGTTTTGTACTTCAGATTTTTACAAGAATATTTTTGATTAAATGCCAGACAAATATGCTCTTACAAGGATTTTGCAAGAATTTCACCTAACATTCAATACCAATTCAAAGGACAGTATTCATGATTCAACTTAATAGCATAATTTTATATTGCGATGACGTTGGCCTAAGCACAAAATTTTATGAAAAAATAATTGGATCAAAGCCAGTTCAGAAATTTGATGGATTTTCTTTATTCCAATTGAAGGATTCGTTTATGCTGGGGCTTCAATGCAAACATCATATTGATCCTAAACCTCAGCAATCATTTGGAGGATTCGAATTATGCTTAGGAAATGAGGATATGAAGAAAAAAGAAGTGGATTCAATCTATAAAGAATGGAAAAAGATGAATATTCTAATCGCGTTAGAACCAGCATGGCTCGATTTCGGATATACTTTTGTTGCTCTTGATCCTGATGGTCATAGGATTCGTATCTGTGCAACAGACACTACGAATATTCCAGAAATGTAACACATAGGCACTGATTCAGGTCTATGCAAGCCTTTGGGTAATCAGGCTATTTTAAGATTATCCAGTGAGAATTCCCGGTAATAAATTGCCGGGAGCAGTCTCATTTCGGATTGCACACCAAATGATCTCACTTCGGATTGCAGGTTGGATTCAGCGAAACACGCAATCCGGCATTAACACTTTCTCAAGTCTCGATTCTATAGTGACTTTTATATAAAATCCATTTATTTGGTCTAAATATGCTGGATTACGTGAAGCGAAAATCCAACATTACATCAGGCCGGTAATCTAATCCATTCATTAAAAGATAAAAAAA
>JAAERL010000212.1 GCA_024230435.1 Desulfobacteraceae bacterium
GATCCTAGTGGGCATTTGGGTCAGAGCACCGATGAAGGTTTCGGGCAGTGTAGTGATGAAAATGGCACATCGGATAGCGAAGATTTCAGTGGTCAGTGTAAGGAAGATGGCACTGAGGTTGATAGTGAGGGTTTTGGTTATAGCGATGATGAACCCTATGTCGATCACACTTCTGGAATATCATACTCTGGACCGTGGAGTAATCCTGAAATCGAAGATGCCTTTGGCCTGATGGAGATGGTTGATACATTCGCTATGTTAGCGCAACCAGAATATAGTGTTGCGAAATTAGGTGTTTTAGTTTTTGGAAAGCAGGCTCTAAAGAAAGGCCTAAAGAATGTAGCGAAGGCAGTCCCAAAGAGAACAGTAACTCCAAACCCAGCTCAACTCAAAAACATAAAGCGTTTCAATAAGAAAATTCCTGCAAATTCAAAAAACAACACTAAAACTCATAGTTTGCCTAATGATGCACTATCTGTTCAAGCAACGTCTCCGGGAAAAGTTCCGGGATCAAAAGCGGTCTATGAAAAGCAAATAGACGTCGCCGGAAAGACCACTCAATATACTAAAACGACATATGATCCTTTGGGAAACATAGTGCATGTTAAAGACAAGATTAACGGAACAACTTTTACTCCATAAGTAGGTTAAAAAAATGAATAATCGAATAAAAATTTTGAATAATTTATTAGAGTTTTCCAAACCATTGGATGAGTTAAAAAATAATGTAAGTAATTTGGTTTGGGATTATGAAGGTCCAACTGTTATAGCAACTCGATTACATATAAAAGCTGTGCTTACGCGTTTTTTAAAAGGAGAATTAACCAAACGTGAAGTTGAGGATTGGGCAAATCTAATTGAATGTCGAGAAGATCTTGATTTTGATCCAGATTGCTCTGATGAATTATCAGAGATTATCTATCAATTGGCTAACCCTGAACTTGAAGGTGAACTAAGTTATAAAAAATGCATAGAGATTATCGACCTTATATCCTCATAGAAGCTTCGTAGGTCGGCTTAAAGGTCCATCAAGCCGACAAAAAGCCTAACGAAAACATAAACAACGGCAATCCGGGAAGGTCAACCAACCTTCTTGGGTTACCGTTTTTGTTTGTGGCATTGAACTTTGTGCGGAGCA
>JAAERL010000213.1 GCA_024230435.1 Desulfobacteraceae bacterium
GCCAAAATAACCGTTAGTAAAAGTTTTTTTGGCTCCCGCCACTCTCTGAGGTGGTTTTTTTTCGTTCGCGAACGCACCACGTTCGCGGGTTAACCCCAGGTAGGGTTAACCCCGAAGCTGGTAGAAAGGGATGAAGAAAATCAAAAAGGCAACGGCCCAATTTTCAAATTCAAGCACGCCGCAGCCACCGCCACACAAATAACTACAACACCATGGTGGCCGGTTCCCCCTACAGCCCCATGCCCTCCAACTTCATCCGCGAAAATACTACCATATCATCACTGATCCTATCATCACACCGCCTCCTTGCGAGAAAAAAATTCAGGTAAATATTCAGTGTCTATTATTTTATCTGCTCTACACAAAAAATGTTGTTTCTTACATTTTTTCCGGAAATAATTCGGCACAAAGGCCAACTACTCTTATCCCGATCTCCTCCTATGGTATCAGCGTTTTGTAATTAATTATCAGCGTCAATTTATCATTGGGCTGCCAGGTGTTGTTGATAACTGTGGCAAAGATGAGGTTCTCAGAGGAATTATTGACATTCAAGATTTCTGGGGTGATGGATAGTGGACAAAGTTCAGGACGAAAGGGCGGCAGCTCAAAGGCGCAAGCTATAGAATACATGGCTTAACCCTGTTTGACTACTTTCTTTTCTGTAATGGATGGCGTCCTCTCCTCTATCGTCCTATCATCTCGGCTGTTCCTCATCACATCCGTGCTGCTCTTGTGATGAAGATGGATTCTATTTTTCAAGGCTCTGCACAGAATACTGTTCCGATGTAACACCATAGTAGAAAAGGAGGATCAACGTGTACGGAGCGTTTGCGGAGCTGCTCATTTGAGCGACTCTGACCGAAATACACGCTGAAGATTCCGACTACCTACCTGCTGCTAGATGGCAGTTCCATTCTCGATGGTGATTTTTCGATGGTGGTTGCTGTGTTTTACCTGCAGACAGTGGTGATA
>JAAERL010000214.1 GCA_024230435.1 Desulfobacteraceae bacterium
CTTGTCGTCGGGTAACAACATCGATGGCTGCAGCATCTGGCTGTTGCTTGGCCCTTTGTACGCATCGTCGGCCATTTCAGGTGTCGGCACAGGTGGCA
Organism: Desulfobacteraceae bacterium; assembly: GCA_024230435.1. GTDB lineage: Bacteria > Desulfobacterota > Desulfobacteria > Desulfobacterales > Desulfosarcinaceae > UBA2230. The sequence goes on from JAAERL010000214.1 coordinate 99, forward strand.
TTTTTCTATCACAAACCGTACTTCTTTTATGTTCAGGAGTGAACAATAGATACAATAGAATCTCTTTCTAGAATTCTCGAATTTTTTGGTAATGCGGATTTTTGTGTGGATAGTTATTTTGTATCGTGTGTAATGTTTTGTTCTGACGCAGCGCACAAGGCAACACGTTTGCGTCGGGTTGTTTCTCAATAGAGTAAAAAATTGAGAACCTCTTCACATTCACGGTACTCAACATCAAAAAATCGTCAGGTCTATGCGGTATCATAAATCATATTAGCACATTCGCAATACTGCATTCGCGTTCTTTTGGATTCTTTGTAGGCCTGTCACATCACGCTTCGAGAGAGTTAACCCTCATGTAAAAATAGGAGTAGGTACGTTTTTAGTTTTTAACCCGGGATATCGGAGAGCTAACCTTATCTAAAGCCTGACCTTCGTCGGCCCCCCCAGCCAATCAACTTTTTTGCTCCTCCATCCACCACCGATCTCACTTTCTTTTTTTCGCTTGCCCACAAAACAATCAC
>JAAERL010000215.1 GCA_024230435.1 Desulfobacteraceae bacterium
CAAAGCCCGAATACGTTAAGTATGCAAACTTTGGCACGCCTTGAATACGAAAAAAAATCCTGCTCAATCTGGTATATTCTTTTCCGCCAATCGCCTTAGGATTGCAGGCAGGATCACAATCCTGAAGATCAGGCATGAGCCCGTGCGCGGATGCATGATTGGCCATCAGAGGTTATACAGGCCGATGCGATAACCAAGCCCATTTTTTTGCATTCAGGAATTAAATTTGCTTTGCGAACCGATACATTGACATTCTATATATCGTTGACTATCATTATTTATATGAAACGTATTGGGATCTGGTGCGATTAAGGTATTCACCAAAGGCCCAATTATTTTGGCTTCAATACTCAAGTTATATACTATCGCTTACCCTTATTGTTTTGTTGTATTCGATACTTGGTGTTTATTGTTTATTAATGAATGCATCGTGTGCTTTATCTTGAATATACCAAACTGCCGTTCAACTCCCTGATTTTGTTGCATCTGATTTTATAGTATTTTAAATCCGGGAAGTTCAACCCGGGAAACAATAACTGGGAAGGAGGTCTATCATGAAATTCCAGGATTTATTTGTTCCCAGGTGGCAAAATTCTAGTCCCTCAGTTCGCGCAAAGTCTGTCGCCAAGCTCAAAGATGTCGATCTTTTAGAGCAGATTTACGAAAACGACGATTCCGAGGTCGTACGTGATATGGCCAGCGCGCGTATGGCTTCATTGAAAGAAGAAGAAGAAGGCGAAAAGATTTAATTTATTTATAAAAAATGAGTAATTGAAGCGGGTTTGATTCTGATTTTAGCATCATTAAAACAGACACTGCATCTGTAAAGGTGATGTGCGGCTCAAAATTTGCCGCACATCGGCAAACGGTGCTTTAGCGATCACAACGCTAAAGCTTCAAACAATCCAGGTCTGCCCTAACATGGGCACGCTTGCGTCATAACCATTATCGCGCAAAAGTCCGGCAAAAGCAGTGCTTTGCTCTTCTTCTCCATGCACCACTGCGATTTTTTTGATTTTCAGGCCCGAATTTTTGAGAAATTCCAGCATTTCATTTTTATCCGCATGGGCGGAAAATCCGCCAATTTTTACCACTTTCGCCTTGAGGGGGTATTCTTTATTAAGTATTTTTACCACCGGCGGATTTCCGGAATATCCGTTTCCAGCATACGCTTGACCCCGATCAAGAATGCGGCGTCCAAGGGTATGTTGGGCCATGAATCCGGCGATTAAGATCGTGTTTTTAGGGTTGTGGATTTTATAGCGCAAATGATGAAGGATGCGTCCGGCCTCACACATTCCCGAAGCGGATATAACAATGTGGGGACGTGTTTCACGCATCAGGGCCATAGAGTCTTCTACGGATTTGGTGAAATTTACCTGTTTGAAATCAAATGGGTTTTTACCGTTTCTGAGGAAAGTATCGTGGGTTTCACGGTCATAGACTTCAGGATGTTCTGCAAAAACCTTGGTGATATTCGTAGCTAATGGGCTATCCACCCAAACCGGTACGCGTTTGACCGCGCCTTCATCGTAAAGTTCATGGATGACATAGAGCAGTTCCTGGGTGCGGCCGTAGGCAAATGCGGGTATCAATAAACAGCCGCCACGATCAAAGGTTTCATTCAATACTTTTTTAAGCCTGGGTTTAAGGTCCACTACGGGCTCGTGTTCGCGGTCGCCATAAGTGCTCTCCATGATCAAAAGATCGACATTTTTATCCGGTTCTTCAAAATTCCGGGCCGGGTCCCGAAGGATGGGTTTGTCGAATCTGCCCAGGTCGCCTGTATAAACAACGTTCTTGGTCTTTCCATTGGCCGTATGGCGGATCATGCTTATAGCCGAGCCCAGGATATGTCCGGCCTCATAGAAAGTTACGCTCAGATTCTGACCGATGGTGGTGGTATGGCGATAGGGGATGCCATCTATCCGGTTCAGGGTCTGTTGCGCATCCTGTGCTGTATAAAGCGGCTCTACACCAGATAAATTGTAGAGTTTGATCAATTCCCCGATGACCTTTTCATTGAGATGATAGTTGTTTTTTTTTAACATTTTTTTAAGGTCTTCATATTTGCGCTTGCTGATGTTTTTGCCTTTGATGCGGTTAGGTTTGGATAGTGCGCCGCGAACGGTTTTATAGTTAAGGTATGAGGCGTCCTGCTCCTGGATATGGGCCGAGTCCGCCAGCAGGTAAGCGCAAGCGTCGGCCGTGGCCCGGGTGCAGATGATCCGGCCGTTAAATCCATTTTTTGCCAGCAAAGGCAAGCGGCCGGAGTGATCGATATGAGCGTGTGAAAGAATCACATTGGTGACAATGGCCGGGTCAAAAGGCATAACCCGGTTTTTTTCAGCCGCCTCTTTGCGCCGGCCCTGGTGCATACCGCAATCCAGCAGAATGTGGTTTTTGCCGGCGCTGATCAGATGCATTGAACCGGTCACTTGCCTGACTGCTCCATGAAAAGTAATGTGCATGCGAAGTCCTTTCTATTTGTCATCAAGTTTAGGAATGTTTGTCTTTTGCATTAATTCAAATTAGTAAGAGCTTGTTTGGGAAATAGAAAATTTAGCGGAAAACCGATTTAATAATTGCCAAACAGGCTCTATGAGCGCAGCGTTGGATTCAGATGCCACTGGATGGCATGCTTGTCTGAAGTCAGGGATACTATATGATTGTTATCAACCCAATGTTGCTCCACGCGCCAGGTGGTTTTTTTATAAGCCACCTTCATGCGGAGATCATCTGTTATTTCAGAAATCAAACAATGGGAAAGACCGGTCAATCCCACACCCGCGGCTTTTAAAACAGCTTCCTTTGCAGTCCAGTAACGCATAAACATGCTGTCATCCACCAAGGGAGCCAAAAACCATTCTTCGGGGCGAGCCAAGCGCTTATAAAGGCCTTGTGAAAAGTTTTTCCGGGCTTCTATGTCGATGCCCACAGGGGCTATATGGGCAATGGCGGCAACATAGGTATTTTTGTGGGTTAATGACCAGAATATGCCGTTGATGGGTTCAGGGGCGCCGGATTCATCCTTTTTTAATTCGCCAAGCTCTAAACCGGCGTATTGGGCGGAATAGGCAAGCGCACACCGGGCCAATTTTCGTAAATTGCTCACCTTTTGGCGGCCGGTGAGTTTTTGCTGATCCTCCGGGACCTTAATAACAACCGGATGTATGCGGGGTGCTGGTGAATTCAATCGCTGACGTTCCAATCCATTCGCATTCCTAAGTTACTGTGCTTTTTTAATCTTTATTAGCATATCATAAATAGTGTTGCGTTTCAGCCCATATTCTAAAGCGATTTGCTTGGCAATTTGACCAATGGGAAGATCCGTTTCGGCCAGCTTTTGCTCCAGAATCTTTTCCAGCTCTTGTTGATCCGGACCTGTTTGATAAGTTTCAGGCCCAACGAGAAGGGTGCATTCGCCCTTTAGCGATACGCGTTGGCAAAATTGCTCAATCAATGCCGATAGACTGTCTTGGACAAACTCTTCATATGTTTTCGTCATTTCCCGGCATACCACTGCCGGGCGGTCGCCAAATATGGATCGCAATTCATCCATAAATTCGATTAAACGCCGCGGGGACTGGTAGAAAATCAAGGTGCCCTGGTAAGCGGACAGTTCTTTGAGCTGTTGAATCCGCTTGTTTTTTTTGCGTTGCGGAAAGCCTACAAAGGTGAATTGATCCGTGGCCATCCCCGAAGCAGATAAAGCGGTGACAGCGGCTGAAACTCCCGGAATGGGCACTACGCAAAGCCCCTGTTTCCTGGCTTGATGCACCAGCCGGTACCCTGGATCGGATACTGATGGGGTTCCGGCATCGGAGACCAGTGCAATATGATCGCCTTGCCTGATGCGCTGGATAAGTTCCGGGGTGCGTTGCGCTTCATTGTGTTCATGGTAAGAGATGAGTTGATTGGAAATGTTATGGGCGGTCAGCAACCGCCGGGTACGGCGTGTATCTTCGGCTGCTATCAGGTCGGCTTGTGTAAGGATTTTCAGGGCCCGCAGGGTAATGTCTTCCAAGTTGCCGATGGGAGTGGCAACCACAAACAGGCATCCTTGCTCCTGGTCTTTTATGGCTGGTTCAGGGGTAGACGGCATCGAAAGCATTTGTAATAAGCTCACTTTCTACATGGCCGCCGGATGTTACCAGTGAAACAACGTCAAAGCGGGCCTTGGCCTTGGTTTTGCGTTGATGTTTTAAATAGTATAGAGCGGATAACGTGAGTTTTCTTTTTTTTGCGGCCGTAATGGCGTATTTCGGACTGCCGTATGCATTGCTGCGGCGGGCCTTGACCTCCACGAAAACAATGGTGTCCTTGTGCCTGGCGATGATGTCGATTTCACCTGCCTTTGTACGGTAATTGCGTTCGATGATGGCGTACCCGTTTTTTTTTAACAGGCAGGCCGCCAAATCCTCGCTGCTCTGGCCGAATTGATGGATTTCATTGGTCATGGCATTCGGATTCCGGTTCCGGTATCATCATTTTGCCCGGGGGCAGGTATTCCCGTACGCCTTTAAAACTGCGGCGGTGGATCAGGCATGGACCGTAAATTGAAAGGGCGGATTTATGAGCTTTGGTCGGATAACCTTTGTGCCGCTCGAATCCGAATTCAGGAAAATCTTCATGGTATCGCAGCATAAGGCTGTCTCTGGTGACTTTGGCTACAATAGATGCCGCGGCAATGCTAACCGCGCGTGAGTCGCCTTTGATGAGCGCTTGTTGAGGTATCCGGGACGCAATTTTAAATTTACCGTCAATGATCAGGTAGTCGGGCCGCGGAGACAGGTTTGAAACGGCTATAACCATAGAGAGCAGTGAAGCTTGCAAAATATTGATGCGATCAATTTCCAGTGCATCAACAATACCAATACCAATACAGCGGGCCTGTTCATAAATGCGCTGAAAAAGGGTTTGCCTTTGCCGTTGGGTCAGCTTTTTGGAATCCGTAATCCCGTGGCTGTCAAAATCCGGAGGCAGAACCACGGCAGCAGATATAACAGGGCCGGCCAATGGCCCGCGGCCGGCCTCATCAACACCTGCAACAGTAGAGTAACCCTGGTCAGTCAGCGATTTTTCAAACGCCCATAGGTCCGCCATGGTATTTATGCTTAGTTAAAACGTTTTTCACGGATACGGGCCGCTTTACCGCGTAATTTGCGCAAGTAGTAGATCTTGGCCCGGCGTACGCGTCCCCTGGTTATAATCTCAACCCGGTCAATGATTGGGCTATGGGTCGGGAAAATACGCTCAACGCCTACACCATAAGACACTTTTCGCACAGTAAAGGTCGCGTTGACGCCCCCTTTTCGTTTTGAGATAACCACACCCTGAAAAATCTGAATTCGCTCCTTGTCGCCTTCTTTGATTTTAACATGCACTTTTACAGTATCACCCGGTGAGAAATCGGGCATATCAAGGCGTATCTGCTCTCTTTCCAATTGATTTATAACTTGCATGGTTCTGCTGCTCCCTTCTTAACTATCATATATTGTAATTTTGTAATTTTGTAAGTTTAAATTTTTTATCATATCCGGGTTATATCCGGCAGGGGCTCAGAATCCGGTCCAGGATAATCGATGCCGCGGACCGGACAGCCAGATGATTATATTCACTGTCGCCTTGTATAGGGCTTAAACGATGATCGGCCTGCTCAATGATTTCGGGAGCCAGCCCCCAAGCTGTCCCAAAGAGCAATAATACAGGTTTATCACCGGCACAAAACTCTCTGAGTTCAGTATAGCTCAGATTTTTGGTTGACATCCGGGCACTGGTCACAACCGTCAGTGGGGCCTGCCCGTATTTTTGGGTCACATCCGCAATGGTTTTTTTCAATGACGGCTCAAGCCGGATCAATGACAGAGCAGCCCGGCGATCCGGGTTGTATTTGGCGCCCGCCCCTGTATCCCAGTGTTCTAAAATGCGTTGAACCAGATCCTGTTGATCCGTCAGCGGCGTAATCACATAAAAACCGCTGATACCAAATGTTTTGCCAGCCCTGGCAATGTCGTGCAGATCCAGAGCTGTCACGGCGGCTGAAACGGCTTGTCCGTTTTTATCAACCACCGGATGATGGATTAGTCCCACGAAGACGTTGCTGTTTAATGATTCTTTCAATTTCAAAACGCCATTTATCTAACAATTGAATTTCTTTGTCACTCAGGCTCGATCCGGCAAGAAGGTCGGGCCGTTTTACCAACGTGCGCATCAGAGAATCGGCCATTCTCCATTGGGCGATCATCTCATGGTGTCCCGACATTAGCACGCCGGGCACGGTACGTTCTTCAAACAGAGCAGGCCGTGTATAATGCGCGTGATCCAGCCGCGATTCTGAAAAAGAATCTTGAGCGGCTGAGTCTTCGTTGCCCAATGTTCCCGGAATCAGCCGGGTTACAGAATCCATGACAACCATGGCGGGCAACTCGCCGCCGGTGAGCACATAATCGCCGATGGAAATTTCGATATCGGCAAACTGTTCACAAAAACGTTCGTCAATTCCCTCATACCGTCCGCATACCAGAATTAAATCGTCTTCGGCCGCAAGGGCCATGGCGGTGTCCTGGTCAAAGGGCCGTCCCTGGGGTGAAAGCACGATCACCGGGGCACAAGGGCTTGTCTGCTTTGCTTGCTTTACGGCGCCTGCCAGGGGCTCTGGTTTAAAAACCATGCCGCAGCCTCCGCCAAAGGGTCTGTCATCGGTTACATGATGCCTGCCTTTGGCATGGTCGCGAATATTCAGGGCTTGAGCCCGAATGGTTTTATTTTCAATGGCCCGCCGCATGATGCCGTTTTCCCAGAAAGCCTTGAAAAGCTCGGGAAAAATAGTCAAAACGATGAAATTCATAGATCAACCAAGCCTTCAGGCAACTGTACCCGTATGCAAGACTTTTGATAATCGATTTTAAGAACCACCGATGCAATAAACGGTACCAAAATTTCTTGCTCAGGACAGTGCTCCGGCGTTTTAACCACCAAAACATCATTCGCCCCTGTTGGGATGATGTTGCTTACTTTGCCAAGATCAGCGCCGTTTGTGTCAAAGATCGTCATTCCAATAAGATCGGCCCAATAATGGGTGTCTTCTTCAAGTTCCGGCAAATCGGATTTAGATATAAATAAACCGTATCCAATCAGCTCTTCGGCCTGGTTACGGGTCGAAATACCCTTTAGCGTCAGGCGAATTACATTTTTATATGGCTGGGCCTTGATAATACTAAAATAAAGGGTGTTGCCGTCATTATCGATGAACATTATTTCAGGGCCCGGTGCAAAGCATTCCAGGGATTCGGCATAGTTGTATACTTTTACCGCTCCCCGTATGCCATGCGCACCGATGACCTTCCCGATTTGGATCAACTCGGGCATTTCACAATAATTATTCTATAATTTCAAGGACGGTTCGTTTTTTGACTTTGGCGGAAGCCGCACTCAAAAGCGTACGAATCGATCGCGCCGTTCGTCCTTGCCGGCCGATAATTTTGCCCAGGTCCTCTTTGGCTACCTTGAGCTCCAGTACAGATGTCTGATTCCCCGCAACTTCTGTAACTGAAACCTCGTCAGGTAAATCCACTAAAGCCTGTGCGATGAATTTGATCAGATCTTTCATAGCTTCCCCTTTAGGAACGAGGATATCTCATGTGATGCAATCTCCATCCCTTATGTGAGGCCCAAGTAAAGGTGTAGCCAAGCGACTAAGACACCGGTTGGGCTAAGACACCTTCATGTTTCAGGATATTTTTAACCGTTACCGTAGGAATTGCGCCTTTTTCAAGCCAGTATTGAATCCGTTCTTTTTCCAGGCTGATTTGCGCCGGGTCATGCAATGGGTCGTAAGTTCCTATTTTTTCAAGAAATCTGCCATCACGTGGGCATTCAGAGTCCGCTACAACGATTCGGTAGAATGGCCGCTTTTTCGCACCATGTCTGGCCAATCTGATTTTTATTGCCATTAACTTCTTCTCCTTTGCCGGCCGTAAATTAAATTTTTTCAGGGGCGCCGCATGAGGTTTAAAATCTTCACGCTACGCTCCTGTTTGTTTCGGGCCGGTTTTTTTTAAAACGGCAGCATGCCGCGACCCAGGCCGCGCATACCCCCTTTGTTCAATTTTTTCATCATTTTCATAACTTGGGTATAATTTTTCAATAGCCGGTTAACGTCTTGAACTGTTGTGCCGCTGCCTTTTGAAATCCGGCGTCTTCGGCTGCCGCTAATAATCGCATGTTGGCGTCGTTCCTGGGGAGTCATCGAATTGATAATCGCCTCGATACGAACCAGTTCATTTTCGTCTACTTCAAAATTTTTCAACTGCTTGATTTTGCCTGCACCGGGGAGCATGCCCAAAAGATCGGTTAAAGAGCCCATTTTGCGCACTTGCCGCAACTGGTTGCGGAAATCTTCCAAGGTAAATTGGTTTTTGCGCATTTTTTTTTCAATCTCGGCGGCATCTTTCTCATCTACCACAGCCTGGGCTTTTTCAATCATGGTGAGCACATCACCCATACCGAGAATGCGTGAGGCCATCCGATCCGGGTGAAACGTCTCAAAATCTTCAGGTTTTTCCCCAACGCCCACAAACTTGATTGGCTTTTGGGTGATCGCTTTGATGGATAAAGCCGCACCGCCACGGGCGTCACCATCCATCTTGGTCAGCACGACACCGCCGATATCCACGGCATCGTTGAAGGCTTTGGCTATGTTTACGGCATCCTGGCCGGTCATGGCGTCAGCAACCAAAAGGATGTCGGAGGGATTTACGGCTTGTTTGATGCTTTGCAGTTCCCCCATCAACTCTTGATCAATATGTAAACGTCCGGCGGTATCGATCAGCACTGTGTCACAGCCTTGTTTTTGCGCCTCGACACGGGCTTTGATACAGATGTCCACCGGGTTCATGTCAGGGGTGGAATCAAATACCGGCACGCCGATTTGACTGCCGATTTTTTGCAATTGGTCAATAGCAGCCGGTCTGTAAACATCAGCGGGAACCAGGTAGGGTTTACGTCCTTTTTTACGCAGGAATACGGATAATTTGCCGCTAGTTGTCGTTTTACCGGACCCTTGAAGCCCAACCATCATCAGGGCCACTGGATGAGTTCCGGAAACGTTGAGCTCTTCGTGTGCGCCCCCCATCAGGTTCGTGAGCTCATCCTTTACGATTTTAACGACCTGCTGACCGGGCGTAAGGCTGGCCATTACCTCCTGGCCTAAGGAGCGCTCTTTTATGCCGGCAATAAACTTTTTAACGACCTTGAAATGAACATCGGCCTCCAGAAGGGCCATGCGCACCTCCCGCAGACCATCGGAAATGTTTTTTTCCGTCAGTTTGCCGTGGCCTTTCAGGCGCTTAAAGGCCGAATCCAGTTTTTCGCTTAGATTGTCAAACATAATCAATTCACTCGTTTTTTAAGCCATCTTGCTAAGAAATCCTTGAAAATAAATTGGATTGAATGATAAGTCAAGCAAAACAGGCAAAGCAGAGCCGGTGGGCTATCTGCCTGAATTTAAAACCGGCCGTGCTATAGCATCATTTTATAGAGGGAGCAAGCCAATAGCTCCAAGAACCAAGATTTTTAGAATATAATATAACTATGGATGCAACAACATCAAAAAAAGATATCAAATCGTTTAGCCGGGATGAGCTCATGCAGTGGCTCGATGATATGGGCATCCGGCCTTTCCGGACAGATCAGATTCTCAAATGGATCTATTTGCGTCTTTCGGACAGCTTTTCCCAAATGACGGATTTGCGTAAAGATGTCCGCCAATTATTAGACCAGTCCTTTACCATAGGCCGTTTGAAGACAGCCAAGGTGCTCACATCCACTGACGGCTCCCGAAAGTTTTTATTTGAACTGGCGGATGGGCAAACCATTGAAAGCGTCTTGATACCCGAACAGGATCATTTCACCCTGTGTCTTTCAAGCCAGGTGGGCTGCGCACAAGGCTGCAAATTTTGCCTTACCGCCAAAAGCGGGTTCATACGAAACCTGACAGCCGCTGAAATAATCGGACAAATCTGGGAAGTGCGCAAACAAATGGATGCGCCCGGTTTGCTGACCAACCTGGTTTTTATGGGTATGGGTGAACCCCTGGCCAATCTGCGCCAGCTTATATCCGCACTATCCGTAATTACCAATGCAAACTGGGGCATGAAGATCTCCAGCCGGCGCATAACCGTTTCAACCGCCGGGCTGGCCCCCCGCATCCCGGAGCTGGGACAAGCGGTGAAAGTGAATCTGGCTGTTTCACTCAACGCAGTGGATGATCAAACCCGCACCCGCTTGATGCCCATTAACCGTAAATATCCCATTTCGGCGCTTCTGGACGCCTGCCGCCGGTTTCCCCTGCCCGCGCGGCGCAAGATTACCTTCGAGTATATATTGATGAAAGATGTAAATGATTCCATGCAACACGCTTCGCGGCTTGTAAACTTGCTCAGTTGCGTAAACGCGAAAATCAACCTGATCCCCTTCAACGAATATGAAGGCAGCGATTTTAAACGGCCTGCCGAAGAGCGTATCCAGGAATTTCAAGCTTTCCTGATCAAAAAACATTTCACCAGTATCGTCAGATACAGCAAGGGCCAGGATATTATGGCCGCTTGCGGCCAGTTGCGCGGAGCAGTCACGAAATCATAAAACGTTTAGCTTCTTTGGGCAAAACAGGCAGCACCGAGATGCTTTCATCTTTTTCAGGCCCTGAAATTTTCACACACACAGTGGAGGTTTCAGATACTTTGCAATAACCGGCGCAGATCGATGCCGCTAAAAAAAGCATCTCCTTTGAGCCGCCGCCGGGCATGATCACCATGGGGCCGGGATGATTTTGCACTTTAAGCGCCATATCGGTTTGCGGATCAAAATACCGGCTCATATGTTCATTGTCTTGTTTTGTGCGGCCGATGATTATTTTGGTCTGAGGGTCCAATCGCATATGACGGCCGTGCTTTAGCAGGTGCAATTCATTTATGCGCTGTTGTGATTCGTGGTCCAAAAGGTCTCTGAGCCGCGTTGAATAATTTTTATCCGTCAAGAGGCATCCGCCGGCAGGTGAGGGGTAATCTTTAACACCGTATTGAGCAGCCAGCATAATTTGTGGTTTACGTGAACGCCCACTTAATTTCAGCAGCCTTTGCCGGTCAACCATACCGGATTGCTCCATGGCTGTCTCCGGCAGCTTTCCGGCGCTTAGCGGGCGAAGGATTTTATCAGCAAACCCTGAATGCTTGGCAACATAGCGCAATGAATTACCGTTTTGGGACATGGGGCGCTGGCCCATCACTTCACCACTGAATAGAAAATCAAAGCCGTGGTCCTGCATAAATTCTCCTGCCTTGCGAAACATCAGGGCATGGCAATCCATGCACGGATTCATGTTTTTACCATATCCGGCGGGCGGCGCTTTAAGCATTTCCAAATACTCAGGTGTTATATCCCGGATATGTAATTCAATCTTGTTTTGCTTGGCTGCCTTAATGGCCTTTTCGGCATCAAAAAACGGGGTTTCAAAAGTGATCCATTCCACATGAATGTTTTGTTCCCGAAGAACAAGCGCGGAAAGGATACTGTCCAAACCGCCGGAGCAAAGCCCTAAAGCACGAGGCCGGACACAACTGTCAGAACTATCAGAAGTCATATTGCTAAAACCTTGTATTTAAATTTTCTTTTAAACCGATTACTTAGAATTTTTTGCTTATATTTTTCCGTTAATTATTTCATAAAAGCGTGGACGCGCCGGACAGCCTTCCAGGCTTCGGACCAGCAAATTCGCTCCTGTTCAAACGCCAATACCTCCAACATGCGTCAATACCTCCAACATGCAAATAACTTCCAGGCTAACACGACCGCATTCTGCTTAACAGGCTTGCCTGTAGTTGGCAACCCGTTTTCATGCCAGGCCCAGGTCAATCGGTTTGGCGCACCGGCTCAAGGCTGGCGGAGCTTGTACATGCCCGGTCAAGTGTAAATTCCAGGGCCATTTTAAAAAATACTTGATTTAATAACTAATATTGTTTAGTAATTTGCCTCGTTCCATCTTTTTTTTATAGTTTGACGGCAAAAGACAGCAACCCGTAGTGGCCGGATTCGATTCAAATCCGGTATATCTCAGAATTTATGATTTCAACGAAATGGCGATACTCGGGGGCAATCAATTGCCGGATATTAAATCTGAAATCTTAATGTTGTTGAAATAGTTTTTTAGTTTTAATTGTTGCACGGAACTGGAATTGGTGTTGAGCCGGGAGAATTTATGGTGCAGATTACCGGACGGCGGCGTTTAAAGCAAAAGTCCGTTAATATAATGAAGTAGCATCAATTTGCCTTCCTCCACTGACCCTGACGGTCCGGTGGTGTGCTATATCTTCCATTTCTCACCCGAACAGCATTTTTTAACAGGCTTTTATGGCGATTGGCGGAAAAGAATATACCAGATTGAGCAGGATTTTTTTTCGTATTCAAGGCGTGCCAAAGTTTGCATACTTAACGTATTCGGGCTTTGGCATAACGCAGAAGACGGGAAAAAAGACATACGAGATGGTATATTCTTTAACAAAAATCGCCTAAGACCCCGGTAATATATTAATACGGCTTGGTTGGGCATTTACGCTGGGTCTTTTATCGTCTTTTAAGATTACAGGTCCAACGCTGCTTCATTCGAAATTAATTTTAGTATTTCACACCAAATATTCTCACCTTACAATTGCAGGTTGCATTTGGCACTCTTAATCCTCATGATTGTCAAAAGGAACTTCAGCTAAAGAGCGAATATCTTAATCTTTCCGCTTCCGGTTTTAAGGATCGAATTTGACCTGTTTATTGCGGGTCTTTGATATCATCGCCTATTACAATAACATTATGATAAGTATCCGTATCAATCATCCTCATTCTCATTTTTTTAGATTATAAGGACCAAGTCCCAAAATTTCTTCCACTTTTGGATTTTGTTCGTATGTTTTTTCATGATCATAATCCCCTTCTTTTTTGGCTGTTGGATCCTGTACTTCTTGCGGCGGATTGCCTGTGCCCGTTTGGCCTGTTGCGGCTGTCTTGCTTGAATTCTGCGAATTGTTTGCGCCTTTTTTGCCATTGTTATTTTTGACTTCTGTTGGGTTCTGTACTTTTTGCGTCGGATTGCCTTTGTTCGTTGGGCCGGGTACGGTGGTTGTTACGGGTATGTTGCCTGGTGTTACGGATGTGTTGCCTGTTGCTGCTGTTCCTGATGTGTTGCCTGTTGCTGCTGTGTTGTTTTTGTTGTCTGTTGCTGGGTCTTGCGAATCTTCTACTTTCTCAGAACCATTTTCATCGGGAGAGGTTTCAGGAGATTTGCTTTTAAATTTATTTGTGAATTTTTTCCATTTAGGCAGTTCCGATTCCGCTATAGTTTTTTTATCATCTTCAATTCTACCGGATCTGTAGTATGTTATGTTTGATGTTTGAGAATTTTTGATTAATTTATGAATTTTAGGAAATTTTTTGACCAATTCTTCTTTATCATCTTTTTTGACTGTCCAGGTGGCATTAGGATTAAATTTTATATCGCATGGTTTACCCTCTTTATCAATTATTGACATTTCGGATACAGTATATTTTACATCATTTTCTAGTGTGATTTGTTCTCCGATATCAATTTCTTCCTTTGCATCCTTCAAATTTTTCAATTTTAAGGTTAAGTTAGCTGGCGGATTTTTTCCGTCAATTAAATCGGGATGTTTAACCAAGTACTCTTTTAATACCTCTTGAATTGAGCTTTTGTCCGTCATGTCAAGCTCTATTATGTGGGCCATCTTTTTTAAATGAACCTCACCTGGACCCAGTACCTGTGCGGATTTGTTTTTTGCCTTCGGTGGAGGATTGGAATCACTGGGCAACGATGACACATTCGACATCCCTGCCATATTATTTTTAGGACGGTAGTCTGTTGGTATAGCTCCCTCTGATTTTGAAAATTCTATTTTTTCGTCTCCTAATCGTACTGGTGGTCCTGCTCCTGTTGGTGGTGGTGGTGGTGCTGAACTTGCACGGTACATCTTCCAATCTCCTCAATTTTAAATATTAGCAATGCGTCATTCGCAACAGCGGCTACTCTGATCTTTCTATTAAGTATAAAAGCCAACAAACCTATTAACAAGCATTATTCATGCCAATCTTATTATTTCAAAGAGTTACCCTAAATACAGGACAAATTAAGCAAATTTAATGGCAACATAATTGGAAGATTGGATAGCAGGAGGCAACTTAGTTGCAAGGTCGAATTTTCGTGCGGTTAAATCCAATGGCCTTAATTGCACGAATCGTTGCGGCAAGGGCAAAATTTTTTTAACATGGTATTTTTAACATGATAATAGCGTGATAGGATTGCAGGAGGGATTTTGGTCCTCAAAATTCGCCAAATTCCGTGCGCAAACTTAAAAATTAGAGCGCATTGACCATGCCCGCGGGGTAAAAAAACAAAAATGATTTATTGACGTATTGCTGTTAAAAAAGTGATAAAGCGATTCATCCCGGCAATAATTTGCCGGTAATTTTAGCTGAAAAATCGTGAACACCAAAAAGGTTTTCAAAATGATAAACTGCAAGCACTGCGGTTCAAATTCAACTTGTTATCAATGTCAAAAACACAAAATCCGCTTCTGCGATCAGTGTATCAGGTGCGTTGACCCGAATCTGTATTGCAAGTTCAGACCATCGTGTGTCATTGCATTTCTTGAAAAAGAAAGGAAAAACGGTAAAATTTCGAAAATTAGCAGTAAATCATAAATAAAATGAAACCACAAAATATCCCTGCAAATCAAAGTATAAAACAATTAGGCCACATTGATATCCATTCAGACCAGCAAACGGGACCACCTGTGAGCAATTTACAATCTGCCCCAACGGTTCAGCCAATGGCCCATGTGGTTCATAATGATAGTTTTGCTTCACCACCTGTTTTACGCCTGTCATTTATTACTTCGGCAAAAACCAACAATGAAGCTTACCAAGCAAATTTTAGCGATAGTGAAAGTGAAAGCGGCAGTTGGCATGGTTACTGTTCGCCTGATAACGAAAGCAACAATAACATTGATAGTGATAAAAATAGCAGCACTAATTTGGTTTTCAGCAAAACCGGATTGGATGATATTTACCAATTAAATATCAACAAAAACAGTAGCGGTAATAAGCTTACCTCCCCCAAAGAGGTATACAAGCAGGCAGTTGGCCATCTGGCGTTTGATAATGCCTTTGGAAAAGATTTTAAGAATAATCATATTTTCAGAATTTCTGATATTAAAAATTCCAATCTTGCCGACATTGGAGAAAAAGCTATCGATATAGCCAAAATACGCAATAAAGTAAAATCAACGTTAATCGCATTAACACCGAAGGATGAAGAAATGTTCCTGAAAGAAATAAAAAAAATGAATTTAGATTTATTAAAAAAATTTCAGGGAAAACCTTCAAAAATCAGGGAAAATTTTAAAACTTTTCTCAGCAAAAACCGCGATCAAACAACAAGCAACAGATATTTTGCGGCAGTTGTTAAAAAAGACAAATCCGGTTACAAATTAACTGATATGGGAGAAGCAAAAATCAAATATTCCAGCGAAGTTCTTCAAAGCCTGATTTTTGGCGATGTTCGCGGGCCTTATCACCTGGACACTTTAACAAGCTTAAAAAACAAAAAAATTTCCAACAATAAAACTTAGGCGATTTCTGTTAAATAATATACCATCTTGCATGTCTTTTTTTCCGTCTTCTGTGTTATGCCAAAGCCCAAATACGTTAAGTATGCAAACTTTGGCATGCCTTGAAGACGAAAAAAAATTCTGCCCAATATGGTATATTCTTTTCCGCCAATCGCCTTAAGGCGATTTCCGGCAATTACCGCTGCCATCTCCTGATCGCTATTTTTCCATGATCCCATAACCCGGAAAGTTTTGCCGCTGTATCAGTGGCTTAAAAAGAAACATCCATTCCAAGGGCCGCCGTCCAGGTGTTATTTTCGGTTTCCACGCTGCCTATAGCCGTTTGAATTGTTTCGTCTTGCCAAATAGTCCAGCCAATGCCAAAATTAAATTTGGAACCTGTGAATACTTCATAAGCAAACCCGGCAGACAAGTTCCAGTTGTCCGAGTAAAGTGTCTCAAAAGCCCCTAAATTTGCTTCGTAGTAGGCATTAATATCTTTCCACTTGAACTTGGTAAAAACAAAACCGCCGCTTAACAACAGCTTTTTGGTATGCTGATAAGCTATAGCGGCGCCGGCGCTCCAGGCGTCTCCGGCCATATCGGAAATATCTTCACCCGAATCATTTTCACCCCAATTAGCCCGTTTTTGAAACCACCAGTTAAAATTTACTTCAGCAGTAATTTCAGGAGTAATTTTATAAGCGGCTCCAATGCCCGCCATGGCCGGAAAATCCCTTGGGCTGCGTGCGCCGTTGTCAAACAGTCCAATAGCTTCACTCAGATTATCGTCATCAGCCAGATCAGCTTTAAGATCTATGCCCACCTTGGTTTCGTAGTGAAAAGCAATATTGAGCTTTTCCACCGGTTTTACTTGCACCCCGAAAACACCGCCAAAACCACTGCCTTTTTGTTCTACATTCACCTTCAAATCCGTATTTGGCTGCCCCGATGTTCCCCCGGCAAGGGTAAGTTCTCCTTCACACTCATTTTTTACATCGATATGGCGGACAGCCAGGGCTAATGAGAAATATTTGTTTAATCGATATGCGGCGCCTATGGTTTTTGTAAGATACAGGCTTGCAGCCCGAAGTTTTTCATTGGCAAGTGCTGTGTAAACCCCCATGTACGGACCGCCGGGGCCGATGAGACCGGCTCCTATCAAGCCGGTTGTGTAAGAACCGTTGGGATAATCAGCCACAGCCCCTCCGCCGGGAATGTATATCCCCGCGAAAACAGACCAGTCGTCACGATTAAATGATGTGTAAAGATTTGGCAGAAACAAGTCGGGAACGTCCTGGGAATAATCCATTGTACCACTTCCCAATGGATCATCAAATTGATGCCGGGGCTGCCTGAAAAGAGTTTGATTGGAAAAATTGATGTGAAAACCGGTTTCGAGATCTACGAGGCCCGCCGGATTATAAACCACGATATCGGCTGCATCCGTGGCCGCATTCCGGTTTGAAGTTCGCATCCACTCCGCACTCATGTTCGTCAGGTTGTCAATATTTGCAAAACCGTTTGTGATCCCTGTCATCCACAGCATTGCTTGCATCAACCACATAATTTTTTTCATTTCAAACCTCCATTATAACAAAGCCAGTACGCGTCAATCAAAAGCGTCAATCAAAAGGTTGCGCGGTTTTTTTTCGTCTTTGAAGATCAAAATGACCGAAGTTATAACCAGGCCACAAATCCAGAATTAAATGGTTATTTTTTTATGGAGCAAATAAAAGAAGTTGGGGCTGAATTGATCCTGATAATGCAAAATTTAGGTACAATTTTGCTGATATTTCGAATATAATTTATACAATTTCAGGCTTGTCCCTGACGCTTCGAATGCTGTTTTTCATTTTTTAAAAAATCGTGCGGCAGAATCAAGTCGAATTAATAGCTTTATTGAAATTGCGCTTGCGCGTCAACACTATTCTCAGGTAAAGAATTATGAGTATGGACAATTTGCAAAATCCTAAATTGCGCCTCCCGTTATCAATTGTACTTTCCAACGTTCTATCTTTGTACAATTTGTTTATAACCTGGCTATTAATTTTTTCGGCGGCCCTTATACTAAAAGGAAATTTAAAATGAGAAAAAAATCTTTTGGCGTGGCGGTTTTGTCTTTTTTGTTTTCTCTTGTTTTTATTTTAAGCGCAATAGCTGATGGAAAAGTTGTAAACATCCCGATTACGGCTAATCAGGCTTTTGACGCCGTAGTCAACCAAGTTGACCCGAATACGGGCGAAAATGCCCGTGCAGCTCTGATCGATGTTCGTACAAGTGCCGAGTATTATTGGGCCGGGGCCTGCGGTAAGGTTGAAAGCATTTTAACCGCTTCGGGCAATAAATTTTACCCTTACAACGGCAAGGTCATAATGAAGCCGGATTCTAATATAAATTTCAAAATTAATTCAGCAGGCGGTTTTGAAGATATAACATTGTGTATGAATGATATCGAAAAAATCGTAACCACAGATATTTCTATTCACATCCCGACACATATCTGGAATGAAGAAATATCCAGTATTTTCGCTAATCCAGATTTTTCCGTAAAAATAGAATCTCTGAGCGATGATTATGACGTATTGATTTTAATGTGCCGCAGTGGTTTTCGTTCTGATGCCCGTGGTTTTAATACATCTTTGTTTGACGCTATTTATGAAATCGATGATCCGGGCGGCAAAAACGGTTACGGAGGTTTTCAGGGCAGCTCTTACACTGACGCCTATAATGGATACCGTGGCTATCCGGGGCGTATCACGTCAATGCAGGTTACCGAATCCGTTTCCTGGACTGATGCCGGATTGCCGATTCATATCGGCTGGTCCCCTTCTAAATAGAAAATTTAGCGAAAAAGTGCGAGGGCGAGGCTAAAATGTCTCAAATTTGAGATGAATAGCCGGTCTATTTGTCGAAAATTTGCGTCATTTTGGACCGTTCTCGCGCTTTTGCAGTCGATTTAATAATTCCCAAACAGGCTCTATGGGTCAATTTTCTGACCGGCCGAAGTAATATAGATTGAGTGTTTGCTCGATTTAACGGCTGTTTTTTGTTTTTTCCGGTGCTGGCTTATAAAAATACCTAACAAGATGATGGCAGCGGCTGAATATTGATGGATGTTGAATTTCTCGCCCAGAAAAATACGGGCGAAAATAACACTGAATACCGGAATCAGGTTGATAAAAACAGCGGCATGACTGGCCGGAACCTTACTGACACCATAATTATAAAACCCGTATGCGCCGATAGTGATAAAAGCGCCGAGATAGAGTATTGCCCATAAAAATTCGAATTTGAAATGAAAGCTGATATCGATACCCGGAAGACATAACAGCGGAAGATAGAAAACAAAGCCAATCATGGCCTGGACAGCAGTGATCATAAATGGCGGGTAGCCTAAATTGCCGGTCAGCCGCTTTGCGCAAATAATATAACCTGTAGCGCAAACCATGGCCAGAAATTCCAAAAAATTACCTAATATGGGATTTGGCGCCGCAGGTTCGGGTTTACCGGCCAGACTCAGCCAGATTGCACCTGCCACAGCCATAAAAAAGCCAATGACCATGGGTGTTGAAATGCGTTCTTTTAAAAAAATATACGAGCCAAGGGCTACCATCAGCGGTAGCATGGCGGTAATCATACCGGCCTGGGAAGCCGTGGTGCGCTCCAGGGCGGCTACCTCCATTAAAAAGTAAAGGCAGGGCTCGCAAAATCCCATAAAAAGTATGAGACTCCAGGAGCCGGATCTAATCTTCCAGGTATGCCGATAGCGGTAAAAGACCGGCAGAAAAATAACCGTGGCCACCATCATCCGGCCGAAAATTACCATATAAGGATGATATTTGCCTATTGCAGCCTTTAGAACCACAAAACTTGTGGCCCATAGCATCGCCCCAAGAATTAAAGCAGCCATGCTACTCCATTTAGAATCTGAAGCACTCAATTGTTTTTGTTCTCCTATTACAACTTCGCTATCAGCAAACGGTTCATCAATGATGTTCAGAGTCGTTGAAGATTCTTTGCAAATATCGAATGCGCACTTTGTGTGGTGTAAGGGCCGTGGTGTAGCATCTGGCGATCAATCTTTGAAAATCACATCGTCAATATCTGCCGTTTGATTGCAATACCTGGCCAGTACAAAAAAGTAGTCCGACAATCGATTGAGATAAATCTGAACAGGTGTCAGCATATCTAAACTTTCGGTGCAATCCGAACCTGAGCAAGTTTGCGCCAAAGCAATGGTGTGCCGCTCTGCCCTGCGGCATACGGTGCGGGCGGCATGGGCCCAGGCTGCCGAGAAATGGCCTCCGGGCAGGATAAAGGATTGCAGCTCGGGCAACTTTTCCTGCAACTGGTCGATATATTCCTCAATCCGTTTCTCGAAACTGCCGGTTATGGGAGTAAGCTTTCTTGCAGCGGATGATCCCGGTGTAACTGCCAGCCATGCTCCTATTTGGAATAAATCCGACTGGATTATTTGCAATTGTTTTCGAATATCCGCCAATGAAGGCGGCAATGCAGCTATCAAGAGTCCTATAAACGCATTTAGTTCGTCTACATCGCCATAAGCCTCAATGCGCAGGTCATTTTTGAATACACGCTCTCCACTGAGTAAACTTGATTTTCCCTTATCGCCTGTTCTGGTATAAATTTTCATATAAATATGACTTTCTTGCGGATAATTATCGTCAGCAGGATCAAATACCAATATACACGATCGATATAGATGATCGATTTCTAAGCAATTGTAAACCTTTTTTACAAAGCGGGGGCATGTAAACCTGGCACATAAAATTCTAATTTTATCTGCCCGGCAACATTTCCGGCAACCACCCTAGTTTAAATTTTAGCCAGCCTTTGCCGGATCGATAAATCGTGATCCAATCTTCTATGAGGATATAAGTCAAGCCCTGTCCTTAGCGAAGGTGGGGAAGCAATCACTATCGAGTCACCAAAAAGGCAGTGCGATAATTGAAATACTGGTGGCTACCGGCAAGATTGTTGATGCCCAAGGAACCGGGTAGAACGCGAAGGCAAACCGTTCAAATTGTGCAAGACCGCATTTTTTTACATACGATTGGTCTGCTATTGCCCTGGTCTGGGATTGACACACAATAACCCTTTTGACATATTTGCAATTAGAAATTTTATTAGGCAGCTGCCTTTTCACTATATCATCTTATCCAAAGCTAAAATCTGTTTTATTATCAGTTTACAGGAGGGAACCGATTGTGAGACGATTTTCAATGGCAGTTTCTATGATGGTAATCGGTATGATCTTGGTAATGCCGGTTAAATCCGCAATTGGACAAACAGAACAAGAGGATAATAATTCCTCTTTATCCTATTCGTTTTCGTATACACCGGTTTACCAGTTCGAAAGCGATCTGGACAACGGCGGCAGTTTTGATCTTCACCGCCACTATCTTAATTTGAGTATTACGCGTCAGATTAGCAAAAGTACAACAATTGGTTTGGGGTTCAAATACGAACTTGAAAAGTGGAATTTCAGCGATCTATCAAATATCCTTGGAGCAACTGTCTGGGATAACATTCACCGGCCTGGAATCAGTTTCCCGATTTCTTTATCATTTCCGAATTATTTGACTCTGAACCTGACACCGGCTTTTGAATGGTCTGGAGAATCTGATTTTGAACCCGGTAAAGGCTTTATTTCCGGTGGAACGCTATCGTTATCCGGCCCGTTAAACAAGGACTTCTATGTCGGAGTAGGATTTGGCTTGTTTGATCAAATAGAGGCGACCTCGTTTTTTCCTATAATTATTATAAAATGGCAAATAAACGACCGCCTCCTTCTCACCAACCCTTTCCGGGTCGGACCTGCTGGACCGGCTGGCATTGAGCTGGTTTATTTACCGGCAGATGAGTGGGAACTGGGCGTAGGAGGTTCCTACCGGACATACCGCTTCAGGTTAAACGAAGACAACTCAGTGGCAGAGGGTGTCGGGCAGAATAACTTTATATTCGCTTTTTTGCGCATAAGAAGAAAACTAAGCAAAGCCATGGCCCTGGATTTTAGCTGCGGCTCAATTTTCAATGGTCAATTGTCCCTTGAAAATAGAAACGGCGACAAGCTCGCATCTGATGATTACGATGCCGCTCCGATTGTGGCTTTGACGTTTTCAGGCGAGTTCTAAGGCGATTGGCGAAAAAAAATTTACCCCCTCAGGGACTTGGTTATAAAATCGAATTAACATCACTCCGGAATTCAGATGAAAGGAAAGGAAAGGAAAGAATGGAATGCGTTTATTTCTGTTGATAGACATTGGAGCGGGCACAATGGATATTCTTTGTTACGATGCTGATAGCCGAGAACATTATAAAGCGGTGGTTGTCTCTCCGGTACGCCAAATCGGAAGGTATATTGCGGAAAAAACCACTGGCCCGCTGGCTGTGTGGGGCACTGAAATGGGCGGAGGCACGGTTACCGGAGCCCTCAAAGCCCGTGCTGAAAAATCCGAAGTGGTTATTACTAAGTCTGCGGCGGCTACATTACACCATGATATGGACCGGGTTTGCCAGTGGGGGCTCAAAATTGTGGATGAGAACCAATTTGATTCTTACAAATCGAATCCCGAATTCACGGTTGTTAAATTGGCAGATGTTCAAACCGATAGCATTGGGCATGCTATAGCGGCAATGGGATTGCCGATGCAGTTTGAGGTGGTTGCTCTGTGCGCCCAGGATCATGGTGTTGCTCCTAAAGGCGTTTCGCATTTGGATTTCAGGCATAACCTGTTTCAAAAATACCTGTCAAAATCACCCAATCCGGCTGGCTTGTTATTTAATTCCAAAGAGATCCCGCAGCCCTTTAATCGCCTGGCGTCCATGGCCAAAGATGCCGGCAGTTTAAATGCAGGAGAAATATTTGTTATGGATAGCGGTATGGCTGCAATCCTTGGCGCTTGCCAGGATTTGCGGGTGAATCCCAAGCAGCCCGTTGCTGTTCTGGATATCGCCACATCGCATACCGTGGCGGCTATCATGCACGATGGTAAATTGGAGGGGGCCTTTGAATATCATACCCAGGATATCAGCATGGAGCGTTTGGAGACATTGCTGGCGGATCTGGCCGAAGGGCGTTTGCAGCATGACCGTATACTGGCTGAAGGCGGGCATGGGGCATTTGTACGCCGGAAAGTCGGCTTTAATAATGTAAGCCGCATTATCGCAACCGGCCCCAAACGCCGGTTGGCGGCCAACAGCCGGTTACCTGTTGAATGGGGAGCGCCCTGGGGCGATAACATGATGACCGGAACGGTGGGATTGCTCGAGGCCGTCCGGCAGTATAAGGGCATGGCCCCGATTCATTATTTATAAATTATTTGTCATGCGCGAAAAAATTCCCGGCAAAAAAATGCCGGGAATTTTTGTAGAAAACTTAGATTGTGTCCGTCCGAAAAATGGATGGGCGCCGGGCTAAAGCGGCAAAGCGTTGAATATTGCTTGTTCTTTTTCAAGGGCGGATTTTTTCAACTGCTCTGTTTTTTCCTGCATTTGAGCCACTAAGGCCTGGTCTTTGATGCTGGTAAGATTGATGCGCACGTTCATCAAGGCGCCCAGCACACCTGCGCGGGCCATAAGCATGCCCACACCGGCGTCGGTTACCATGTCCGGATTGCCTTCCCTGATTCCTTTAATTGCCAGATCCATGACTTCAAGGGCCAGCTCTGCCGTTTTCAGGGGAACCTGTGCGGCCAGTTTAAAGGCTGCTTGAATGGCGGCGCTTCGTTTTTGCTTGTCCTCGTCAGTCTCTTTGGGCAAGCGGAAGGCGGACAGCACTTCCCGGTAGCTGTCGGCGTCCCGGTCCACGGCTGTCATTAATTCTATTTTCAACCGATCAGCTTCCTGACAGATACTTTCCATCTGCGGCGCCACATGGGCAAATTTTTCTTTTTTCAAGGTCAATTTGGCAACCATGGCAGTCAGGCTGGCAGCCATTGATCCGGCCAGGGCTGAAACGCTGCCGCCGCCGGGTACAGCTTTTTCCGATGCCGTTGAATCGGCAAATTCTTCCAAAGTCATTTCTTTTAACATTACTACCTCGCTGTGTTATATAATGCGAATCATATATATATTATAATTTTATGCCGACTGAGCTGACAGTTAGGCGATTGGCGAAAATCGCCTTAACTCCGGTCAACAACCAGCTTTCCGTTTTTGATTACTTTTTCCACAATATTGATGCCGATATGATACGTCAAAAACAAATAAGACGGATAAGACAAAATCACGGCATCACCTGCCTTGCCAACTTCCAGGCTGCCGGTAGTTTCGGACCGGCCAACGGCTGCGGCGCCATTGAGCGTCATGGCGGTAAGCGCCTCTTCGGGTGTCAATCCCACATGAAGCGTTGCCAGTGACAAAATTAACGGTACGGAAAAAGTAAAACAACTTCCGGGATTAAAATCAGTGGCCAGGGCCACTGCGCAACCGCGTTTAATCATCTCCCGTCCGCGGGCGTAGGTCTCTTTCAAGCTAAAGGCCGTACCGGGAAGCAATGTGGCCACAACTCCTGATTCGGCCATGGCATCCATTCCCTGATCTGTGGCCTGCAGCAGATGATCCGCGGACAGCGCACCCAGTTCGGCTGCTAATTGCGCACCGCCCAAAGAGACAATTTCATCGGCATGAAGCTTGAGCTCCAACCCCATATCCTTGGCTTTTTGCAAAAGCCTCCTGGATTGCGCCACGGAAAAAACATTCTTTTCACAAAAGACATCGCAGCACTGGGCCAATTTACTTTCAACAACCTGGGGCAGCACCGTATCGGCTACATAATCGATGTAATCATCTGCCCGGCCCTTGTACTCCGGCGGCACGGCATGAGCGCCTAGAAAGGTTGACACTACATCCATGGAATGCTCATTGTTCAGCTCGGCCATAACGTCCAGTTGTTTGAGCTCGGTTTCCAGATCCAGCCCATAACCGCTTTTACCTTCCACGGTTGTTATACCCATGGCCAGCATGTCGTCCAGACGCTTGCGGCCCAATGCCATAAGCTCGGGTTTGCTTGCTTTTCTGGTGGCGGACATGGTGTTGATTATACCACCGCCGCGCTCCATGATTTGCATGTATGGAACACCGGTTAAACGCCAACTGTATTCTTCCGGACGATAGCCGCCAAAGGGAAAATGGGTGTGCGAATCCACAAACCCCGGCAACACGGCTTTTCCGGTGGCGTCGATGACATCAAAATTGTCCGTATTTAGGCCGCCGGTCACTTCATCTGTTGGCCCTACCGCAGTGATTACGCCGTCTTCGATAATCAAAGCACCGTCTTCAATGATGGTAAGGCTGGCCATATCTTTTCCGCAACTGGCCTTTTTTCCTTTGTTGGTGACGATCTGCGCAGCGTTGCAAATGAGCAATGGTTTTTGCTTCATGTTTTCTTCCGTTTCCTTGTGTTTGCCGAAAAAAAGTTATTCAGGGGCATGCAAGTTCCTGACTCAAATTACAGCAAATGAGTTTCCAGCACCTGGTCCATGGTGAAATTCTCCAGGCCCATGTAGTAAGAGGCCGCGTCAACCATGGCTTGCATGGGAACCAGCCCTACAACTTCACTGCCAACGATAGAGACTCCATAGCGTTTTGCTTCGATGCGAATCAGTTCCACGATTTGATAAAGTGTGGATTTGGTAAAGTCGGTCATATTCATGGAAACCTGTACAATGCCGCGATCTTCTAAAGTTACGCCCATGGCCTTGCAATACCGCAGCCCCCCGCCGAGAAAGCGTACTTTTTTTGCAATGGCGTCCGCAACTGCCAATTGATCGGTGGCCAAGTTCACGTTAAACGCTACTAATGGCGGGCGGGCGGACATAGCCGTAACACCGGCGGTCGGGTGAATTTGCGCCGGCCCGAAATCCGGTTGCCATTGGGGGTCATTAAGTTTTTCAGCCATGCCTTCGAATTGGCCCTTGCGTACGGCTGCAAGGTTGGTTCTGTGGGGCGCTGTAGCCGAGCGTTCATAAAGGAAAATTGGTATATTGTATGCTTCGGAAGCTTCGGCAGCCAATTGTTTTGACATAACGACAGCGTCTTGCATGGTTACACCCTGAATGGGAATAAACGGTACTACATCCACAGCTCCCATGCGCGGGTGTTGCCCCTTGTGCTTTGTCATATCAATAATTTTTATAGCCTGCCCCATGGCGGCCAGCACCGCTTGTTTGAGATCTTCAGGATTACCGACTGCCGTGACAACCATGCGATTATGATCGGCATCGCTTTGAACGTCCAGAAGTTTTACATTGGCTTGATCGCGAAAAGGAGCACAAATTTTATCGATTTTTTGCTGATCGCGCCCTTCGCTGAAATTGGGAACACACTGCATTATTTTTTTCATGACTATCCTCTTATTAATAATTAAAGAACTTTAATAATTGTAAAACTTGTCAATGTCTTTTTGGTGTATTGTTAATTCATTACCAATTTACGTATCATTTCATCATCGGCCAGATAAGGAACGGTGATATGATCCGTAACGGAATTGACTTCATTAAATTTTTCAACTGTCCCGATGGCGTTTGGATTACGGGCCCAGCTACGGCGGGCCACACCTACCATGACATCCCAGGACATGGCGCGGCGAATAATGTCGTCTACCCTTTGACTTCCGTCGAGCACCAGGCCAAAGCCGCCGTTTACCGCATTGCCGATACCAACACCGCCGCCGTTGTGCAGCGCCACCAAGCTCATACCCCGGGCAGCGTTACCGGCATAGCAGGCAATCGCCATATCGGACATGACCTGGCTGCCGTCTTTAATGTTGGCGGTTTCCCTGAAGGGTGAATCAGTGCCCCCGGTGTCGTGGTGATCGCGGCCAAGCATTACCGGGCCGATGACTTTTTTGCGGACCATTTTGTTGAATTCCAGGGCAATACGCATGCGGCCCTCGGCGTCCTGATAAAGAATACGCGCCTGGGTACCCACAACAAGCTTATTTTTCATGGCATCGCGAATCCAGATATAGTTGTCGCGATCCTGGAATCTTCTTTCCGGATCGATGCAGTCCATGGCGGCCTGGTCTGTTTTCTTCAAATCTTCTTGCTTGCCGCTGAGACAAACCCAACGAAACGGACCGTATCCGTAATCGAACAGTAAAGGCCCCATGATATCTTCAACATAGGAGGGAAAAATAAAACCGTTTTGGGTGTTTTGCCCGTTTTTACAAATTTTGGTGACACCGGCGTCAAAAACAGCTTTCATAAAGCTGTTACCGTAATCAAAGAAATAAGTTCCCCGCTCTACCAGAAGCTCAATTAATTCAAAATGGCGTTTTAATGATTCATTTACTTTTTTGACAAACCCCTGGGGATCTTCAGTCAGCATTTGAGTGCGCTGTTCAAAGGTCAATCCCTGCGGGCAATAACCGCCTTCATAAACCACGTGACAGGATGTCTGGTCCGAAAGCAAATCGATAGAGACTTTGTTCTCAACCGCATATTCAAGCAAATCCACAACGTTGCCGCAAAACGCAATGGCCTCTGCGCTTTGCTTTTCCTGGGCCTGCCGGGCCAGAGAAAATGCCTCGGCCGGATCTTTGGCGATACTGCTGACCCATCCTTGCTCATAGCGGGTTTGAATACGCGAGTAATCCACCTCTGCGACTATGCCGACGCCATTGGCAATTTCCACGGCTTTGCCCTGAGCGCCGCTCATGCCTCCCAATCCCGAAGAGACGAATAACCGCCCTTTCATATCCTGATCAGCCGGAATGCCCAATTTACCCCTTGCGGCATTGAGCAATGTGGAATAGGTCCCGTGAACAATTCCCTGGGGGCCAATGTACATCCAGCCGCCTGCGGTCATCTGGCCATAGTTGGCAACGCCTAGTGCAGCGGCGCGATTAAAGTTTTCCGGGTCGTCAAACAGCCCAACCATCATGCCGTTGGTGATCATTACCCTGGGCGCGGTTGGTAAAGACCTGAAAAGGCCAAGCGGATGCCCGGAAGAGATTACCAGTGTTTGGTCTGTTGTAAGAATTTGCAGATAAGCTTTGATGAGGCAATATTGCATCCAATTCTGGCAGACTTGTCCGGTTTCTCCATAGGTCACCAGCTCATAGGGATAAAGCGCCACATCGAAATCAAGATTGTTGTCAATCATCACTTGAAAAGCGCGGCCTTCAGCACAAGCGCCGGTGTATTCTTCGATTGGGCGGCCATTGAGACGCCCCTGAGGACGGAACCGGTAGGCGTAAATGCGGCCATGAGTTCGTAATTCGTCCAAAAATTCCGCAGCCAATTCCTCATGCCATTTGGGCGGCGCATAACGCAGTGCATTTTTTACCGCCAAAGCCTCATCTTCAGAGCTCAGGTTGGCCTGACGTTTGGGAGCCCGCCGATAATCCGGCTCAAAAGCGGGTTTGCCCGGCAGTTGCGGAAAAATTTTTTCCAATGAAAGTACATGTGTAGGATTCATATTGCCTGTTCCTCCAAAAAAAATTTAAGGCCATTGCTGATTTACCTTAGGGTAATATGCCGTCGCATATGAGTGACGATTGACAACTGGCCGCAAGTTGTATATACAAGCATATACAATTTTGGTTATTTGCTGTCAAGCCACTTACAGATCAAACCCTAAGCGAAAAATAAGGGCTGAAATAAGGGATAATAGTATATGCCAACACACACGGATATTGTTTCGGACCTGCATCCACAACCGCTGTATCAAAAAGTTAAAAACTATATTCTGGAGCACATCCGGGATGGCCGGTGGCTTGCCTGCAATCGCATCCCTTCGGAAAATGAGCTTGTTCAAAAGCTGGATGTATCCCGAATGACGGTTAACCGCGCCTTGCGGGAGTTAACCGCCCAGGGGTATTTAACCCGAATTCAGGGAGTCGGCACATTTGTGGCTGAGGAAAAACCCCAGTGCGCATTTCTTGAAATAATTAGCATTGCGGAAGAAATCCGCCGAAGAGGAGGTGTGCACACCTCTTATGTTCACCTGCTGCAAGCTGAAAAAGCCACGCAGGAGCTGGCGGCTCTGATGCACATGCCCGAAAGCGCATCTGTTTTCCATGCGATTTTGGTCCATTACGACCGCCAGGTGCCGGTGCAATTGGCTGATCGCTATGTCAATCCCCAAATTGCACCCCGGTTTCTGGAACAGGATTTTACATCCATAACGCCCAATGAATACCTGATCAATGTTGCACCGATCACGCAAGTCGATCATGTGATAGAAGCAACACTGCCTGACCGAAAAACCAAAAATTTGCTGGCGCTCGAAGACCCGGCTCCATGCCTGGTGCTGCACCGTACAACGTGGTCCGGAGAACACGTGGCCACCAATAGCCGTTTTGTCTATCCGGGTTCCCGCTACCGGCTGGGAGGAAGATTTAAACCGGACAGCATTTCCCATCGGCTGGTTACCTGACTTCGATGCCGGGCATCTGCTATGAGTGATACTTTTTAATGTCAACGTTTTAGAATCAGAGGATAGCCATGAAAAACACTGTTAATATTGATTTAAGCCAACTAAGCCTGGAAGACTTTGTTGCCGTTACCAGAAATGGAGCTGAAGTTAAAATAGGCGCAGATGTAGAAAAAGCTGTTCAAAAAACCGGACAGCTTCTTAATCAGTGGGTACAAGAAAGCCGCGCAATTTATGGTGTAACCACCGGTTTTGGAGCACTGAGCGATGTCTCAATCTCCCGCAAAGATGCAGATCAGCTTCAAGAAAATATTATTATGAGTCACGCAGCAGGCGTGGGAAGGCCTCTGGACGCCGAGGCCGCCCGTGGTGTTATGCTGCTCAGAGCAAAAGAGCTGGCCCTGGGGCATTCTTGTGCTAGATACGCAAGCATAAAATTACTCATCGACCTGCTAAATAAAGGCGTATACCCGGTAATTCCCGAACAAGGCTCAGTGGGCGCCAGCGGCGATCTTTGTCCCATGGCCCACATGGCCTTACTCCTGATTGGTAAAGGCCAAGGTTATCTGGGTGGTCAACGCCTGCCTGGAAATGAAATTTTGTCTCGTTGCGGTTTAAAACCCGTTCGGCTTGAGCCCGGTGAAGGACTGGCCCTGGTCAACGGAACCCAGGTAATGACAGCCATTGGAGCTTTAGCGGTTAATGACGCCCTGCGTCTGGGAAAACTCATTGATATCTCAGCATCCATGAGTCTTGAAGTGCTCATGGGAAGCCGCACCGAATTCGATGCCCGAATCCAAAACCTGCGCCCCCATCCAGGCCAGGCGGCAACCGCTGACAACATGCTGCGCATCACCCAGGACAGTGAAATTATTTCATCCCACAAAGATTGCAAACGCATCCAGGATGCGTACACTCTCAGATGCTCGCCTCAAGTTCACGGGGCCAGCTACGATGCGATTCATTATGCCCTCAAAGTCATTGAAACCGAAATGAATTCAGGCACCAACAATCCTTTGGTATTCAGCGACTCAGGTGATTTTTTACTGGGAGGCAATTTTCATGGTCAACCAGTGGCGTTAGTCATGGATTTTATGGGCATTGCAGTTGCTGAACTGGCTAACATCGCCGAACGGCGCATTGAGCGGCTGGTCAATCCTATGCTCAGCGGTTTACCTGCATTTCTGGTTGAAGATGGAGGTCTTAACTCCGGCTACATGATTGCCCAATACACTGCTGCAGCCTTAGTTTCGGAAAACAAAATTCTCGCCCATCCTGCCAGTGTGGACTCGATTCCCACATCCGCCAACAAGGAGGATCACGTTTCCATGGGAACCATAGGGGCCCGCAAATGCAGAAACATTTTGGCCAATGCGGAAAATGTTGTCGCCATTGAGTTGCTTTGCGCAGCCCAAGGCATGGATTTGTTCACCAACATAAAACCGGGCAAAGGCACTTTAGCCGCATATAACGTGATTCGTAGGCACATCGATAATTTAAAAACAGACCGGGTGCTATCAACCGACATAGAAACCATGCGCAGTTTAATGCATAGTGGAGAAATTTTGGAAGCGGTTGAGAAAAGCATTGGAAAATTAAAGTAAAATTCTATTATTTTAAGAACTCTAAAAAAATTGCAGGGCTTCAGATTTTCGAATCCGGCGATATCGATGATCTGAAGTCCTAAAATTTTTTCACGTCAAGAATGGAGGAACTCCAAGTCTAAACTTCTCAGGGTTTGATTGATGATGCAAAATACCGCCCCGATTCCGTTGCCCTTGGAGTTCCTTGGCGAACCCGCCGGGTGAATCTTGCTGAAAACCTATATTTTCAGCAAATTAGCAAGGGTTTTGAGACTTAAAACAACCCATACCCCGATTTAACAGGTCAACTCAAATTCAGTGGCAATTTCAACTTCAGCTTCAACTTTTATGCAATTAAAATCCCGATTCAGCTCAACAGTCAGTCCGGCAGGAAACTCAACTTCATTCCAGCTCTCGGGATATGGGCTCAGATCATGTCTTGGAACAATTTTTCCCTTATTTGTTTCACCTTGTTACCGTTACCGTTGGATTTGATGGCGTCGGTGGAGGGTAGTTCCGGCACATTTCAATCCAGATAACGCAAAATCTTTTAATTTTGAAACAACCCATACCCCGATTTAACAGGTCAACTCAAATTCAGAGGCAATTTCAAATTCAGTTTCAACTTTTATGCAATTAAAATCCCGATTCAGCTCAACAGTCAGTCCGGCAGGAAACTCAACTTCATTCCAGCTCTCGGGATATGGGCTCAGATCATGTCTTGGAGCAATTTTTCCCTTATTTGTTTCACCTAATTTAGAACCAACCCATATCCCGATTTAACAAATCAACTCAGATTCAGCGGCGATTTCAACTTTAGTACAGATCTTACTAATTCACCTATTTAACACCGTTATCAGACCAGATAATATTTCAGCGCCACATGTTATTTCGGGACACAAGTTCGGAACTTTCCACCTATTTTTTTCTCTTTTTACCTATCTGCTCAACCATACACTTTTCGTACTCAACCATACACTTATCGTAACTACACAAACATTTGATATTATTAGGTCCACTTTATATTCAAATCGCGTTTGAGAAGCAGCATAGAAGAACCAGATCAGAAGCAAGAGCATTAGCAGACAATTAGTGATTAGTAGTGGGTGGATAATCGCATAAAAAAAAAAAGGTTCAAAGCCTGTTTTTTGATAGTTTTGTATTAGGTTAAACCTAATAGTTAACCCCTTTAAAATGCAATTAAACCGCTAATAAATTGTTTCTATAATTTTTTTTGCTCATGATAGATTCTTGGAGCCTTGTTATTTCAAACATTTTAACTTATTGATTTTGTAGCAAAGTGATCGCGCTCGGCAATAAATTACCAGTAATTCTCGCTGGATAACCTTAACATACAATATGTTTCCCAAAGGATCGTATGCCGTTTTTAGTGTATTGAGTGGTCTTGCTAGTAATGTCTATTTTTTTCATATTCTATAGACTGCTTTTGATCCTGGTACTTTTTCCGTCGATGTTGCTTGAACAGATAGTGCATCATTAGGCAAACTACTAGTTTGAAAGTTATTTTTTGAATTTGCAGAAATTTTCTTCTTGAAACGTTTTATGTTTGGCTCATGTTGTGCTTCATGGTCTTGAAAAATCTTCATATAAGATAACCAATTGGTTTTATCCTGTTTTTAACCAAAAGCGAAATTTTTTATCATAAACTATATTATAAACAAATTCAATTAGTTATCGCGCTTAAAACAATAAGGCCCCGGAAGCCAGCATGAGCCATACTTAACTGAAATTTTACATTTTTATCTCATTCGCACTATAATTTTTCTTACGTGCAAGAAGATATCATCCGCTTAGACAGGTTAGCATAATTTTTGCAATTTTCTTGATTGGCTTTGATGATGTGGGGGCCCATCATCTAATAATATTGTTTAACACGTATCAGCGAATTATCTAATTTCGCAGATACATCAAAGGAGCTTAAAAGTCGAAAAAATTTCATTAGTGTGCCCGGTGTTTTAAGTTTTCAAGGCATGCCAATGCATGAATACTTATAATTTGTGTCCGATTGTGCAACACAATGAGTACAAATTGATAAACAAAAAAACGAATCAGATGATTTGTATCTCGCATGACACTGACTGGCTGATGCCTTAGTCGTAAAATGTGAGGAGAGCGGATATGATCAAAATAAAATTGTATATAGTTCCGTTAATATTGCTTTTTACAGTTTTTTATTTGGGCATCGTTCTGGCAAGCAAGGCTTACCGGGACAAAGTTTACCAGGATAGTTTTGATAAACATTACTCTGATACTGGTACTGATGCTGGTGCTGGTGCTGGTGCTGATACAGCTTTGGAAGGTGATTATCAGGTTCATCAACCGGAGCAGAACATCTCATATTTGAACTCGAATTTTACAGATCGGCAAGACAATGATACGGACTTTTCTGCTGTAGAATTTACCGATTCCGATAATGCCGGCATTTCTAATATAATTAAAGCTAAAACTGTGCCTGCCAGAGCTAAAACTGTGCCTGACAGTAAAGCAGATATGCCGAAAATTTACGTCCAACCCAAATATTCTGTAAATGAAAAGCCAATCGCAGATGCTGGTGATGACCTGATTGTTGAACCAGGCACACTGGTCAATTTAAGCGCGGTTGGTTCCTGTGACCCGGATGATGGAATTTCCACCTATGAATGGAAACAAGCCAGAGGCCAATATGTTGAACTGTCTGACGCTAAATCAGCAGAACCGGAGTTTGAGGCGCCTTCAATAAATCATAAAATTTCAGTGCTTGCCTTCATACTCACCGTTACCGATCACAGCGGACAAAAGGATATTGATAAATGCTTTGTCAATATTATTGCACCGGGTGAATATGTTACAAGATCGGGAGTATCAACTATTTCAGTAAATGCAGGAAGAGATCAGATTGTAAGCCAGGGTGAACAGGTAGAATTAAGCGCGGCTGACACACGTGCTGGTGATGACTTCATTGCGTTTTACTTATGGCAACAAATTAAGGGCAGATCAGTTAAACTGTTTGATCGTACATCCATGAGACCGGCCTTTACAGCTCCCACTACCGATGGACCCGCAATTAGCTTAACCTTTGAGCTGGTTGTAACCTTTGCCAGTGGTCTTAAGCTTACAGATACTTGTAATATCAACGTTTTGTCCAGCAACAATACGACTCAGTCCCCGACAGCGATTGCAGGTAAAGGTCAAATCGTTAGCCCCGGTGATAAAGTTACATTGGACGGAAGAGATTCCACAGATTTGGATCTTAACACCGCTAAAATATGGTGGAGCCAAACATACGGCAAGCGTGTCAGTCTTCAGGTTGACCGTTCAGAGCATGGCCTTGCAACGTTTATCGCGCCATCATGCCAGTTAACTTCAAATAACTGGATATACAACAATAGCCGTTGCCGATTAAACGATTCAGGCCAAATGGAAATGGCTTTTAAATTGACTGTTCTGGATAATAAAGGACAAGAATCAACAGATACGTGCACGATTTTTATAGATCAAGGTGGAATTGCCAAAACACCTGTAATATTTGATTCGAATTTTGAAAATTCAGAAATAATAAATCATTCCAATTTGCAGAACTCTTTCGGTACCGTTCTCGGTAAAGATTCCGGCGATGTCTCTGACGGTGTTTCCGGCGGCGGTTCTGAAGGCGGCGGTTCTGAAGGCGGCGGTCCTGAAGGCGGTGGTCCTGAAGGCGGCGGTCCTGAAGGCGGTGGTCCTGAAGGCGGTGGTCCTGAAGGCGGCGGTTCTGAAGGCGGCGGTTCTGAAGGCGGCAGTTCTGATGGCGGAAGCTCCGATGGCGGAAGCTCTGATGGCGGAAGCTCTGATGGCGGAAGCTCTGATGGCGGAAGCTCTGATGGCGGAAGCTCTGATGGCGGAAGCTCTGATGGCGGA
>JAAERL010000216.1 GCA_024230435.1 Desulfobacteraceae bacterium
CCCAAAAGTACTCACTTTTTCAGTTGGCTGTCCCTGCCAACTTTCTTCAACTGCTCGAAACTTCATTCCGTCTGTCGTCCATCGCCCATCACAAAATATCTTCAGCTGGATGAGAACCCTCTTGAAATTAGTTTCCCTCCGACATATTCTGGAAAAAGAAAAAGGATGATGATGATGATGATGAGAGCGTGAGCCAGTGAAACTCTCGATGACCCCTCTAGAGACTCTCACTGACACTCTCTTCATGATCTAGAGATATTATGGTATGCTGGACTATGCCAACTACATATGATTACAATGAAAATACAGACATCATAGAGCTCTAGAGAGATCGGTAGTTGGTAAATACATAAGGGGAAAATGAGAACCCTAAAAAATCCCCACCCAACTCAATGAATTAGTAACCAACAATTCGTCGTACCATAGGTAGAGCCTGGCAAAAAAGGCTATTCCAGAAAAATGTAGTTGATTTTCAGTTATGTCAGGCGCACATTAGTGGGTCCTGTGAGACGTTACGGAGGCTTTGGCTTTCGTGCTTTTGTGTGTAAAAATATCTCGCCGGCACAAAAGTAGTATGATAATGGATTATTTTCATATAGAAATCAGAGTGAAAAAATATTTTTGCCTTTATGTTTTTGTTCTAAAAGAATGCTTTCATTTTTAATGGCTATTTTGTATTTTTGTGGAAAGACCTCTATCCATCATCCAAAGGCCTCAGAGAGGCAAGTCAAAATGAGTGGCATTAGATGCAGGCCAAGGCAAGCTCCTGGATGGAGCTGGCAGCTGGCTGGAGGGCACACCACACCAGTGTAGCAAGCTGCCCCTGGTAAAGGCACGCAACCACCCCCTTCCGCC
>JAAERL010000217.1 GCA_024230435.1 Desulfobacteraceae bacterium
AAGTGAAGGCCTTTTTTTCTCATTTTTTTCGACGCTGAACTGACCGAATCCGACCGAGCGTGATTACAGAGCCAGGTAAACTTACTAATGCAACATATTATGTACATGACTATACATAATAGTTTGTAGGGTAATTTTATTTTATGCAAAAATTGCACGGATTTGACTTATTTTGGTGCAAAAATCACAGAGATTCGACTTTAATTATGCAGAATAGCATAGATCCGACTTGAATTTGGTGTAATTCAGCCAATTTTGTTCAAATGAAACTGGAGACGATTTACCCTGGCGTGAGGGTTTTTGTTAGCGAAGAAGCCTTCTCAGACTTTTTCGATTGCCGCATGGGGCTTCTACAGGTGTGAGAACCCGTTCCGCGCGTTCCCTGTGAAGACACAGGTACGCGGAGCCACTGGCATTTGGAATACAACGAAATCAGAACACAGCATGTGGTCTTTGGTTTCGGATGCAAATTTTTTATCCAAATATGAAATGGATGCAAATCCTGGCCAAATTGGGTCTAAATGGCGCAACTTTGTCTTAGAAGTGAGCTTAACCGGCGCCGTTTGGCGTGGAAATTGATTTTGTAACCCTCCAGAAGCGGGGGG
>JAAERL010000218.1 GCA_024230435.1 Desulfobacteraceae bacterium
GTCTGGCCCAATTATATAAAACAAGCATCCTTTGCTAATCATAGTTTCTACAAAAATCAATGCCTCATCACTTTAGTATTAGGGTTGGCAGTGCGAGGTTATTGTTTCAATATATGATCTTCTTCTTCTATCAGAAAAATTAAAAAAACACGGGCAATGGCTCAGGACAATACCTCTAGTTTAATAGCTATTTATTGTAAAAATGGAAGTTTCTTCCAAAAGATGAATTTGTCTGATGGCCCTAGCTGGTATCATGCTTGTACTACTACATGACAATTTTCTAACACATATCAGTGCAGTAATGCGCATAATAGCACCCCAGAAAGGTGAAAGATAGATAAAGGGTTTCAAAAAGATTTTCACCATATCCCCATCATATGCACAATCTAAAGTTGTGATAGAAGTGAGAGTTGTCTCTGCGACTAATTGTACTGGAGTATATAGGTATGTCATCCATGCTAACACATTCAGGGCATATAAATTACGCTGGGCCAGATTGATGTGCCATTGAGAAATACTTTAAACTATATGCACACCATTATATGTTCTTTTATAATCCTGAATTTGACGAGTGGGAGGTGGTGACAGAGGATAAGTAAACATACATGACTGTTGGTGCAATGTGTGTTCAACCACAGCGACAAGCGTTGTATTGGAAGTAAGTTTGTTATAAAATTTCCATTACTATATGACTGCCCAATAATAAAGTCAGTAGCCAAGTTGTTATACTTATGCAATGTGTTTATCTCTTGTGCTGGTGGCATATCCTGACAATAGCTTCGCTCATTCTCTCTGCAGCAAGATAATTTCCATAACGTTTTATGAACGAATATTTGCTTACACCTAATACCGCCCGGACATCTGCACCCGCGCCATCATAAACTTCTACAACTTTCGTGATATGGGTACTTACTTACGTACGGTACGATCATGAACGATCGACTGCCGTATGAGATATGAAGTGGCGGGACAGATCTCACCTAGGAGTTGGTACCGTACCGAGTTGATTTATGCTTCTGCTATTTTCCGAAAAAAGTACAGAAATCATCAGGTATCTGCGGTTATGGAGTGTGAAAAATTATTTTGTTAGAGCAAAGCTAGGACTATGGTCGGCTGATCGATTCCAGCCATCCCAGGAAATCTGTACAGACTTCAGAAAAAGAGCGCGTAGGAGCCCTTGATGTGTACTGAAATACAAGATTATCCAGATAAGACGCAGTTTTTCTGTACAAAAGTATGATAAACTCTAAGGTACAATATTATCCCTGTGTATTATACATCTTTTTCAAGACGCGAGCGATCTCTCAATCCGAAAGCTTCTGGAACTTCCGCATTTTTGTAGCTTTCGACAACCTTTAGTTCTAATGAAATTGTATATTAGAAATACTTGAAAATAGTAGTATTCACAAAGTCATAAAGCTTTCAAAGCCAGGGCTAAGCAGAATACCCCCCCATACACACACTTCCACACATCTCATATCAGTCTGGCCCCATTATATAAAACAAGCATCCTTTGCTA
>JAAERL010000219.1 GCA_024230435.1 Desulfobacteraceae bacterium
ACCTCGGCATAATCGCTGAGGATTAGCGCGGATTAATTGATGGACAGACCAAATCAAACAAAGGCTAATTGCTAGGCAATTCAGCCTGATTGCACAGCGAAAGAGGGAAACCACTAGATAATCGAGGACTCCAGAACATTGGAGTTGAAAATTTGAAATTCTTTTTGAACCTCTGGTCAATAAGGATCGATGCTGCGGAATGAGGTGAATCGGAAACGAGAGGAGAATAGGAAACTAGCTGTTTGCGCCGACGGCGAAACGAGCGTTGACCCCGCTATGCCAAGTAGTGATAGGGGGGTATGAATCACTAGCGGCCCCATGTTGGCCGCGTGATTGCAAACGGAAGTACAGGTACAGTCTTATTTTATATTGTTATTGCCACAGAGATATGGCATTTTGTGATGGCTAAGCTGAAATCAGCATCACAGGGTTGAAACTTACCGCTCTTGAAAAGCTGAGTTGACCAACATTGAGATATTGGACTGAATTCAGCAATCTTATGGCCCGAATCAATGAATTTGGCCATTTTTGCCAACAAATG
>JAAERL010000220.1 GCA_024230435.1 Desulfobacteraceae bacterium
ATGGATAGATCAAGGTCATTGATGGCGTCTTGATGATTATCCAAATTTGCTTTTGCGACTCCACGATAAAAATATGCCTCAGTGGCGTACTCGGATTCACTGCCAATAACTTTAGAAAAATCTTTAATTGATTCTTTATATTCTTTCAGTTTATGTTTGGCGACTCCACGATAAAAGTGAGCATCGGCACATTTTCTTCTAAATTCTATTGCTTTATTATAATCAGAGTATGCTCTTTTTATTTTATTCAGTTTTTCTTTTGCGTCTGCCTTGCGACAATAAGCATCGGCACAATTCGAACTATTTTTTATAGCCTCATTAAAATCATTGATTGCGCCTTCGTAATCTTCTTGTTTTATTTTATTTTCCCCGCTGTAGAAGTATTCCTTGGCAAGCTTTGAATATTTTTCAATATCCTTATTAAGGTCACGGATCTCTGAATTATTCTTTTTTTCGGATAAATTATGTACAGTATCTTCCTTCACCTTCTCTTCTATTAGTTTACAACTACTTCCAGAACTACTTTCAGTGTTAAAATTAGCACGATTGACGGGGCGGCCTTTACTTGAATCTGATGCATCAGTATTGGAATAGGAATTCTGTTCGGAACCACCATAAAGATAATTTATTAAATTCATTTTGCAAGAATAACACGCTTCGGAGACTCGTGATAAAATACCCCAGCCTTCATAGTTACTGGGCTTTAATTTTGTCATTGGCGAATTACCACCATCTTCATGTTCATGTTTTAAAGGCGGTTTAAAAACTTTTTCAGGAAAATTAGTTATCTGGGGCATCCTCTCTACTCCTTTTGCATTATTCCACAAATTAAAAACCATTTTGAAAAAAAAACACCTTGATTCAAGCAAAAATTACGCCAGTATTTTATAGTTACAATAATTCAGATAGTTATTCAAGTTCGGAATATCACTGCCGCCAACATAATTGCCAAACTGCCAATCTTATTGCCAACCAAATTGGAAGGGACCAATCCGGGAAGGCTATCCGGGGGGACTATCCTATCCTATCCTCAACGGTGTCCAAGGACTATCCGGGGGACTATCCCTCAAGGCTATCCGGGGACAGGTAAATAACGTTTGACTTTGTTTCCTATACTATATATGACGCTATCCGGGGACAGGTAAAGACTCAACGGTGTCCAAAATTTGCAGTTAAACAGGAGGCTATCCGGGGACAGGTAAATAACGTTTGACTTTGTTTCCTATACTATATATGACGCTATCCGGGGACAGGTAAAGACTCAACGGTGTCCAAAATTTGCAGTTAAAAAACATCGTAAATTAGCCTCAGGGACGCCACAGCCTCCAGCCATGAGGTGTTC
>JAAERL010000221.1 GCA_024230435.1 Desulfobacteraceae bacterium
CTTGTTCATCACAAACTGCAAAACTAACAGATTCGGTAATTACTTACCACTCTCTGGTCATTAGATACCATATTCTGGTGTTGTGAGACCGAAGCTGCTGTGTCCTCAGCAGCTTTGCTGGTGTTGTCATCATTGGCCATCCAATGTTGAAAAAAATCCGGACCAATATTTACCCCCTCTAAAAAGGAACTGATACATCAATGTGGAAAAAGTTCAATATCTGGTAGAGACTTTACTGTCACCCCCGCTCCATATTTTAAGTTCCCAATTACTAAATCTTCCCAATACATTAGATGTAGATATCAATTTGCACGCACATGCAAAGGATATAATATAAATCCCCCCATGCAAATTTATACCATTCCTGTACGCTCACCGAAATAATGTGCCGCCCTGCCTGCTATGAAAAAAATGGCGCGACTTTTGGTGTTTTCAGACAGAAGGATGCCATATTCAGATAAATTAAGCGATAAATATACATGTTTTTTATGTAACCATATACTAGATATTATCGCTAAAACATTGAAAAAATATGTGATCCTCCAGGGGTGGTGGGTGATGGAGAGCTGGAATCGAACCCCCCCTTATAATCCGACAATGACAACCCATAGGATGATTGCCTCCCCCTCTGCCTCCGCCGCCGCCTCCGCCGCCGCGTCCGCCTCCGCCTCCGCACATCGCCCTCCGC
>JAAERL010000222.1 GCA_024230435.1 Desulfobacteraceae bacterium
ATTAAATGAATAGCAAAAGCCTTAATTCCGTTGCCATATTGCAACTTGCCCGGCATATCTTCCGGGAATTGTCCTTTTACCGTAGCATCACAATTAGGGCATTGCTTTATTTCTGCATCGATATGCTCAACGACCTTTTCGTGTTGCGCGAGCTGTTTTTCTATTTGCCATTCTAATTACTTCCTTTTTAGCTTCGCGTATATCGCATGTGCGCCACAAACGCTGCAGAAAAATTTGAGAAATAATACAGAACAACAATACAAGTATCCGCGTTAGAACCGGCATTGCAACGTTAGGATAACCAGAGCTTTTCAAGGTAGCGGCCGGCAAGAGAAGCAGCAATTTTTAACATCGTAAATGAAGTCTATTTCATTGATTTTCGCGCAAATCTATCAAATCTGCTATTGGCTATCGTTATTCCGACGAAAGTCGTAAAAACGGTTAAACGAAGGCAAACCCTTCAAAATGAGCAAGCCAGACCGGCGCAGAAGATAAAGAGAATTCCAGAATACGAAGGTGAGCAAAAAAATCACATGGTTTAACCGATGCACGTTACCTGAAGCAATCTAATAGATCTTGAAAAACAAATAACGATTAAAACCTATAGTATTTCCTTGAATGGTCCACACATTTTCGCACTATCCGGGAGGGGGCGCAAATACGCTATGCTCCGCTTCTCAACAGGCAAAGATAAAATTCATTGCCATCCGTAAATTAATTTCATTTTTTTTGAATAATTGTTTAACTGATTGATAGCCTAAGTGTCGCGGAAAAATTGTTTTGTCCAATTGGCGCAGGATATGGGCTCGTATTCAAGGCGCGCAAAGCCGTGCATATCAAGATATTCGCAGCTTTGCGCAACGCAGAAGACGAGTTGATAGACAAGTCAGTTGGGATAAAACATTTTTTCCGGGGCCCTATAAATTGCTGGAGCCCTAATTCGTTCATAAATACTTTCCTGCAGCCATTTAAATTAGCGGCAATAATCCGGCATAACGTTAAATTCACACTATTGCACTATCGCTAAATTATCACGGCCGCAGGACTACCTTGTTGAACTTGTATACCCTTTATTTGGCGCCAATCCATTTTCAATATGGGCAAGAGTTCGAGGCATCTATAAAGGAGTGAAAACCGATTCGCAAAAACAAAGCCGTCTAAATTCAGGTTCTATGGGTTTTGAACAGTAAAAATTGCATGAGAATTTTGGCATCATACCATTATTTAATATGAAATCAAGATTTATCTTATTTATCTTATTTATATTAAATAATATTCCTTTATTATTTGAAGGAACCGGCACTGTAAGAATAAAAAAAGGGCCTCTGACAATCAGCGAGCGGCCCTTTTCCGGTTTTAAATACCGTGATAAACATTAAACTCACTAAGGCGATTGACGGAAAAGAATATACCAGATTGGGCTTCGATTTTTTTTTCGTTCTCAAGGCATGCCAAAGTTTGCATACTTAACGTATTGCACCTTTGGCATAACACACAAGACGGGAAAAAAGACATGCAAGATGGTATATTATTTAACTGCAAATCGCCTAAAGTCCACTTGTACAAGAACCTGGAGCTGACCCGGAACAAGGGTCTGCTACATCAAAAATACTTCCGGAAGATCTAAAAATGTGTTTGCCGGATTCAGGGTATCGAACTGCAAAGCAGAATCAATTGGTTATTTTGCCAAAAAATTATATTAATAAAAATATGCTTTCTAATTTTTAACGACCTAATAGCGTGTATAATGGGCATTATCTTCTTCTAATTCGCTGATATTTTGCCTTGTCAGCGTTGGTTGGCATTTTTCTATCATTTTGATAATGGTATCGGTTGTAATCTTAAATTCCCTGCTCTCGCTGTATTCTTTTTCAAAGGCAAAATGGCTGATTTTACAAAACAGATACTCTAAGTCCGCCGGAGTAAAAAGGAATAACTTAGGGATAATACTATCCATATCTACATCGCCGTGATTTGTATTGGATAAATAATGCCGAAAAATCAGGGCCCTGCTTTTCGGGTCCAAATCACCAACCGGGATTATGCAATCAAAACGGCCAGGTCTTACGATAGCGGTATCAAGCTGGCGAATGTAATTTGTTGCACAGATAAGAAGATTTTTTCTCTTTTCTCTCCTGAACATCGGCACCTGTTTTAAAAATTCGTTTGTGATGGATTTTTCTGTACGGGACGCATTATCACGGCTTTCCGCAATTTCTTCAAATTCGTCAATAAAAATAACTACTTCATCAAGGTTTCGCGCAACTTCAAACAAGTCTTTTAATTTGCTGCCAATGCGATCTGCTCCTTCACTCGTAAGATCGCTGGAGCTCACCTCGATAAACCACCATTGAAGCCTTGCTGCTATCGCTCGTGCAAAATGTGTCTTACCTGTTCCCGGAGGTCCAAAAAAAATGATCGTTCTCGGCAGTGCAACACCATGTTTTTTTGCCAGCCTTTCCTGGGTTAACGGTAAAACAATTCTTTTATTCACAATCTGTTTTGGCGGTTGCGATTCAGAAATCGTCTCCCAGACGGACTCATCCAATATTTGCGCCCCCATTCGGTTAAGCATCTTATTTTTTTGAATATCATGCAGATGACAATCAGTAGAAAGAACATTTTCAATAAAATCGATGCAGGCAACCTTAATTCCAACGTCTCTTGCTATCTTCTCGGATAATACCCATTTGTGTTGTAATATTTTCGGCCATATATCCGAAGCCAATTCAGGATCTATTTTATGTCCGCAAATCTCAAAAATGCGTAAAGCCTGTTCCTTAGTTGAAGAAATATCATATTGTACTTGCATAGCGTTTTTCCAACAAATAATTTGTTATAATTTGAATAGTTTATGTTTGTGTTTGTATATGCTGATTTTGTAAGAATACGATTAAATTAGCCGGTTTTTTCACACAATAGCTTCTCATAGTAAACCAAAATGATTAATTGTCAATCTGTTTTTGTGTAGTGACAAATAAAACCTCTTCAAAACGCAGCAATCCTTCTTAAAATAATAATTTACATTTAATTACTTGAGCTTACGTTTCACCGGTGCTACATGGAAATAAATCAGCGGCGAAAAATCAGAAAAGCATAAAAAATGATATCGGACGATTAAATTGGCATGAAACTTGACAGCAACGCAAGACACAAAGACATAAGAAGTAATAATATCCAAACAACTGAAGCAATCTGACAATTCAACCAAAAAAGAAATTTCCATCATCGCCATAGACAGCACCAGGTTGAACTGGGCGTAGAAAAATCCAAACTCACGCTATCGAGCAGCGCAATATGCTATTTTGCATAACCGCCCATAAAAAATACAATTTCTTTTCATTCAATCTAATTTTCTTATAATAAAAAGCTTTTTGACATGGCCTCATGGTCTCTTATACAAAATCGTAATCTCAATGAGACAAATTTGTAATTTAGACAAATTTTTAAGTAAAAAAAACCAATAATGCAAATTACTATTATCTTATCCGCCCTGGCATGAAACATGCTCATTTTATGGGGCGTTTAGCAATTGATGCGGC
This sequence comes from Desulfobacteraceae bacterium, assembly GCA_024230435.1. GTDB lineage: Bacteria > Desulfobacterota > Desulfobacteria > Desulfobacterales > Desulfosarcinaceae > UBA2230. The sequence goes on from JAAERL010000222.1 coordinate 3,543, forward strand.
GTGAATCAAAAATCTAAGTTAATGGATCTATACTATCTGTGATTTATTTACCTTCCAATTCTGGTGAAATGATTCCCAGTAATAATCGATTTGTTGTGCATTGTATTCAAGGAGAGGTGATTTATGCGAATAGCTTTAAGAGGTAATGGTAAAAATATCGTGCTAATGCCGGTAGTCATGTTCTGCTTTTTGTTGGCTCAAACGAGCATGGCGGCAGAAGCGGGGCAATACGCCGAACTGTTTCAAAGTATTGATCAGTTCGGTCAACCCATTGATATGGCGGATTACATTGACGGAAAGCCTTTGGTTTTGATTGTAAGCTCCTGTACCTGACAGCCTTTTTATAAAAACTTCCAGGTCCTGGAAGATACCCGCCAAAAATATAAAGGCAAAATAAATTTTTTAACCGTTTATGGCAAGGAAGCGCATCCAAACGCAAGTGGCCCCCAACCCAGCGTTCTTGATTTGGGCTGGACTCATCCGACTTCTGAAACACGGACAATGCAAGAGCGAATGGAAAGGGCCAATTGGCTGAACACGGACTTGAATTCGGTTGGTGAAATGCCTTTTATTATCGATTACATAAACACAGAATCGGGACAAGACAATGCAATCAAACACGAGTACAATGGAGGAGGATATTACTCAGCGTACATTATTGATTGTGATGGCACACTTCTTGAGGCTTTAAATTGGGGCTGGATGGGCCCTGGGGGTGACTGGATGGGACTTCCTCTTTCCCCCATAGAAGAATTGTACTCGTTTCTGGATGATTACCTTTCCAATCCCCCGGATTGCTACAATAAACCGGCGTGTGCAAAATAGAAATTAAGGAAAATAATTATATCACCGCCAAAGTTTTATGAAATAACGCGTCAAGTTAAAATCAGAGACAACCGCATTTTGAAATCATGAGGTTGCTCTGATACATGCCATATGGATTATAGCAAAAACAAATGATAACCTAACTGTCCGTTTATGTTATCTCCTTATTTAATCAGACACAGCAAGGCAAGCTGAAACGTTGCCATATTTCAAAAAACGGCGCCTAAAAAATTGGCAAAATCAAACAAAAAATGTTGCCATAATGTTGCCTTACGACCCGTGAAAAAGGGGTAAAAACGGTCAAAAACGGCATTTTTGAAACAAAAAAAGGGTTATCCGGTTTCGGATAACCCTTTGATTTCATTGGTGCCGGAGGAGAGAATCGAACTCTCAAGGACTTGCGCCCGGCGGATTTTGAGTCCGCTGCGTTTACCAATTTCACCACCCCGGCGAAGAAGGTGTTTATATAGTTAAATTACGATTGCTTGTCAATACCATAGCAAGCTTATTGTAAAAAAAACAGGCAACGCCCGGTTCAAAGATCAGCTGCGATGCGTCCAGGCTTTGTAAATGCCTTCCACTGCTTTTCTATGACTGCGGCGCAAATGGCTCCTTGACGCACAATGACCGGCGTTTTACCGGTCGCATCAATGATGGTTGATCCTGGCCCGCCCAGCAAGGGGCCAGCATCCAGAATTTGATCCACGGCAGTTACGACCTTGGAGTCAAGCTTGCCGATATCAAAACAACCGCCCTGCCCGCTCAAATTTGCGCTGGTGCCGGTAATGGGGCCGCCGGCGGCTTTGGCCAGGGCTGACGCTACCGGATGTCCTGCCAAACGGACACCTATTTTGCCTTGTCCGGAAACCAATCCTTCAGCAAGACCTTCAACGGCCTGCAGGAGAAAGGTTATGCGTCCGGGCCAAAATACATCCATCAGGTGGCGGGTCAAAGGGTCAATCCACAGTGCAAGATCTGCGAGTTGCCGAATATGATGAATCAGAACCAGAATCGGTTTCGAACTGTCCCGGCCCTTTAAGTCAAAAATACGTTCAACGGCAGCCGAATTCAGGGTATCTGCCGCAAGTCCGTAAAGTCCCCGCGTGGGAAACACCACCACGCCGCCTTGTTTTATTATTTCAGCAGCGCGGTCTATGACGCCCGCCTCGGGAAAACGGGCGTCTATGGTTGCTCTTTTATCGGTAGGCTTCAAGTTTTTTGGCCTTACGTTCGACTTGTTCCGCCATTTCAATTTTGTAGGCATCCAATAAAGCTGCAACGCAGGTATCGTCTAATGCAATGATCTGAGCAGCGAGAATACCCGCATTTTTTGCACCTGCTTTTCCGATTGCAACCGTGGCGACAGGAATTCCCGCGGGCATTTGGACGGTGGATAAAAGTGCGTCCAGCCCCTGTAGACTCGATGAATCAATGGGTACGCCAATGACCGGCAGCGTTGTCTGTGCGGCTATTGAGCCGGCAAGATGGGCCGCACTTCCGGCGCCTGCAATAATGGCCTTGATTCCACGCTCTTTAGCACCGGTTGCAAACCGGGCGGCTTTTTCAGGGCTGCGATGGGCTGAAGCAACCGTCATCTCAAAGGCAATGCCGAACTTTTTCAGTATGGCAACGGTTCCTTCCATGACACCAAGATCGGAATCGGAGCCCATAACAATACCGACCTTTGGTTTGACCTGAAAACGGTCCAGTGCTTTCTTACCAATGTCTTTACGGTAATGAACGTTTTTCCAGGTAATATTGGCGGCTGCTTTATAAGCCTTATCGATGGCTTGTTCTACAGTGTCTCCCAAAGCTGTAACGCCTAAGACACGGCCACCGGCAGTTACAACTTGATCTTCTTTTTTATCTGTACCGGCATGGAAAACCATGACATCTTTCATCCGCGCCACATTATTCAAACCGTTTATGGGGATCTGCTTTTTGTATTTTCCGGGGTATCCGCCCGAGGCCATGACAACACAAACGGCTGCGCGGGGGTCAATATCCAGCTTAATTTGCTCTAAACGTTCATCGATTACAGCTTCGAAAACCGGAACGATGTCGTTTTTCAGTCTCATGAGCAAAGGCTGGGCTTCAGGATCACCAAAGCGCCCATTGAACTCAAGCACCTTTATCTGGTCACGGTTGATCATCAAGCCGGCATAAAGCATCCCTTTATAAGGCCGTCCTTCTGCAGCCATGCCTCGCACCGTAGGAATCATTACTTCTTCCATGATGCGGTTGTGCAAATACTTATCGACTACAGGCGCCGGAGAATAAGCGCCCATGCCGCCTGTATTGAGTCCTTTGTCATCATCGAAGACAGGCTTATGATCCTGGGAACTGGGCAACGGCAAGACCGTTTTACCGTCCGTAAAGGCTATAAAGGAGGCTTCCTCACCTTCAAGGAACTCTTCAATGACAACCTGGGCGCCTGCCTGACCGAACTCTTTTTTGACAAGGATATTATTTAACGCTTCAATTGCCTTGGGTACTGTATCGCAAACCAGAACCCCCTTACCGGCCGCCAAACCGTCTGCCTTGACAACAACAGGCGCTCCCATTTTTTCAATATAGGCTTGCGCCTTTTTATATTCGGTAAAGGTTTGACCCGCCGCCGTGGGAACACCGTATTTGTTCATAATATATTTAGCAAAAGATTTGCTTGCTTCAATGGCGGCAGATTTTTTTTCAGGTCCAAAAATCCGCAGGTCTTCCTGCTGAAAAACATCCACAATTGCCTTAGACAGCGCTTCTTCAGGACCGACAATTGTCAGATCGATCTTTTCTGAGCGGGCAAAGGAAAGTAGATTTTCAACATCACCAGCATCTATGGGAACACATTGCGCCATCTGTGCTATGCCTGCGTTTCCAGGAGCACAATAAATTTGTTTGACCAGTGGACTTTGCTTGAGTTTCCAGACAAGTGCATGCTCACGGCCTCCAGCGCCAACAACCAGTATTTTCATATCCTCCTCCATTGTCCTTATACGTTTAATTTTGATCCTTATTGTTTTGTTTTACTAAAGCCTTCAAACAATCCAGTTTTTTTTGTTCCAGTGTTTTGCGGTCGATCTTTGCGCCACGAATACCGCCATTGAGCCGGATCTCGGAAAGATAAAATTCATTATCACCGGCTACGATCAAATCCATATGCGCATAAGGCATCTGGCAACGCTGCATTATCTGGAGGCAAAAATGCCTTTGCTCTTCGGTCAATGACGCGGGTGAGCTTTTACCTCCCAAGGCCAGATTCTTTCTGAAACCACCCTGGCTTGAACGCTGATAGGCTTCATAAAAATTGTCCACCATAATCACCCGTACGTCTTTAAACTCTTGTACAAATGGTTGCAAGATAAAAGGATAAACGTCATTTTCAAGACTCATATAATTATAGAGAGTCTCTATATTATCCCATTTTAAAACGCCATGACCGCAATGCTGATCATCGGTTTTGGTGACGGCAACGTGGAAATCGTTCTTGTGATATAATTGCAATGCGTTAAGCAGTTCGGCCCTACGTGTAATAATATAGGTATGCGGGAGCATATATGGAGACAGAATAAACGCCTGGGATATTTTGGAGCTGCTGAGCACTTGAGCCGTTGCCGATGGTATTAGCCGCACGCCTCTGGTAACCAAATCCACAATAATGGTGCTTTTTAAACAAGAAGACGGCACCTGCCCAGCAAATACATCGCCGCGGCCCAGGCTGTGATAATCCTCGAAAAGCTGGTTAAAACGTGTAATGATCATTGGCTATCTTTTATAGTGAGTTTGTATTCCCAGATCTATTAAACGATCCAACAATTGACTAAATGAAATACCAGCGGCTTTTGCAGCTTGAGGATACAAGCTGGTAGTGGTCATACCGGGAATTGTATTGGTCTCCAACACAAAAACATCCTGTCCTCTGACAATCATGTCCGTACGGCTATAGCCTTTGCAGAACAATGCTTGATGCGCCAGTTTGGCTAAGGATTGCGCTCTTTGGGTTAACATCGGGTCGATTCGCGCCGGACAAATCTCCTCGGTAATACCGCTTGTGTATTTTGCATTATAATCAAAAAATTCATGATCCTTATCAGGAATAATTTCAATCAGGGGCAACGCCTCCGGGTCTTCGTTACCTAAAACAGCACAGGTAATTTCCATCCCAGCTATGTATGCTTCCGCCAGAATTGAAGCATCCTGCCCAAAGGCTTTATCAATGGCGCCTGTAAAATCATTCTTTCCCCGAACAATAGACATGCCGATACTGGAGCCTCCATTGACCGGCTTGATGACCAACGGCAGCCCCAATTCGGAAATAATTTTATCAGGATCAAGCTTTTCATTGCGTTTGAGCACTTTATAGTCTGGAATTGGGATATCCCATTTTTCATAAAATTGCTTTGAAGCCAGTTTATTAATAGCAATAGCGCTGCCCAAAACCCCGGCCCCCTGGTAAGGAATATCCAAAAGTTCGAGCAGCCCCTGAACTGTACCGTCTTCTCCATAGGGACCGTGTAAAATAATAAGGGCGGCGTCAATTTGTGAAGCTTCGGCCATTAGAATGGAAAGATCTGTTTTAGGATCATAACGCCGGATATCATATTTATTTTTATCTAATGCTTGGTAAACTTGTTCTCCACTATTTAGTGAAACTTCTCTTTCAGAGGATACGCCGCCTGCCAGTAACGCAATAGTTTTTTTCATAGAAAACGCTTTCATTTTTTTTTAGGTAAAGTATTAAAAATTAGATACTTGGCATGATCGAACTCTTCTTGGGTAATCAGTTTTCTATCCAATAAATCAGCCAAAGTTTGAAGTTCATTTATTGTCTGAGATTCAGGCTCTTCAAGGCGGGGAAAATTTTCCGGGCCGGGCATTTCGAGCTGCTTTTTTGAATCCGGCTTTGCCAACCGCATGATGGCCAAGCCGCCTAAAAAGCTAATTTCCAGTTCACGTCCTTCAAACATTGGGGAACGTAACGCATTTTTTAAGGATTGACCTTGTTTTTCCAGCCGCTTGTGAAACAAATAAGCTGACAATATAATCAGCGTAATCCCGCCAATTAAGATCCACGACATATAATGTGCAATGCCTGTAAGAAAAACAACAATCAGGCCTAATCCTGCGACAAGAATTAAATGCAGCACAAGTATCAGGTATGCGGCAGTTATACCTTTGAATAGACCTTCACGATTTTTTTTATTTTTATTCAGCATGAGAGCCTTAGAATTAACAATTAGAGGATTTTGGCCTTTTGGTTTGGGTTTGATTTTTTTTGAAGCGAATCCTTGGGGCGTTTTTTGCTTTGGGTACCAGACGAAAACCGATTCACCACTGAAGACATATAACACTGGGGTATCTCAAATCTGATATTCCCCTTGCGCGCGGCATTCACTTTCATGATCAAACAGTTCAGCTTATTAAGGAGCCGATACTTTGTGGCTGTGTCCTCGGTTTCAGCCAACAGTTCTTGTGTTTGAAGTATTTGCTTTCTTGCCTCGATCTCCGGAGGCAAAAAATCGGCATTTTTAAGAATTTTATACGCCAAGCGCAAATCTTCAGGTATGTGGCGATCGTCATTAAACTTCAATGGTTTACCGGCAGGTACCAGATTATCGAATAAACCTTTTTTTTGAGCAGTTTTGATCCGATCCTCCACAATGTTTTCAAAACCAGGAATCATTTAACCTCCCAGAGACGCCTTTATGGCGCACATTCCATTTATTTGCTGACTATAATTATCCGGCCCGTGGATTTCAAGCCCCAAATCATTGGACGCCCTTGAAATGATTTTACAACGCCAATACAACGAATCAAATATAACCTTTATTCCAAATTAAAGAACTGTTTAAAAGTTGCCGATAACGCAAAAAGGAAAAAAGGCTTTTGACGTAGTCGCCCCAGAAAAGCCTTGATCTTTTGAACGGATTCGTCGGGCAAATGAATAAATGAAAAATGGAACTCACAATAACAAATAGTTAGAGGATATTTATGTATGGCTGGCAATAAATATAAAAAACATACCATGCCCGACACAATCGGCAAAATCGGCAACGGCTCAATTCCAAAACACAATTCACAAACACAAGCCGATATGGACCATTATTCGAACTCCATTTTTCAAAACCTCGGGACTCTGACCTATACCGCTGACTCATCAGGCCAGCTAATTTACCTAACGCAAAGCAAAAACGCCATAACAGGATATTCGGCTGAGAATATGCTTGGATCAAACGGCAGCGGTTCCCGGCCCTGGTTCAGAAATATAGGACAAACGCCTGGAAAAGGGATTCGCTATTTTGAGGATATTATTCATGAAGCTGATCGGCCCATGGTGATCACGGCCATGACGGAGGCCTTTGAAAACAGCGGCAGCTATGACATTGAATACCGGATCGTGCCTCCCAGGAACTCTCCACGCTGGATTTCGGATAACTGCCGCGTTACAATGGATAAATTGGGAAAAAAGCGCATTGAAGGTGTTATTTTCGATATCCACTTACAAAAACAACGTGAAGAAATCAACTCTGTTATATTTCATATCTCCAACGTAGCAAATAATGCCGGCAATCCTGATCGCCTATATGAATTGGTCCGGGAAAACCTGAGCCGTGTCATGGATATTTCAAATTTCAATATATCTGCTTATGATAAAAAAAACGATACCTTAACCTTCGTGTACTGGGCGGACCAGGTTCGTACTCCTCCGCCGGATAATATCATTAAAAATATTAAAACCCGTTCGGTGGAGCCCAACACGGCGCAAGTAATTATCGGCGGCAAGACAATTTTACACACTAAGGAGCAATATCTTCATACCCTTAATATTCGAGGGGTTAAACCTCTTATGCCTATTCCGGAAATTTGGTTAGGCGTACCGATTAAAATGAACAATGAAGTTATTGGCGCTATTGTTGTCCAAAGTTACCATAATCAAGGTTTATATACCTCGCTGGAAGCGCAACTGCTTGAAACGGTAGCCAACTTTTTATCCATGGCCATTAACTGCATGAGAATCGAAGGAGACCTCAAATCCAGCGATGTACAATATCAAGAGGTTAAAACGGCCATTGAGTCTGCTAAAAAGTCTAAAAGTCGATTTCTGGAAAATATGAGTCATGAAATTCGCACCCCATTAAACGGTATCATCGGCAATGCCATTTTAACCTTGGATACAAAGCTCTCCCAAGAGCAAAAAGAGTATCTTATCGCCATTGAAAATTCGGCAGACCATCTGTTAACGGTTATAAATGACATCTTTGATTATCAAACCATCGAAACCGGAAAACTTGCGCCCCAACAGATCAATTTTGATTTAGCAGGTGTGGTCAAATCCACCTGTGGCAGACTGGCCGTTAATGCACATGATAAAGGGCTTGAATTTAATTGTCACATCAAACCGTATGTGCCGAATCATGTCGTTGGCGATCCAAAAAGGTTGCGTCAGATTCTCCATCATTTAGTGGACAATGCCATAAAGTATACCCCAAAAGGCAGTGTATCGGTAATGTGTGATGTTCGGGGACAGGACGATGAGACGGCCGAATTCTGCTTTACGATATCAGATACGGGTATTGGCATTGACACAGATAAACAAGAGCTCATATTTGAAAGTTTTAAGCAAACTGACAGCAATACCATGCGATCATATGGCGGTGCGGGATTGGGATTGAGCATTACCCGCAGGCTGGCAAAGATAATGAATGGCAAAATCTGGCTCATCAGCCGCCCAGGACGGGGCAGCAATTTCTTTTTCATGGTAAAGTTGAAAACAAACTGGGTTAATCCGGAAAATAAAGTTGATACATCCCAAACGGTCCTTTTCCAAAAAAAACGCATACTCGTTGTGGATGACAACCTATCAGGCCGCAGGGCTATAAGTGAAATATTGTGCCGATGGTCGCTGCCCTATTTGACCGTACCGGGCGGATTGGAAGCTTTAGCCGCTATGAAAGCCGCCACCGATCGTCGTGAACCGTTTGATCTTGTTTTAATTGATTCACAAATGCCTGAAATGGACGGTTTTGAACTCAGCCGCCATATCAAAGAAAATCCTGAGTATGACAACACAGCTATTATCATTATGGAAAAAAGGCCAAACAAAAAAGGAAATTTAAATCGATGCCGCGAAGCCGGTATAGAAGGCTACATTACAAAACCCGATAGGCAAAAGGACCTGGAAAAAACAATTCAATTGGTTTTAAGCATAAAAAGAAGCAGCGAAAAAAAAGACAAACCGGAAACACAATACGCCAATGCCGAACCTGGCAAGACCCGAGCCTGCAAAATCCTGCTGGCCGAGGATAACAACATAAACAGTATGATGGTAGTCAAACTTTTATCCAAAAAAGGCCATGAGACCATAGCCGCAGTCAATGGCAGACAGACCGTATCTATATGGCAAAATGAACATTTCGATTTGATATTAATGGACATTCAAATGCCGTTAATGGATGGTTTTCTGGCTACATCGAAAATACGCATACATGAACAGACTACAGGCGGCCATATTCCCATCATTGCCATGACGGCTCACGCACTTAAAGGGGATCGCAGCCGGTGCATAGAAGCGGGAATGGATGATTATCTTGCCAAACCCATTAATCCTGATGAGTTATATGATATCATTGAAAAGTGGAGCGGCAATAAAGGCGATTAGAATAGTGCTAATAGACAAAATTCGCCATTTCGCCGATGGGCGCACTATAATAAGGCGATTTCTGTTAAAGAATATACCATCTTGTATGTCTTTTTTCCCGTCTTCTGCGTTATGCCAAAGGTGCGAATACGTTAAGTATGCAAACTGATCAGCACACTTTGGCGCGCCTTGAATACGAAAAAAAATCCTGCTCAATCTGGTATATTCTTTTCCGTCAATCGCCTAAGTTGTTCTAATTTGAATCATACTCCATTGCCTGCCTTTTTTGCAGTATGGTCTTTAATTCCAAGGCGACTTCATTGTCCGGCTGGGCGATCATTACCTTTTCTAATTGGTCCTGCATATGCTTCCATCGGCCCTGCTCAAGGTAAAGGCGGGCCAGCATAAGCCGTGCATCCCAATGCTCATTATTAAGCGATAAGGTCTTTTCAAACGCTTTTTCAGCAATAACCATATTACCTTCAGCTACTGCGATAACTCCTAATCCAAAATGGTTCTCAGGATTTTTCGGAGATATGCTGATGGCCTGCTTTAGCAAAACTTGAGCTTTTGCAGTCTGGTTCAAATCCAAATAGGCCATGCCGAGATTAAAATGTAACTGATCATCCAAATTGTAGCCACACGTCAGAGCCTTCCGATAATATTGAATTTCCTTATCCCGATCGCCCATACGTCCCACGACATACCCCAAATGGTAAAGCGCAAGACAGTTTGAAGGTTCCCGGTTCACAAGGGCTTCATGATAGCGAAAGGACTTCTCCCACTGGCCGCCCTTAAAAGCGGTATCCGCTTGCGAATCGCATTTCCATTGCTCTGGTGCGGATAAGCTGGCCCTGTGTGTACAACCTGTCACGGCTATTATCAATACAATGGCTGCAAGAGCTCGAACAATTGTGGTAAACTGGCAAAATCTACGCAAAATAATTTTCACGCCATTGTCTTTATCAGTGACTGCAAAATCAAAAAACATAAATTCAAGGCACCTGACAACTATTTTTAAGGGCAATAAAATAAAATCGTATTTTATCATTTACCCTATGGCGCATTCAACCCCCTATTGACCCCTATCATGAAAAGGGCTAAGGTCTGAAATCTCTCTATAATTAGAGCAGGACAAAAAAAGGGGTATTGCATGAATAATATGCATATTTTTATTATCCGGGCATTAATGGGTTCCGTGTTTGGCGTTATTTTGAGCAAATTTTTTTTCCCAAAAGCTCCTGTGGTGGTTATTGTCTGCTTATGTGTTGTTCTGGTGGGCCTGGCCTATTTTTCTGAATACCTTCGCAAGCGCAAACAGGATCACGCTGCGCGGACCGGTTTATCAAGTCAAAAAGGGAAAAAAGTATCTTGAAGCAGTTTATTTTAGGCACAGCCGGGCATATCGATCATGGTAAAACAAGCCTTATCAGAAGGGTAACCGGCATTGACACAGATCGGCTTAAAGAGGAAAAATTACGGGAAATCACCATCGAGCTTGGTTTTGCTCATCTTTGCCTGACAAATGGGCAACAAATTGGCATTGTGGATGTACCGGGTCATGAAAAATTTGTCAAAAACATGGTGGCGGGTATAACAGGAATTGATTTAGTGGCTATGGTTATCGCCGCTGATGAAGGCATTATGCCCCAAACACGGGAACATCTGGAAATCTGTTCTTTGCTCGGTATCCAAAACGGTCTGATTGTCCTTACCAAAGTGGATATGGTCGATGAAGAATGGCTGGAAATGGTTCGTGTAGAAGTTCAAGAGTTTACCCGGAACACGTTTCTGGACCAGGCTCCGATGGTATTATTTTCGGCTCACACCGGCCAAGGGGTCGAGTCCTTTATTAACGCCGTTGAACAGATCTGCGCCAAAATTTTACATCGTCCCAGCTCTGGAATATTCCGCTTGCCCATTGACCGGGTATTTAGCATGAAAGGTTTTGGAACGGTCATCACCGGTACCCTTGCATCAGGCAAAGTATCCGTAGGCGAGCCGGTTAACATTTATCCATCGGGTATGCAAAGCAAGATACGGGGAATTCAGGTACACGGCCAAAGCGTTGAGACTGCATATGCAGGAATGCGAACGGCTATCAATTTCCAAGGGCTGGACAAAGCAATGGTTGAGCGGGGAAATGTGGCCTCAAATCCGGATGCCTTGATACCCAGCTATATGGTGGATGTTGTTTTGAATTATCTGCCAAGTAATGAAAAGCCTCTCAAGGACAGGAGGCAAATTCGTTTTCACACCGGAACCAGCGAGGTTATGGGAATCGTAATTTTGCTGGATCGCGATCAATTGCGTCCTGGTCAGACGGCCTTGGCTCAAATCCGGCTGGATACACCGGTAACATTGATAAAAAACGATCCGTATGTTCTGCGCAGTTACTCACCGGTACGAACCATTGCAGGCGGCGCGATCATCAATCCGATTGCAAAAAAACATAAACGGCATAAAGACGATGTTATAAATCAACTTTCCCGCCTGGCCAATGCATCCCCTGAAGATATTGCATTGCTGCACATCGAAAATTGCGGCTTTGAAGGCTGCTCGTATCGGGATTTACGTTTGATGGTCAATCTGCCAGAAAAAAAACTGGATCATATCCTTCAGAACATGATGTCCAAGCAGCAAGCGATCCTGGTTGACAAAGAAAAACGCATTTTCATACATACGCAATCGTTGGATGCGCTGGAAAATAGCGTTTATGAATTTTTGACGGCCTATCATACTGCGAATCCGCTAAAACAGGGGATGCCAAAAGAAGAGTTAAAATCCCGTCTTCCTGACCGTTTAAATATTAAAGTTTTTACCCTTTTGTTAAATCATATGCTTAAAGAGGGCAAACTTGCCCAAACAAAAGAGATTGTTCATTTGCCGGAGCATAAAATCTCATTAGGTGAGGATGAAAAATCATTACGCAAAAAAATTATTGATATTTATCTCAATTCAGGTATTACCCCTCCTTTTTTCAAGGAAGTGATCAAACAACTGGATTCATCCATGGATCTGGCCCATCAGGTTTTAGAACTGTTGTTAAAAGAGGCAATCCTGGTCAAGGTCAAGGAAGATCTATATTACCATAACGATCCGTTGGCGAAATTAAAGCAGAAACTGATTGATCACCTTGTTTCAAAAGGTGAAATCTCTACACCACAATTCAAGGATATGACTGGAGCTTCACGTAAATTTGTGATAGCCTTGATCGAACATTTTGACAGCATACAACTAACGATTCGTGTTGGAGATATGCGTCAGCTTCGTAAAAAAGCCTTATAACATTAAACCTGATGCTATTCCGCTTCACTTAGATTCATAGAAATGAGAAGTAAACAAACTCGAATATGTTGCTTGCCTTTTGGCCCGTTATACCGCGTTGAACAACAGGGCCGCGTGTTATTTGCTACGTTTTAAATGACTTACAGGCGAGTTGGAAAACCGCGCAATTTTGATCCGTTTTATACCCTACTTGCCTAAGGAGCGCGGAAAAGGCAAATCACCCAGATCTGCTTGCCTTGATCTATATTGGCTTTGAAACCGTTTTCGTCTGTTACGCCAAAAATCGAAAAACTACGAATTCAAATCCTGTACATTACCGGATGATTTGAATTTTCTATAATTATTTGAATTTTGAAATCAACTTTTAAAGGACGTCGAATGGATAACGCGAATCAAGACATTGAAAAAGACAAAGAGTACAAAAAATACGCACTAATACGTTTGGTTGTGGCAGGTGCGCTGCTAATAGCATTGGTTTGGGCCTTGACCGCAGGGCTGAGTTATTTTGATTTTCCTTCGAAGGCACATGCGCCGAAAAGCGATTCTAAGCCTGAAATAATTTCCAGAACGGAAGATATTTATCAACAAGGGCAACAAAAATCCGCTTTACCGGAAAAACCAACTAAATCACCCGCTGGTACTACAAGCAAGCAAGGTTTAGCGGCCGAGGGCTCCGATAGGGCTGATCGAAGCTCAACGTATGAAACCAAAAACACCCGTCATGGTGAAAAAACAGTTGAACATGCCCCATCAAAAAAAGGTAAATCTGACAAAAAAAGCATCGCTAAAGATGCCAGCAAAAAGCCAACCACTGCACATCCTTCTAACCCTAAAGGCGTAGCATTTGTAACAGCCGTAATCAAACCCCTCGAATATGAGTTAAAACATCGTTTCTGGGGATGGCGTCCGAACGATATTTTCAACATTACAGATAACATTAATAGCTTTCAGTTGGGTGTGCTTGAAGTTACCCGTCGGACAGCGGTTCAATTAAATGAAATGATCTCACGAACCGGCAGCACAGCTTCATTTGACCCAAACCTTGAAAACGCCATGAATTGGTTCATGATAAAATCGAACCAGTATTGGTTCCCTTCACCGGAATCAAAATATTTACAAAGCCTGAACGAACTTGAAAAATACAAAAAAAAGTTAAAAAACAAAACAGCATTTTTTTATACGCGTGTTGATAATTTGATTCCCTTGCTCATGGCATATGAGAATTTGCTGGGCAGTTGCGATGAAAATCTTATTAAAGAAACTGAAAATGACGGAAAAAAGGTCAGCTTTTTTAAAACAGACAATTATTTTTACTATGCCAAAGGAGTTGCCAATACCATAGCTACAATTCTTGAAGCCATTCACCACGATTTTGACATAACGCTAAAAGGCCGCGTTGCCACTGAGCTGCTGCATCATGCCCTTAAATCATGTAAACGGGCCGCGAAATTGAATCCGTGGTTTATAACAAATGCGAGCCTGGACGGCGCCCTTGCCAACCATCGCGCCAATATTGCGGCGCCTATAAGTCACGCCAGATTTTACATAAGTCAATTAATAAAAACCTTGTCGACCTAAGAGCCTGTTTGGGAATCCCCGGCGGAAAAAAATAATTCTGCACCGGGGATACACTAATTAGGGTTGACTTATTTGCAAACCAAGCTTTAAGGCGTTCTGGTTCATTTCCAGAAAACTTTCAGGGATACGGGTTTCCAGAACTTTAAAAATAGACTCGGGCTTTACAATCCCGGTAAGACCAAGAAGCGTTCCCAGCATGCAGATATTTAAAACAATGGGCTTTCCGATTTTTTCCATTACAGTCTCATAAATCGGCATTTCATGCTGCACGGCATCAACCTTTTGCTTTACCTTAACGTACCGTTTATCCGTAATCAAAAGCCCGCCGGGACGGATAATACCGGAAAAAATATTATATGACTCCTGGGTCAGACAAACCAGGATATTAGGCTGAGTTACTTTAGGATAATTTATTTGTTCATCAGAAATGATCACCTCCGACCTGGTGGCTCCACCTCTGGCAGCAGCCCCATAAGCCTGCGTCTGGACGGCGATTAAGCCCTCGTGCAGCACAGCCGCCTCGGCTAATATAATTGCGGCTGTAATAACACCCTGACCGCCGGACCCTGAAAATACAAGTCTTGTTCGTTCCATCTCATTTCACCTTCATCGCGATTGCGGCCTATTATATACCGTGCCGCATTTATACTATACATTCCTAACTCATTTAAGGCGATTTGCAGTCAAAGAATATACCATCTTGTTTGTCTTTTTTTCCGCCAATCGTCTAAGAAAAACGAGCACTTAGGCGAATTATGCCAACGCCTTAGCAAGAACCTCCGGCCTTTTTAATGATCTTGTCATATTCAGCACAATACTCAGGCAAATCATTTTGAACAAAAATACCCCGCTCGGTTAATTCGGGATTTTCCTTCTTGGCCTTTGACCCAATGGGGGTGGTATTGTCTTTAAAAAACTTCATCATATCGGCTGCGTTGCCGAGTTTGTTTCTACGTCCGAAATACGTTGGGCATTGGGAAAGAATTTCGACCACAGAGAATCCGTCGTGCAAGATGGCTTGTCTCAGGATATCTGCCATTTGCTGAATATGATAAGTGGTGGTCCGGGCCACAAAAGTCGCCCCGGCCGCTTTTGCAAGCTTTACGATATCAAAGTCCTGATCAATATTCCGGTATGGCGCTGTCGTAGCCAGTTTTCCCGGACCGGATAAAGGCGAATATTGACCGCCTGTCATTCCGTATATCCGATTATTCATTACAATAGCTGTCATGGCGATATTGCGGCGGGCGGCATGGATAAAATGATTGCCGCCGATGGCCAGGGCGTCGCCATCGCCCATAGGTACAATTACGTTCAGTTCAGGTTTGCTCAGTTTCACTCCCGTGGCAAAAGCCAGGGCTCGTCCGTGCAACGTATGCAGGGTGTGAAAATCCACATAACCTGAAATCCGGGAAGAACACCCTATTCCGGAAACCATAACAATCTCATTTTTGCTCATACCAAGTCCGCCTACTGCTCTGAGCAAATTGTTTAGAACAATTCCGTGTCCGCAACCAGCACACCAAATATGTGGGAAAAAACGCTCTCGAATATAATCTTTAACTGACATGGGTCATCCTTAATGCAAATTAACGTCTTAGATTAAACATGAATACTGAAACAATGCAAAAATATTGCCTTAAACACCTCTGCCCTGAATCAGACGCAGTGTCTGACGAATGTCGCTCGGATTGATAAATACTCCATCCACACGATTTGCCAGAAAAACGCGGTCCGGATGATCTACGGCATTTTTTACCTCACGGCAGATCTGCCCCAGATTCATTTCCACTACAATAATATGTTCAGCACCGTTACATCGGTCCCGTATGACTTGATGGGGAAAAGGCCACAGGGTTTGAAGTTCCAATAACCCATATTTTTGCCCTTTTTGACGCAGGGTATTAACGACATGCAGGGCTGAACGCGCCGAAGCTCCGTAGGAAATCAGCACCTTTTTTGCATCTTCCAAATAGTGTTCTTTGTAACGGGCAATGGTGTCTGCATTGCTTTCAATCTTATCGACCAGGTGCCGAAGGAGTCCATGAACGATCTTGGGATTATCCGATGGAAATCCCCACATATCATGGTACAGTCCGGTAACATTATAGCGATGCACACCACCGAAGTCTGACATGGGCAAACGCCCATCCTCACGGGCCAGGTATGGATGGTAATCAACACCCCCGTCCACGGAGGTTTTTAACCTTTTTACAAGTGGTATTTCATTGGTTTGAGGAAGAATCAGTTTTTCCCGCATATGACCAACGACTTCATCAAACAGCAGCACAACCGGTGTCCGGTAGGTTTCGGCCATATTAAAAGCCTCTACGGTCATGGCAAATACATCTTGATGATTTGAAGCTGTCAAAGCGATAATGGCATGATCGCCGTGGGTACCCCATCGGGCCTGATTCACATCGCCCTGACTGATATGCGTAGGAATTCCAGTTGACGGGCCTCCCCGCTGAACGTTTACAATAACGCATGGAATTTCCGCCATAACTGCATATCCCAATGCCTCCTGCATAAGTGAGAATCCAGGGCCACTGGTGGCAGTCAGAACTTTTTGCCCGGTTAGGGAAGCTCCGATAATGGCGCACATGGAAGCAATTTCATCCTCCATTTGAATAAATTTACCGCCCGCCTGAGGAAGACGATAGGCAAGATGTTCAGCAATTTCCGTTGATGGCGTGATTGGATAACCTGCAAAAAAATCAAGGCCCGCATAGAGTGCAGCCTCCACACACACCTCATTTCCCTGTATAAATTTTACTTGGGACCCCATAAATTTCTCACCTTTAATAATTTAAAATATCGTTAGCATTTATCAAGCAACTATCACTATGGAATTTGATCTTGGGTTTCAATAGTGATGGCCAAATCAGGACAGCGCAATTCGCAAAGCCGGCAAGCGATGCATTTTTCGAGAACAGCTATCACTGCTTTGTCGTATCTATCTAATTCGAGAACTTTTTTGGGACAAAATTCAACGCATATTCCGCATCCTTTGCACCATTCCCGGTTAATATGATGTTCTTTGAGTTTGGGTCGGGCCATTGTCTCTATTTAATCCTCCTCATCAGTTCAAATGGTGATAAACTTTCCTTTACCCGGTATTAAAATTAATTCCGGGGTAAAAACCGATTCTATTTTAATTCATTTTTTTTTCCTTTTCGCAAGTGTCCATCCGGAAATCACGGATTGAAGTTCAGCAAAAGGCCTCAATCATAACATTTGCCCAACTGATATAACTAAAAAACCGGGCCTCAAAATGCCATTTACGGATAAACACCAAAAAATGGCCTACAGGGCTCATTTGCGCAGGCAAACCAAAAAAGTCAGGTATAGTCAAGAAAAACCGGACTTGCGCAACATTTTTTTTAACCACCGGCACAAAATCAATGTGACTGATTGTGTCTCGGCAGTATAAAAAAAAGATCCTTTTTGGTTTTGAAAAATGCCAATATACCGTTATTGCACCGGATTTGTATTCGGTTTCAACAAGCAAAGATGGATGCATACTGAATATATGCTCATTGTCCGTGCACATTGACGCAACATAACCAAAACGAATATCAGGGCAAGGACAAGTATAAGTGGTGTATTCGCATCCTCCAAGACCCTTAGGCGATCGGCGGGAAAGAATATACCAGATTGAGCTTCGATTTTTTTTCGTATTCAAGGCGCGCCAAAGTTTTGCTGATCAGTTTGCATACTTAACGTATTCGCACCTTTGGCATAACGCACAAGACGAGAAAAAAAACATACAAGATGGTATATTCTTTAACTGCAAATCGCCTTAGATAGTATCCGTCCATAAATAGAAAAATTTGGGTCGAAATCAAGGTGTGCTAAAAATTTTACCACAGGCATCTGACTGATATGGCCGGGG
>JAAERL010000223.1 GCA_024230435.1 Desulfobacteraceae bacterium
ATATGCTCGGGCCTACTGCCGTATTTCAAGTTATCTGCAAACTATGTCAAGCCAAGGTGTAAACCCGCTTGTTGCAATTCAAATGGCATTAGCCGGTTCACAATTCCCTGAGCAGGAAATAGATACGGGTGAGTAGTTACCATAAAACTTTGATTATAGATAAATCTATAGAATCAAGAAAGGGTTTTCTGGTACTCATATTTGAAAGAATTTCAACAGGGAAAAAGATTAAATTAGTATGGGATAAAATTGGGGCTTTGAAGGAGCATATAGAAGATTATAAAGAGTTTATGCAAATAAAAAATGCTACAGATGAAGGGCGTGCCAGTGATGCTGAAGCAAAAAAATTTAAAAAACTTATTAACAGTTTTGTCATGAAAATAGTTAATGGCGAGCTTTAATATAAAATCGAAACCCTTAATGAGGGAGAAAAAAATTGAATGCTCAGTCATGTCATGATGCAATATGTATCTGGGCAAAAGTTTTCCGGTATTCGAAGACCTGGATGGGTTTGGAAACCTCGCAGGTTTAATGCCAGGTTGCATATGCTGAAAAATATATATGCTTTGGTACTGCCTCAAATTTTAAACAAAAGGATAAGTTTATGGCTTTGGTTCAGATCGATAATATTTCAAAAATTTACCAGACAGGTGTGGTGCAGGTAAAAGCCTTACAGGATGTATCCCTTTCCATTGATGAGGCGTCCTTTGTTTCTTTTGTAGGGCCTTCCGGGAGCGGAAAAACCACCATGTTGAACCTCATTGGGTGTCTGGACAAGCCGACAAAGGGAAAGATATTTGTTGGCAGAGAACAGGTGGATGCTTTCGATCGAAGACAGAGCGCAATGTTCAGAGGCTCTGCCCTTGGGTTCATCTTTCAGTCATTCAATCTTTTTCCGGTGCTTACCGCATATGAAAATGTTGAATATCCTCTTATGATGATAAAAAATGAATCAACATCAAAACGAAAGGAAAAGGTATTAAAGATTCTTGATTCAGTGGGAATACTGAATCAGAAAGATAAATTTCCCGATCAACTTTCAGGAGGTCAGAAGCAGCGAGCCGCAGTGGCACGGGCTTTGATTACACATCCAAAATTAGTTCTTGCAGATGAGCCAACCGCAAATCTGGATAAAAAATCTGCTATAAATATAATCCGTCTTATGCGCACTATGCGGGATGAATTCAAAACTACATTCATTTTTTCCACTCATGATCCGGAAGTCATGAAAGAAGCCGAGGTTATTTATACATTAGAAGACGGAAGACTCGTTTAGCTAAAGAGAAAATAATGATGGAGATATATAATGATTCAAATTTTTAAAATAGCTCTGCGGAACCTGATACGATACAAGCGAAGAACTTTGTTGACATCTATGCTTATCACCTTGGGCGTGTTGATGGTGATTCTTTTTTCAGGCCTTGCAGGCTCATTCAAAGCAATGATGATCGGACAGATTACTGATTCCAGCCTTGCCCAAATGCAAATCCATAAAAAAGGTTATGTATCTTCTATAGATACCAGCCCGCTGAACCTGACTATTAATCAAAAAGGCTATAAAAAGATTGAAAAAATACTTAAGGAGAATTCCGATATTGAAGCTTATGCACCAAGAATAAAGCTAAGTGGTATGCTGAGCAATTTTAAAGATACCACCAACATCCGCTTAAATGCAATTGAACCTGAAAAAGAAATCAAAGTTTGCCCCAATATCACTGAACGCATGAAATTTATTGACAGCCAAATACCTGATGTTCTGCTCAAACCGGGGGAAATCATTATTCCTGAAAAATTGGCCGCAGGTATGAATATTAAAATCAGAGACTCTGTCGTGCTTGTAGCCAACAACAGGGATGGCAGTATAAACGGCCTTAATTTTACTGTAGCAGGAATTATTGATACCTTGATGGGGCCACAAGGCAAAGAGGGATATATGCATATAAAGGATGCTCAATCTTTACTTCGTATGGAAAAGCCTGAAATCATAGAAATTGCCGTACGAATTAAAAATTTTGAAAAGCTTGATGCTGTTTATTCAGACCTGAAATCAAATCTGGAAAAAACTAAAAATAAAAGGGGAAAGCCCGTTTTTGAAATACATACGTGGGAAAAGCTTTCTCCCTTTTCTAATATAGCCAAAATGATCGATTTTATGACCATAAGCATGAGATTTATTATGATAGCTATTGTTCTTATAAGCATTTTAAATGTTATGATGATGTCAGTTTACGAAAGAATCAGAGAAATCGGAACGATGTCCGCCATCGGAACTGCACCTATCAAAATAATGGGCCTCTTTTTGGCAGAAGGATTGTCTCTCGGGCTGATCAGCATCCTGAGCGGTAATATTATCGGTATTTTCGGAATTTATATTTTAAACATTAACAAAATCAGATTTGCTTTTGGCAGAATGGATGATATTTTGTTATCTCCGGCAATTAGTTTTTCAGAGATAGCATGGGTGTCAGCTACAGTATTGGCAGTTTCGGTTATTGCTACTTTGCAACCTGCATACAAGGCTTCAAAAATGGAACCTGTTGATGCTCTTGGACATATATAGGAGAATAAAAATGAAAAAAGTGCTGCTTGCAGTGGTTGTGTGTTTGTGCACATTTGCGCAGGCGTTTGCCATTGATGGAAATGAAATGCTCAAAGAAGTTGACCGCAACCTCAATCCTGAAAGTTTTGAAATGTACAGAAAGCTGATAAATATCGAACCGGACGGCTCCAAAAAAGAATTCGTAATGTATTCTGTTAAAAAAGGAAAAGATAAGATTGCATCTGTTTTTCTGTCTCCGTCCAGCGAAAAGGGAAGGAGCACTTTGCGAATTGGGGAGAACATGTGGCTTTATATTCCGAATGTAGGTAAGCCCATCCGTATAACCAATTTGCAATCGGTAACCGGAGGAATATTTAATAATTCGGATATTATGAAGGTAGATTATAGTGCAGAATACAACTGCGAAAAGGTTGAACCGGCAGATGACGGACATCATATACTACACCTTAAAGCAAAGACCAATACAGTTTCTTATGACAAAGTAACAATGTGGGTTTATGGCAAGAAACTTCTTCCGGATAAATTAGAATGCTTTGCTTCATCCGGGATGCTTATTAAAACTTTGTATTTTAAAAAAGTTAAAGATTTTGGCGACGGGATCGTCCGCCCTACCGTAATTGAGACCGGCAGCCCTCTTTACAAAGGATACAAATCCATCATTATTTTTGCAGCGGTGAAATCGAAAAATTTGCCTGACGAGGTGTTTACTTTAAATTACATGTCAAAAATTGAAAATCTCAGGCAGTAATGAAATAATGAAAATACATCTTCATATATTGTTTTTATTAATTTTTATATATATTTTAATACCTGGATATATATTTGCAGAAGATATTCCAGATACAATTGATTTTGACTTTGAAATTCCTGCGGTTGAAAAAAAACCGTATTCATTTAATGCCGAATTTGAAATATCTGAAATGATAAAGGGGTTTAATGAGGACAGCCTTCTTTTTAAGCAAAAATATCCGAACAGCAGGGACGGTGACATTTTTTTTCAAACCGAATTGGATACAAAAGTTGAAGGGAGTTACCAATTTGGTATAGTAAAACTTTATGCTCGCCTGAATGGAGATATTTACTATAACGATGATGACGATTGGAAAAATGATCTGAGAACGGAGGAGGCTCATATATCTCTGTTGCCAAGTCCGTCTGTAACATTAGACGTAGGCAAAAAAGTATTAAAGTGGGGCAAGGGCTATGCCTGGAATCCGGCTGCTTTTTTCAGCCGTTCGAAAGATATTGAAAATCTTGACGCAACCACGGAAGGTTACTATGTCGTCAGCGGTGATTTGATAAAAAGTACTGACAGTCCGCTCGAGACTATCGCCCTGACGCCTGTAATCCTTCCGGTGTCAAGAAATATCAATGATGAGTGGGGTGCTGAAAGGGAAATTATATGGGGGGGTAAGATTTATTTTTTTGCTTTTGACACAGACATGGACATTATGTCCCTGGTTAGAGAAAAAGATGCAGAGAGTTTCGGAATTGATTTTTCCAAAAATATTTCTGTAAATTTTGAAATACATGGTGAAGCATCTATTAATTTTGATTATGTAAAATATATTGCTGATGAACAGGGGGATCTGACAGAAAAAAAATACAACGCAAAAAATTATCTTCTCGGTATCCGCTATCTTACAAGTCGTAATACAACTTTTATTTTTGAATATTTCAGGAATGGCAGGGGTTACACAAAGGATGAAATGAAAAATTATTTTACCCTTATCGAAGACGGATATCAGGAGTACATTAACAACCAAAGCACTGCAAAGCTCTCTAAAAGCAGGCAGTATGGAATCCGGTTTTATAACAAACAAACAGTAATGAAAGATTATCTTTATCTGAATGTCTCGCAAAAAGAGCCTTTTGATATTTTGTATTTTACACCCTCTGTTAGCTGTCTATACAATATCAATGATAAAAGCGGTTCGATTACACCCAGGATAACATACACTCCTATAACCAACCTTGAATTTGAATTTAAAACTACATTTTTTTTGGGGAAAAACTATACTGAATACGGTGAAAAATCAAGCGACTATAGAGTTTATACGACAGTGAAATACTATTTCTGAAGATTATATTTACTTCTAAGTACGCTGTTTCAGGAAATTATAATCATGCAGCCTTTTAATTGCCTATGCACAGAGCTATCCTTGATAAAATTTATCAAGATACAATGTATGTGTCATAACTGGTTGCAAGTTTTTCGATTCAAAAAGGCGCCAAACGTTGACTGCGAATCATCAATTTGTTTGAAAGTAGTATTATCTGAGCATTCAATTTAAAAATTTTGACGGTCAGACGTGAAACTTTCAACACCATCGTAGAAATTAAAAACACGTATCTATCGACAAAGATTTTTTTAAATTGCTGGGCTATCACTTGAATATGCTACGGTTGGCGGAACTGATATAGGGCTTCTATCACTGTTATACTTGTAAAAACAGATTGTTCAGGAAGCCCTAATTACGGTGTGTTATGTTGGTTAGAGAACGGGAATTTTAATTGTCGCTGAGGGGAAAATAATATTGTCGTTGATCAATTAGCGAAACTTCAGCGCGAGCAACCGTGTTGACAGTTAGTCTGGGTGTATTGTGTTGGATATGCGTATGAGTTAAGTCTGTGGAGTAGCAATGTTATAAAATAGACAGAATTTTTTATTTTGTGGTCACAGTTTTGACCTGTCTTCTTTTAGCACCTCGTAAAACAGCCTACAGTTCTTTCTGACATAAAAATATGGCCATTTTTGATCACAAATTTTGGACACCGTTGTTTTTCCTTTTCAGCCGGCGCAATAAAAATTGTGAATATTGTGAATATTGTGAATAGCGTGAATTAACTTGTCCAAAGAAACATGGTATATTAAGTCTAATAATCATTGATAACTCAATCGGGAAAGACAGAGACTCGCGAATGCCGTTTTTACTGCTTAAATCAATCGAACAATTACTTTCAGAAGGCTTTGTAAACAAAAAGTTCCGGGAAAAAGATCTATTATCGGACAGGCACACACCGCCCGGTTTTTGCGTAGTTCGCAAACATCTGACAAATCTTTTTACACCGTCAGGGCAATTTGCGGCATAAATACTGATCGGGATGTCGAATATACTAAACACAATGGCCTAAAAACAATCTAAAGTTAAAAGAGAATTTTAACAGACTTATGCGGCAAACTAAAATTGGAACACTATAAAAGAAAGAGTTCTTAAATACATTTGAAAGGATAAGAAAATGTTAGGAAATTTAAAAAAAAAGGCGATGGATAAAGCGATGGAAGAACTTGAAAAAAAGATTGGTCCCTCAGTTCAAGAAAAAATCGAATTGTTCCAAAACCTAAAACCCTCAGATGTCAATGATGATGACAAATACAAAGCCATCATTATATCCCCGCTTTGGCAATTTGCCAATTTACAATCTGGCGGCGCCATTGGTGTTGCTCAAAAATTTGTTGATGTAGAGAGCAAATTTAGTAACGGGCTATTTAATGTTCGCAATGAATTGATTCAAGTTGACGGTGAAGCAGTTTCTCTGGACCCTGATTTTTCAAATAAGATTGTGTCAGTACTGGTTCAATCAATTAAAAGTTAGGTTGTTTTTCCGGTAACTATGCTATAGGCACTGAACGGACCTGTAACAGGCTGCAAGTTTTTTCACCCGAGGTATTATCTTAAAAAATATGGCAGATATGTGTTTTTGACGGTTCGAAAAATGAACCGGTGAAAAAAGATGCTCCGATGACACATTTTGCCATAAAGCCAGTAAATACAAAGATTCCGGTTCAACTCAACGAAAATGAGTTTGAGGAATTTATCTTGCCCTACTTATCGATGCCCAAAAGGGGGCCAGAGTGTAAAATGGGGTATTGGAAAGTATTCAATTATATTTAAGATTATCCAGCGATTCATCCCGGTAAATTATTGCCGGGAATTCTCGCTGGATAATTTTAAAATCAATTGGTTAAATTGCACTATGAGTTTAAAAGACTCTGAAACACAACATGAGCTTATTGTTTTTGGTCGCGCCCCTTAAGCCGCCTTAGGCGATTTGTGTTAAAGAATATACCATCTTGTATGTCTTTTTTCCCGTCTTCTGCGTTATGCCAAAGCCCGAATACGTTAAGTATGCAAACTTTGGCACGCCTTGAATACGAAAAAAAATCGAAGCTCAATCTGGTATATTCTTTTCCGC
>JAAERL010000224.1 GCA_024230435.1 Desulfobacteraceae bacterium
ATATGCTCGGGCCTACTGCCGTATTTCAAGTTATCTGCAAACTATGTCAAGCCAAGGTGTAAACCCGCTTGTTGCAATTCAAATGGCATTAGCCGGTTCACAATTCCCTGAGCAGGAAATAGATACGGGTGAGTAGTTACAGGACTGTATGAATCGTTCAACAAATTGGTTGAACCCGGTAAAGATAATTATGGTAAAATTCTGTTAAAAAGCGCTGTTGATGATGATGAATATTGTCCAGATAGCGAACGTTATTATCAGTATTTGGATAAAATGAAAGAGCAGCTCCACGAGCGGCATTTAAAATTTAGCATGAAGGGAACCAAGTCGCCGAAAAATATTTTTCAATTGTCCAAACAGAGTAAAGATGGAGACGCTGATATTGCTAATGGAATAATGTGCTCACAGTTTGTTGCCGAGGCATTGGATCAATCGTTCGATATTTTCGACATTGAAAGCGCAGCATTATATCCTTGGCGCTTGAACAATATTCTATGAACTACCGGCCACCATGTTTCACATGGAGGCGGTTTCGTGCTTCACAGAGGCGGCAATCCGCCATCTCCACACTTCGGACGGTTCCCGCCCGGCCTTGATTAAGGCAAGTAATAAAATATTAAGGGCTGCGTTATAA
>JAAERL010000225.1 GCA_024230435.1 Desulfobacteraceae bacterium
TAATTTTTCGGGGTTCTTGTGCAGTTGTGATTTTGCAACTAGCACGAGCCCCTCGGCGATGCCAATCGTCGCCTCGGAGTATTGGACCATTAGCAGTTCCTTCCTCCCTTTTATTTCCGAATCAGCAATCTGTCGCGCAAACCCCGCCATCGCTTGTTTCCAGGCGTCGTGGGCTGCTTTTGCCTGTCCGAGCGTCGTCGTGATCTCACTGTATGCTTTCGCACAGTGGCCGTCCTTCTTGACTAGCTTCGAGCAGTTCAGAGGCATGGGTGTCTCTCTGATATTTTTCGGAATGAACGATTTAATTTTTCCTTTCCCCGTGGTCGGATCAATATCCTCCCTGTCCTCGAATTGGCCATCGAGTTGGAGTCGGGTCTCGAGACGGCGGCGGATTTCCTCCCTCGTCGCGAGCATGGCTTTTGCAGTTTCCGCCATGGTCGTTCCTAAACGTACACGTTGCGTTGTCACGATGGGCCGAATGTAATCGAAACGGCTTGAGAGTGATGGCAGTTTGGGATTTTTTTCTTTCGTCTTCGACGATTTAATTTTTGTTTTGGCGGCGGCGGCGGATCCGCTGACAGCGGCTGCTGCCGCGCCGGATATCGCTTGGCCATCCCGTGCTGCCTCGCCCTGTTGGTTCGCGGACGCGTCTTTATCGGTCGCAGTTGACATATCTCTTAGTGGTAAACTTCGAAAAAAGAGCAATGCGTGGCGTTTTATTTTTAATAGACTAGTGCCCGAACCGGCGAGACGGAGCCGGTTTCGAATTCACTTCTTCAGCGGGTTTGTGTCATGGGCGGTGGTGAGTGGTGGTGGACATGGCGTTAGCGATTGTTTGGCGATAATGTCCTCGGCGGGTATATCCGTCGTCCACTTCCACGTGGAACTTAAATAAAGCTAGAAATAGAGCTAGAAATGTCCAATTTTGACTCGTCCAAAAAACTAAAATGGTCCGATTTTTTTCGTCCAAAAAACTAAAATGGTCCGATTTTTTCGTCAAAAGGCGGTGGTGATTGTGTGATGAGCATCATATCAAAAAGTTTTTATCAAAAAATTTCCTCTCGCTGCAAGCGCAGGCGCGTAGCGCCGGAGACGCAGCGA
>JAAERL010000226.1 GCA_024230435.1 Desulfobacteraceae bacterium
ATCATTTTTTAAGTAATAATTGCTAATACTTAAACTGACTAATTATCCCAAGTCAAAAGACCCACCACTCGTCATTCCCGCTAAAAACCCAAATTGACCAAGATTCCAAAAGATCCGCCCAATCTCACTAACCAGCTCAACGCCCCTAAATCAAGCCCCGAAACTAGTTTGCCCAACGAGCAAGCAAACAGGAGATCGTAGAAAAGTTGTCGGAGAGAAAAAGGTGATAAAGAAAAAAGAAGTTCAAGTTGGTGATAGATAAGATGAAGACAGGAGGGTAGGTACTTATAAGTAGGTATTTAGAGAGGGCATGCAGGTGGGAAGCAGACAGGGATATCATGCCTTGCTTAGGCACACCCTTTTTTCTCTTTATCTCTCTCTTATCTCGCGCTAAGCGGCTTGGCTTGGCTTCGTGGACCGGGCCATGTGCCACCAGAGTAGAGGACCATCAATCAGTAGGAAATTCGTCGAGCGTGATGCTGCCGCCGCTGTTACCGCCACAGGATTTTTCTTTGCCGAAGCCTTCTTGGGGGCGGGCGCCATTAAGGAGTAAGATTACTAATTCCGTGATTTGGCCTGATGTTCTTGTATTTCTTTTGTTTTGGA
>JAAERL010000227.1 GCA_024230435.1 Desulfobacteraceae bacterium
ACTCGCCGCCTTTGTTCGCCGAGACTTTCTTTGCCTCAATCCCCTGATCTTGGATGCAGTCCAGAATGTTCATGAGTTTTTTTTCCTTTCTTTCATGACCATTGCTTGATGGTCTACAATGGTCATGCTTATGGTCTACTAAATAAATACTTGTTTTTATTTTATTTTTTCTTATTTATAGAGGATATGACCTTTTTTACTTAAAAATTATAAAAAATATAAAATATAAAAAACTGTATACTATATAGGAAAAATGGTCATATCCTCATGGCGCATGTGTATTGCAAATAGTATCAAATGGTTAAATCCCATGAGTATTCACACGGGCATCGTTTTTAATCCTCTACACGGTCATGGTTATCAAGCAAACCGATACCGATATAGAAAGCATAGCCGCCGCGCATCACGCGCTCGTGTCTTTTTTTCATAATCGTGCCGAATTTCTTTTGCTTCGGGGGCCTGTCGGAGATATGAAGTTCCCACCATTCTTTAAATTTTTGATAAAGCGCAGTTGCGCCGACTTCGGCATTGTCTCCGATATAACAGCAGTGCTCTTCAAACGCGTTGATATTGTCTTCGCTTTTTTGGTACTCTGCGGTTTCCTGCTTTACTGCCTTTGGCGGATTTAATCCCTGTTTTTGCCAGTTAAGACAACCCCGGACCAGCCAGGCCAGTATGCCTGGAGCCTCGTTCATCAGCTTTTCGGACAAATACGGGTCTTTTTTGCGCTCATGGGGCTTGTCCGGGCAATCCACAAAGGACAGGTTATGCGGAACCGCGATTACCCTTTCCCAAAAGGCATAATCATCCGCAGGCGCATGGGGCTTATAGTTGGAAACTAAGAAAATGGTATG
>JAAERL010000228.1 GCA_024230435.1 Desulfobacteraceae bacterium
GTCCTCTCTTGATCTTTTCCCTCAGCTTACCTGAACACTTAAACGTGACAACCTTCCGGGCAGACAACATCAAGGGCTGATCCGTTGCCGGGTTCCGGCCGCGCCGCTCTTTTTTTTGTTTGACGCAAAACTTACCAAAGCGGGGTTTTTTGCCCAAAACCCCAATAAGGCCTAAATATTACAATCTCTTAATTTATAGACATCTTCCGTTATAGTTAAAAAACTATCTTTTGAATTTAAAGCATCATCAATCAAGGATGAAAAAAAGAGAGAAACGTACAGTGCTGCCGAGAATGCTTGGCAGTTTATTGATTTGGCAGGATTAAACTCAATATCTGTAAACCCTGAATAATGCAGCATTTTATCTGCCAATTGTTTATTTAGCTTTAATGTCTTTATGTAAAGCCAATCATAAAAGAAGGTTCTCGGTTTTAATGGAAAAATTCGATTATAAAAACAAAACCTTAGTAATTTTCCTGAATTTTTAAGGCGGATATCTTTTTTTGCCTCCCGTGATGTTTTATCTAATAAGTCAACATAGGGGCCACCATTTTGAAAAACTTTGCTACTTTGAAAAGCAGACTCGACAGAAAATATCTTTTCGCTTTTAGAAGTTATCATTAAATTAAAGGCGCTAAGACTTACGCCTAAATCATTTTCGGATTTACTGGAAATTTCTAAAAATGGTTTTATTCCAGTATGTTCAGCCGCCATATGAAGTGATTTTATAGACTTTTGTTTTTGTGATTTAGCCATCCCAGGGAACCACTTAAATTCAATGTTTTGTTCCAATACACCGAGATTGCCATCTTTCCGAGGAATAAATACAGGTCTTTTTGCCATTAAAATTTAATCTCTCCATTCAATGATCAAGTTATTTGCAGTTGTGTAAGGCGATGCGAGATAAGCCCATGATTTTATTGATGCACGATTTCAAATGCCAAAAATTCATATTTAACAACTTTTCCAGAAGTTCCAATCAGCACGATACGAAAATGCTTTTTCACTGGTTTTAAATTCGAATTTTGGATATTTTTTTTTTAAACATTCTTCAGTCTTTTTATCCGCAGTGTATGTTTCCATGATATAATCGGTTTCAATCTTGCCAAAAACAAGAACTTCAGCTTGTGGATTTGTTGGGAAAGATTTTTTTAAATTAAGGTTCGCTCTATCTGGTTTCCCATCTATATTTTCAAAAAGTTTATTAAAAGCACATAGTCTTTTTCTGTTCTCAATTGGAATACAAGTAACATCATCGCTGGCTGCGTTAGATACACAAAATGCACAATCTTTTTCCCATAATATGGAGGGTTTCAGCAATATAACAACCCATTTAACATTATAATCATTTGTCCTTAATTTATAAAACATTTTATAGTTAGGAAACATAATTGAGCAACATATAGCGTTTTTTTGGTTGTCATATCTATAAGGATCATTACAACCAACTTCCATATTTTTGTCTTCTAATTCTTGACGATTTATTAGGCCATAGCTAAAGATACCTTTCAAGTTTGAAAGATGGGTAAAATGTAACAAATATTTTATATCTCTCTTGTTTACCTCTTTCTGTATTTCAATTGACAATGTTAATTCCGTTACTGTATTTAGAGACATATAATTTCTCCATTTATTTAAATAACAATAAGTTACAGCCAATAACCTATTAATAAAGAAATCTAATTCTTATCTTAAATGTGACCAGCAGAAATTTTAAGTGGATATTAAATAAGATTCACAGCAACTGAAAAGAAACGTTCAATGATAATTTATTATCGGATTTTTATATTGGGATCTTAAGCAAATTATATTCTGTGAGATTTTCCGTACCTTTGTTGGTTGCGACACGAAGTCGCTTTTTGGAAGTTGTTCCTGCAAGAACTGAGGGAACCATCCGTGCCACCGGGTGAATCTATGGCCCTGAATAAAGTGCGGGCCGGACAATGCACAGAAGCATGCCTACAGCATGCGGGATGGGGATCGTGAGAGAACTGTCCTCCTGGTAACCACAAACCGGGTGATGGATAGATAGCAGGAATCGGTTCCGCACCTCGAAATTATTTTTTTTTCTAAAAATTATGACAAATTGAAATTTTTATCTTGACAAAAATTTCAATTTGTCATAATTTATCTTCAGTTCTTTTGAAAAACAGATGGTTACTGTTGAAACCCGAAAACTTAACAGCCTTGACAACTTACCGGGAAGCACAA
>JAAERL010000229.1 GCA_024230435.1 Desulfobacteraceae bacterium
GGATAATCTTAAAATCAACAACGCCAAAAAAACGGCGGCTGAAATTCCAACCGCCGTTTTAAAGGTTTGGTGATATGATTAGCTTACTTTTTTTTGTTATGCGCTCCGCGCTTTTCAGGCCGGTTTTGCACATAGTTTATTGCATGTTTAGAACATACCAGCACTTTGCCGACCTTACGGGCCACACCGTTTTTTATCAGCTCGTTGCCCATTTGAATGATTCGCTCTCGTGAAAGGCCGGTCAACGCAGCCAGTTCAGCAGTTGTCAGCTCTGCAGGACAAAGCCGCACATGATCACCCATTTCGAAGCATACATAGCTTGTGTTTTCCAAACCCATGGCACACGGCGCATTAGATGAATCTTGCGTGAGGATCTTAAAGCAGACCGCATCTTCATTGAGTTGATTATAAATATCTTCGGGCACAGGATCGGAAAACTCATCGGCTACAGGCAACGCTATATTATGCCCGACATGGCCGAACTCCTTTGTTAGTGTGTCGTAATAAAAAACCAAATGCTCACAAAAATCAGGCTTTTGTGTGAGTATTCCCGCGCCGCACATCGGACAAAAAAGCTCTCTTGGTTTTTTGTTTTTAATTTCAATTATTTGCATAATAACCTCTATTTTTTAAGCCTCAACATAGGGAAGAAATAAAGGAAGCGTCATGGTGACCGCCTCCTTTTGGTGTCAGTGTTTCTTGAAACTCACAGCTTGCCCGTTTTGCATATGCCAGCAGTAAAAGCACTCTGTGCATTGTCCAGGACAAACAAAAGCATCACATGGTATGCGCTCATCGATGCCGTCATTGATCCAGGCTGTGGGAAGCGCTGAATCAGGAACCTCAACGCCCGGCCACATCGAAAAAACAACGGTCAAATTTTCCGGCAACGCTGAATAATCAAACTCAAAACGCTTTGTAAACGCTAAAAATTTAATCTGTGAATGATTCAAAGCCGTTTTTATCATGCTATCAAGATAACCCTGGTTAAGAATATCGCCGCTTGAATGCCAGCGAAAATAACTCCTTGCTTTAAGGTATCGATCAATTGCATCAAAGTAATCATCCGGGCTTTCAATCGCTGTCTGAAAATTCTTGTCCCATGCGGCTTTCACTGTCGGCCTTAGCTTATACGCTTTTAAAGAATAGCAATCTTTATCAGCGCAGGGCACATCAGGCTTACAAGCTTTAACCGGAGGCAACGAAATATTTGCAACAGGTCCTAATTTCGTATTGCCTTCAGAGATTGAAACAAGCTGCTTAATCACTCTGAACAGATTCAAGAAAATCTCCTTTCTTCCCTTAACCTTTCTCCGGTTCCCCTCTTGTGCTTCCCGGTAAGTTGTCAAGGCTGTTAAGTTTTCGGGTTTCAACAGTAACCATCTGTTTTTCAAAAGAACTGAAGATAAATTATGACAAATTGAAATTTTTGTCAAGATAAAAATTTCAATTTGTCATAATTTTTA
>JAAERL010000230.1 GCA_024230435.1 Desulfobacteraceae bacterium
CGCATGGTCTGTATGATACATCAACAGTCACAGGGATTGTTGCTCACCACTTAGTTACCCCACAAATACAGACACGATGGATTGATTCATTCACTATGCCATACCTTGCTACTGTAATGCAATGCGCAACATCTTTTATTAAACTTAAATGAAATATTACAATTGTGTACATTGTATGTAGGCATAGCAATTGAATTTGATGAATGCATGAATGTTTTTAAAAGAGAGAAGGAGAGGAGATAGCTTCGAAGTAAGGAAATATTATCAACGATTGTTCTGCTGAATTCCGGTAGCGCTCCAATACTAAAGTGATGATTCCACTAATGACAGATATTAAAATAGCTTGCTAAAGATAATTTAAAGTTAATTCTATCTACGAGTATACTGCTAATACACATGGCTAGGCTGTTGCTGGTACTACTATGATACTATATAACCGTCGCTGCCCCTTCCCCTGCTGCTCATACCGCTACTGCTTCCGCTGTTGCTGCTATATTACCGCCGCTGCTGCTAATACTGCTGCTGCTGCTTCCGTTGTGACTGCTGTATTACCGCCGCTGCCGCTAATGCCGCTGATGCTTTCGCTGTCACTACTGTATCGCCGCCGCTGCCGCTAATACCGCTGCTGCTGTCGCTCATAACGCTGCTGCCTCCGCTGCTGTATTACCGCCGCTGCCACATGCCTTGACGCTGGTACTGTCGCTCATACCGCTGCTGCTGCACCTGTCGCTGCTGTATTACCGCCGCTGCCGCTGATGCTTTCGCTGATGCTGATACCGCCGCCACTGTGAGGCTCATGCACTGTTGTCTCTGCTGCCATGATGCCACCGCTGTGCTCACTTGCTGCCGCTCCTGCGGTGATGCTGTCGCCGCTGTGATACCAAACTGTCGCCACCACTGCTGCAGCATTCCGACACTGATGATCCTCCTGCCGCTTCTATGACGATGCCAACACCACCTTGACATCTCACAACTTTTGGCAGTTCTTGCCGTCGGTTCCGCATCCATCACCTGCTGAAAAAAGGGCAGTAAGAACAAAAAACAATATTCAATCGACACAACTGACCTTGTCATCTTCAAATTGCAAGAGACACACGCATGGAAGGATAAGAAGTGAAGCCTCTGAATAGTACCGGCGGCTGTTGTAGTAGTTTTTGCTTTTAGTTTATGAACAGTTGTGGCTGAACCGCTGATCCAAAACCACAATTTAAAAGATCGAGCGGCAAAACAAAATTTCAAATCAAAAGGCTTATATAATGAGTGGCTCATCTTGCCAAGATTCAGAATGCTCAATACCCATGTACCACCATTTACAAGAGTCTACGACAGGGCCGACAAAAATGGGGCCGATATTTAGCGCTCCTCATGAGGGAGGTTGGCGGTATCTGCGGTTGGCGGCAGCAGGTCTTGCAAAAAAAAATAGCATATGATGTTTGAAATTCATCGAGAGCGGATTGGGGGAACCAGGGGAACCAAATTAATTGACAGATGGACAGACGATTTTGAAAGCTCGCGATCCGCGCGATTGCTAGCAGTACGTAGTTAAGGATATAACGGTCCTATGCCTGTAATGGGCTACTTTAGGAGATCCCTTTTTTTAGATCTCACACCAGGGCAGGGGTCTTACCTCCCTCAGGATCGAGGTGAATTAAATTAGACTAATTTTGAAAAATTAGAAAAAACGTGAAACGCACGTACATTTTGAGCTAAATAGA
>JAAERL010000231.1 GCA_024230435.1 Desulfobacteraceae bacterium
GGGCAAATAACTTCGTACAAAAAGTCCAAAGATAGCCTGTACGTCATCCGTAGGTGACATAAGATGCAAATGTCCCACGAAATCTGGTGACAACAAGAAGACTGATCGGTCGGAGGTCGCAGCGCACGAACAGAAAAATCAATACCGTGGGGGTATGTACTTAGGATTTTTTCTATCTAGATTTCCATCACACGATAGGTATTTGCTCGGTCCCGCATCTGCCAGGACATGTCTAAAAGAACTAATTGAAATCGCTTTTCTTCAAAATAGTTGTTTCATTGAAAAATCGTTGAACATAGTTTTAGAGCTCAAATTAAAACCTCTCATCAAATCTACACAACACCAACACTTTTGCCAACAACAAAATACCCTCAACACGCCTCTACACCCTGAAATTTACCCCATAAGAAACCTAATAATTCACCAACACAAATCTCGCTCTAAAATCGTACAACATTGTCCACACTTAAACCTACTCAGACTATACTGCAATGCCATATCGGACCTGGGGGTGTTATCCATATATCACCTCTCACAATATTAGCAAAGACACCAATACAAATGATTGTATTGTTAATTTTGTCATTAATCCATATCATTTTAACAGACTATTATTCATGAATCTAGATTGCATTGATGGCATCATCATGGCACATGTAGTATTATTGGGCACCACCTCTGACGCAAAAAAATGCAAGGATGGCATAATTCCCTTTGAGTAAAATAGAACAGTAAATTATCACAGACCCATGAAGGGTAGTATTTTAGAGCTGTGTGCAGGGAATGTTGCATCACATTGCTGTCCAACAGTAACCTCCAATATAGTCATGATATATCCTGGTAATGTATTGATGTGAAATGCTTGCAGTTATGCAAGAAACAAGAAATGACATGTTTTTGAAAAAAATATCATATTGATGTGGTATGTGCTAATAAATAAGCTGTCACTTCCTCAGACAACGGGCATTAATGGGAGCCTGAAACTCATTGATTAGTAGGGTATCTTAAAATAGTAAGACCATT
Source organism: Desulfobacteraceae bacterium (assembly GCA_024230435.1). Lineage (GTDB taxonomy): Bacteria > Desulfobacterota > Desulfobacteria > Desulfobacterales > Desulfosarcinaceae > UBA2230. The sequence continues at coordinate 1,024 of JAAERL010000231.1, forward strand.
TGTAACCAATCATTGGTGGCTTTTTCAATGGTTGAACTGCATTGAGACTTTGTAGATTGCTAGGTTGTGGGGGAGGGGCCATTGCTTTGTGGTTACTAATACTGTGTGGGTAATTTGGCTGCTCAACCATAATAATATGATCATGTGAGATTTTTGTCATATTGACCGACATCTTTAAACTATGCATATTTGCATAAGCCTAATACTGCATTCGCCCGAGATTTTTTTGGTTGGACGTCTTGTAGGGGAGTGTCTCTAGATGATAGAGTAGGTACTAATTTCAACGGCTTACTGTACAATAGTGCGCGATCTGAAATGGGACATATTAACTAATTAAAAATATTAATTTGCCTACTTTGTATCCCTTTGTAC
>JAAERL010000232.1 GCA_024230435.1 Desulfobacteraceae bacterium
CACCGAACCTAAGTTGGATTCAGCGCATCAGCTCACAATACTGCACTGGACAATTATGGGGCAGAAGTAAATATATGCTTCAGCCGCGAGTCGGTTCTACTTGTGTCTTGCCTTTCAATTGCAAGCATGCAACCCTGATACCTGCTTTCGCGCAGCGTGTTTAAAAACACATCGGTCGACGACGGCAATAAAATGTGCGTCTCGACGATTCTTTATTTGTTTATTCGAGCAACAAATGAACAATATAGCTCATTCGTCAGCAAAAATGGCCAAATATTGATTTGGACCATAAAATTGCTGGATTCAGTCCAACCTCTCAATTTTTGTCAACTTAGCTTTTCAAAAGTGGTAAGTTTCACACATGTGATGCTGGATTTCAGTCATCACAAGATGCCATATCTCCGTGGCAATAAAAATATAAAATAAGACTGTACCTGTACTTCTGTTTGAAATCACGCGGCCAACATGGGACAGCTAGTGATTCATACCCCCCATCACTACTTGGCATAGCGGGGTCAATGCTCGTTTTGCCGTCGGCACAAACAGCTAGTCTCTCTTCTTCTCTCGTTTTCGATTTACTTCATTTCCGCAGCATTGATTCTTATGAACCGAAGTTCAAAAGAATTCCGATTATCTAGTGATTGCCCTCTTCCATTGTGCTATCAGGCTGAATTGCATGAC
>JAAERL010000233.1 GCA_024230435.1 Desulfobacteraceae bacterium
GCCCGACAAGCGCGCCCGGTGCGTAAGGTGGCGAGCATCAGGGAGAGGTGGAAGAAGCTCAAGTCCTAGAAGGAGGACGCCAACATCAACGGTGCCAACGGCAGCGTCAATGGCAAGATCGCAGAAGACGGCGGGGATAGCACCGTGGAGGACGCGGTTAGACGACGCCGTGGACGACACCGCGGATAAATTACAAGCTACCGTAATTAAATACGGCGACCACAGGGAGAGTGTCGAGGCAAATTCAGCGGAAGACGGCGATGAAACGAATGCCGAGGCGGCGGCGAGCGTGGCCGCCATCGTGGCCGTTGGGGCGGTGGTCGCAACAATTATTTTTAAATTTTAAATACAAATGAGATATTAATGAGGATGTAAATATCTAAAAGCTGAACCTTTCTACGGTATTGATAAGCTTTGGTTGATCTTTTTCGGTAAGAAATTGCCCTGCTTTGTACCGACGTGTTTGAGTTTTTGACGTCGTTTACGTCAATTTGTCCAAATTTGCGCCAGTGATTTCAATTGCATACCAAACCACCATTTTTTATCTTTCTTGATTCATAATCAGGGGTTGAATATCTATCATTTGAGTATAAGTTGAGATGGTTCAAGTAAATAAATTATCTGCTTTGTACCACTTTTCTGATTTTTGGTGCTAATTTAGCCAAATTTTTGACGGTCTTCTTGATTTTTGGAGGAAATACGAGAATATTTTTTTGTCTCACTCTGGATCGTTAATCAGGACATCAATATCTATCATGTAAACCTTGGTTGAGTTTTTTCCGTAAGAAATTGCCCTGCTTTGTAC
>JAAERL010000234.1 GCA_024230435.1 Desulfobacteraceae bacterium
CCAAACGACCGGGTATATACCCTTACTACGGAATGAATCGGATAAAATATGTAATTGGTAAACATATATTTTTGAAAAGTGAAGGTCTGGAGACCTAAAAAATATTATTTCAGAAGTACTAGACGTTTCCGTATCTTCATTTTGAGCAGCCTCATATGGTAAAATGCATACACTTGTACATAAAATATGTAATACTCAAATCCCATAATAAATTTATACATTTCCATAGAGCCCTCAGTAACAGGAACAAATGTACGTGGTCAAATTTCAGCTTGGACTAAAACTCATAGAGTTATGCCCGAAAACCCATATTTTTTGAAAATTATAAATTGCGATGACCGTTGAGAATGCCAACGATCTCAAATCACTTCCGCTCGTTATACCAGTGACGCATCTATGTATGAAGTAGCTGTGGTTTGTATAGCGGTGTGTATTGCTCTTGTGGTTCGTGAGATATGAGCATTTTACTTTCAAAACCTCATATCTCAAGTTCTGGGGCAGTTACATGCAATCAGATGACTATCAGTGCTTCTTCTAGTATGTGTCTACCAACGCTAGGTATTAGATTGCATGAGAATTGAAGTGTTATTGGTGATATTATGGCGAAAAGTTGGGATGAAATGAGGTTGAAAAAGAAGAAATTGTAGCATTAGTAACTGCTATGTTAACCGTCATATTTCGTGAGTTCCTTCGAACCAGACCCGCTCCTAGGTATCAGGAAGCTTTGGCGCGAAAGAAATTTTGGTGAAATAGAGCCGTTGAGGCGATAGAACTCTTTTGTGACCTGGTGTAAAACGGCCTAGCTTTGGAGGTTCAAATCTCCATTTGTGGTGCATTTTTGACAATGAAAATGGTTGGAAGTTGTTCATCTGTTAGTATTGCATCAATTTGGTGTATTAGATGACTGGAGAAATGATTACCTTGGCCATTTGGGAGACAAAAGGTGAGGTTGCTAGAAATTGGACGAAAACATTTTGTAATTCGAAAACGGATATGTTTACTGTCATACTTTGCAACCTCCTTTCAACCAGACCTGCTGCTAGATATCAACAAGCGTTGAAATGCGAGCTGTTGTCATAGCTCGATTGGTTGGTGCGATACTGGTAGAAGTGTTTTGGTGATCTTTGCGAAAAAATGGTCGAAAAATAGCAGTAATTTAAAACGGATATGTTAACGGTCACATTTTGCGTGCTGAGTGTACTCGTACGCCAATGCTAACGAATGTAGGTGAAGTATACAGTTCTAAGAATTGTAAGGTGTGGATTTCAAATGAGTACCAGCATTCTGGTTTGAGGGATGATGGGGCAATGATTTTCAACAAACTATTGGGTATGGCGAAGAAAGGTGAGGTAGGAACACCCAGTTAAAAAACTA
>JAAERL010000235.1 GCA_024230435.1 Desulfobacteraceae bacterium
TCATATTGGATGAATTCTCGTCGTATCCAGCAACTACGATTGCAAAGATCTTTTAGAATATTGATGTCATGCCATCTTCCTATCACATCGTCATTTCGTCGGACGATGAAAGCAACTGCCTTCCGAAGTGTGGCAAACGCAGCTCCAGTTTTGAACGATGTCATTATATTCTACATTAGGCACTATCAACTAACGGGCCGTAAAATGATGAGGTGGGATTGAGATTCATACGGAATAGTAGCATCAATTTGAGCCATCATTGGGTTACGGCCCGTGAGTGCTGATGTCGGCCTACGTGCCCGAAAAGGGGACTTTATCGCTAACAACGCCCTAGTTATTTCCGCGCAACAGGGTGTCAAAAAAGTTTTTTTGAGTTTTTTTTTTAAAATCGATTTGGCCTCGTTTTCGAATGAATGTCCGTTTTCAACCCTCTTGAGAGACCGTGATCCTGTCCGGATAATTTGTCCGTTACACCGAACACTGAGTGTACAATAACGAACGGCGGCGCCACGCAATCTCACGCAATAAAGGCCGGCGCCTTCATTTTTTGGA
>JAAERL010000236.1 GCA_024230435.1 Desulfobacteraceae bacterium
CGTATTGCTCAATCAAGTCAAAAGGATTATAATCAAATATATTTGGATGCTTATCACTTTTATTCCGATAACAATATTTCATTTATTTCTAATTCCTTTTCTTAAAAAATTTTATATAGATAACGATATTTGTATGATATTTAACTTAAATATTAAATGAATTTCATGCCAATCCGAAGCTCTCAAACCCGATAAAAATGATCAACAGGAATTATCCGTTATATCGGAACGTCTTGATGACATCCCGCTGTTGATCGAAGCCATGGTTAGAATGGGGATGCGCGATGCGATTGATAGACATATTTCGGTCCAAAAAAATCAGAGGGATTTAAGCTGGGGATGGACCGCCGTAATTTGGCTGGCATATATTTTATCGGAAGGAGATCACCGTAACTTGTCATTCGCTTATAGATTTTGTGTGTTGGTTAATTTTGACACACCACATATTGTATTTCGAAAAAAATATTTTAAACATTTTAAATCCAGATTTTGAATTCGGTCTGGATTTCTAAAGCTGAATTCCGAATTTTTGTAGAATTCGTTCCAAAATTGGTCATTTTCCCAATAATTAATAAAAGTGCGTTTTTAATAAACGAATGACAAGTTATATAGCAAGAGTTCCCAGGTGGTATCCACCATTTATAAATTTCAAGTGCAAAATTCAGGTAGTAACCGACATCCTTACTGTGACTTTCTCATTATTACATACGAAGCACTACCATCAAAATAATTTTTTCTCCAATTAAAAAACTCTTGACAAAATTTAGAAATTCAAATATCTACTTCACAATTAAAAACGATATAAGAATAAAGTTCTACGAAATAAAGTTTTACGAAATAAAGTTCTACGAAATAAAGTTCTACGAAATAAAGTTCTACGAAATAAAGTTCTACGAAATAAAGTTTTTGTTTTCAAACAGCAAGAATGAATTTTAATGTGGCCATTTATTATAAACAAGATAATGACACGTGTATTGCGGGATGAGATATCAAAACTGATGCAATCACGAAAGTTGAATTGTTATCATACGATTCTAAAAAGAATCGCAGACTGAAATTACCTGTACTTCGACTAACAGCGAATACTGAGAGTTGTTAATATTGTGCTGTGATTTTGAAATGGAATGCGACTAATGAACCGTCGGCTAAAAAAAGTTATTTTATATATCTACGATATTGTAGGAAACCGCTTTTCACATACGAGATCAAATTCCGGTGGGGCTGACAATCAGCCGCCGTACACACCCCCCATGAATTCGAGGTAGCAATGATTTACGAATCTGCAGAACAAATTGTGCATGATGATGTCTTCTTGCGATTACCGCGATTTATCGAGGGGGTAAATGTATTTACCAAAATCGAGGGGCTGAACCCAGCCGGCTCGATCAAACTGAAAACCGCTGTCGGTTTGATTGATGAGGCGGAACGAACCGGCGATTTGGTTCCCGGCATGCGTGTAATCGAATCTTCTTCCGGTAACCTGGGTGTTGCTCTCAGTGTGGTGTGCGCTGCACGCAATTATGATTTCACCTGCGTTACCGATCCCAACGCGTCAACCATGCATGTACGCACCATGCGCACACTGGGGGCCGACATAGTTATGGTCGATGAGCGTGATGCCAATGGTGGTTTTCTCGGCAACCGGATCAAATACATCCATGAAGCAATTAGCAATAATCCGTCTTTGATCTGGGTGAATCAGTACAGCAATTCCGCCAATCCCAATGTTCATTATCAGAAGACTGCGGGCGCGATTCTCAAAGCTTTAGACAAAGTCGATTTTCTGTTTATTGGTGCCGGGACGACCGGCACTCTGACTGGGTGTGCACGGCGATTCAAGATGGCGTCACCGTCTACTGTCATTGTCGCGGTGGATGCCGTCGGGTCGGTGACCTTCGGGCATCCTCCGGCACCACGTTACATACCGGGACTCGGAACCAGCCGCTGTCCCGAAATTTTTTCGCCAGAGGGTATCGACGAATTTATAACCATCAGCGAAAAAGAAACGGTTTTTTTCTGCCGCGCGATAGCTTCGCGCTACGGCATTTTGGTGGGTGGTTCCACGGGAACCGTTGTGGCGGCGGTCCATCGATTTGCCGATCGGATTCCCCCCGGTTCGATAGTTGTTGCCATATCACCCGATCTGGGCGATCGGTATCTCGATATGATCTACTCGGATGAGTGGGTCGCAAATCATATTGGAGCTCATTAGATCTGCTTCGGACATCTGACAACCAAAATGTATACAAAGTTCACAAGGAGTTTAACCATGCAATCACCGGAAAATTTCACTGTGGTTCCAGGAACTGTCGTCAATTCGATTATCGCGCAGATGCGCGTACAGATAATTGATGAAGTTCGGTGCGTCTATCTATTGCACCAGAACGGCAAAACAATCAATCCGGACAGTTATTTTCTGCGCTTTCCGGATCGTCTCGATTCGAGGATCATTGCCTTGCCGGCTGCGCTGCGGGGGCAGCAGCCCTTTTCGGGTATCAAGTGGATTGCCAGTTATCCCAAAAACATTGAGATGGGACTATCACGGGCTTCGGCGGTGTTGCTTTTAAATGACTACGAGACCGGCTATCCCTTTGCCTGCCTGGAAGCATCGACAATCAGCGCAGCGCGTACCGCCGCTTCGGCTGTCCTTGCGGCCGGGACGTTGGCGGGCGAAAAACGGTCCGGTGGGCGCATTTGCTTTATTGGAGCGGGAATTATCGCAAAAACGATACTGGATTTCTTCGTAAGTGACGACTGGAATTTCAACTCGGTTGTCGTGCACGATTTAAACACCGACTATGGCAACGCCTTTACTTCCTATGTCGAGTCGGTTTGCCAGACTTCAACTCATTTCGAATCCAGTCTGGACAAGGCGATTGCGGGTGCCGATCTGGTTGTTTTCGCCACCACCGCGTTGAAGCCTCATGTTTCCGATCCGCAAACATTCAATCCGGGACAGGTCGTTCTGCATATCTCCTTGCGCGATCTGGTGCCAGAAATCATTTTGCAATCATGGAACATTGTCGATGACGTCGAACATTGTCTCAAAGCCGATACGTCACCCCATTTGGCCGAACAGGCCACCGGCAATCGTGATTTTATAGCCGGAACCTTAGCCGAGGTATTGATGCAAAAAATTAATCTCGACCGAAGCAGGCCGCTTGTTTTTTCGCCCTTTGGATTAGGCGTTCTCGATTTGGCGGTGGGTGCCCGTATTTTGCAACAAGCGGTCGCAATGGGCGAAGCGGTTACCGTGCCCGGTTTTTTTGGGAATGTGCGGCGCTGGGCATAAAACAATCGTACCGGAGTTCAAATATGCACTTAAAGCTCAATCATCTCAACTCCGGCGCAATAACGGATGATTGCATCCTCTCGACCCTAAGATATCGGATAGATAAGCCATTCATGGATGGGCACTAAGTAGACAATAGTATTTTTCTTAGTGTAAGTGCAAAACACTAAATTCGTATTATGTAATATTAGTTCTTCTCAGAAGAATACTGAAGAAGACTATAAAACAAAAAAGATAGTAATAATTGCAACTATAATAGTTATTTAAAACAAACACGAGAGGACGTATTGTAAGCTTATTCTATATTGGGGGATTATGAAATCATTTTTAATCAATAGATCACATTTTCACATACGGTATCATGACTTTCCAGGTGTTGAGACTCCAGTTCTATTCATCCATGGGCTTGGTTGCGCATCTTCATATGACTATCCACAGGTTGCAACCTGCGAATTGCTTAGCAGGCATCGGAGGATAATAATTGATTTGTTAGGGCTTGGATATAGTTATAAACCAACTGATTATATTTATTCTATTGATAATCATGTTAAGATCTTGAAAGAGTTTATTGAAAAACTAAACTTAAATCAAGTGATTTTATACGGTCATAGTATGGGGGGGGCTGTCTCTATTTACCTTGCTGATAAGATAAGAAACAGGGTTGAGGCATTAATCATAAGCGAAGGCAACTTGGACTCGGGAGGCGGTGTAGGAAGTAGAGCTATTGCCGCATATTCTCTATCCTATTATGTAAAAGAAGGGCATGAAAATATAATCAGAGAACTTGCAGAAACGAATGGCAATTGGGCGACAACTATGAAAAACAGCGAGCCAAGAGCTGTGAGCTATGGTGCCAAAGATTTGGTCAATGGTTGCTCGCCATCCTGGAGAGAGCTTCTATATTCCTTTAGTTTTCCTCGAACATACATTTTTGGTGATAAATCTTTACCTGATCCCGATGAAAAAGAGCTTGTCAGAAATGGGGTCTGCGTCGTTATTGTAAAGGATGCAGGACATAATATGGCGAATGAAAACCCTGTAGGGCTAGCTAATGAAATTTCGAAAGGGATAGGACGAAAAACGAATTTCCATTAGCGTTCCCATTACGTGATTACACCGATAAGTTAATATATTGATTTTTTTGCAAATTCTAAGGATAAAAAAGATGAAAAGCAGTGAGAATATTAAAGATAGAGTTATATCTAAAAGTATTAATTTAGACTATAAAATCAATTGCATGGTCTCAGACGTACAACAGAAAATATGGTTATTTGAACAAAGGGAACTTGGTACTGCAGCATACAATATTCCCGTTCTGTGGCATTTAAGCGGCAGTTTAAATATAAATGCACTTGAACGAAGTTTGGAAAAAATAGTAAAAAAACACGAAATTTTGAGAACTTGTTTTATTTGGTCTGACAAGTACCAGAGCCCTGTTCAGGTTGTAAGGGGCCATGCTGAAATAGCTCTCAGTCATATCGATGTCACACGTAATGGCGATAAAGATTGGCAGAACGTATAGCGCTTAAGGTCATAAAAAAAAAGGCCACCGAACCCTTTAACCTTACTGCGGTGCCTTTGTTTCGCACATACATTATTCAGTTTGACAAAAATAAATACTTTTTTTTCATAATTTTTCATCATTTGATTTTTGATGGAAGTTCAGATTCAGTATTCCATCGCGATCTTGCAGACTACTATAACGATGAATTGAAGAAAACTGTTAGAACTGAAAATATGGTCACGCAATTTGGTGATTATGTTAGGGAACTTCACAATTTAGATTCTTCATTTTTGAGGGAGAATAAAGATTATTGGGAGAATCAATTGAGAAATCCACCTTCAACACTTATGTTCCCGAGCGAAACAGGTGAAACCTTTGGCAAGTCTTTTGTTGGAGCAAAAGAAACGTATACCCTTTCACTGAAGTTATGCAAAAAAAATGGGAGCATAGCTAAAGAAAAAAAGCTTATGGTGTTTGTCGTATTGTTAGGCGCTTACAAAATTTTGTTATCCCGTCTTACAGGTCAACAAGATATAATCATCGGTTCTCCAATTGTAAATCGCAAGTTTACAGGTGCAGAGGATATAATAGGGCCTTTGTTTTCCACCCTTCCTTTGAGGAGCAAATTAGTATGGATGAAGTACCTGTCCCAATTTGTACGCAAAATAGACAGAAAATCCTTTTTTCCGCTCCTTTACACTTTTTTATGCGTCAGCACTGCTTCGCACTTACGATGCTTGACAGAGAAAAATTAAGAATATATAAGTACCCGTTATTCAGTTTGATAGCAGACGGTTCCAATCAAAAAACAAAACATAGATTATTTCGAAAGGAAGTTGAGTTATGCCAACACCTGCATACTTGTCAATCGAAGGAGAGCGTCAAGGACTTATCTCAGCAGGAGTTTTTACAGAGGAAAGCGTTGGAAACATTTGGCAACAAAATTTCGAAAAAAGGATGAAGTACCTGACCCAATTTGTGTATAGTCGTTTGTAGCATAAGTGTTCTGGCTTATAATGATGGGAAAGGGTATTATGGGAGCCTCTACTACCTTGCACACATAACCAATATACATTGTTTTAAAAGGGAGTTTAGATGAAAAGACAGTTCTTATTTTCTATTGTGTTGAGCGCCTTTATTATTTTGACAGTGGCAGCCAACTCTTTTGGTGTAGATTTTGATGTTTCAAATATTTCTAAAAACTTTGGAGGGGATGACAGATCCCCTCAAATAAACGCCAATGGTCATGTGTTTTTTGCGTGATTGTATTGTAATTTAAGAAGCGGAGCTATGCATTGAGGTCTATATAATGTGAAATTAATTTAATAATTTAAATAGAATATGAGGACGATTTCAAATATGAAAACAAAAATTATTACTGTTGAACATAAAATTAATTTTTTAGTAACAGTAAATATTTTTATTTTAGCAGATAAAAAAGTCGTGATAGTGGATACCGGGGTTAGGGATTCCTACAAGCTTGTATTAAAGAAATTAGAAGAGCATAATATAGATAAAGAACAAGTTTCATTAATATTGGTAACTCATGCTCATCCTGATCATTGTCTGGGTATCGCAAATATGAAAAAAATTTTTAAGGCTCCAATAGCTGTTTCCAGATTAGAAGCACCTTTTTTGACATGCGGGGAATTTTCACCAGTGGTTCCGCTTAATTATTTAGGTAAAATCGTATTTGGATTATTAAAATCTCTGCATAAAAAACACGAAGATTATATTTATCCCGATATTGTTTTTGATGATGAATTGGATCTTGAAAGGTTTGGAATTAAAGGGAAAGCATTACTCACACCCGGTCATTCAATTGGCGGGTCTTCCGTTGTTTTGGAAGATGGAAATTGTATAATAGGTGATTTGATAATTGAGGATGTACTCACAAAAAATCCACGTATAAATCTTTTTGCGGTTGATAAAAAGAAGTTAAAAAGAAGCTTGAAAAGAATCATTAATAATGAAGTTGAAAAAGTTTATACTTCCCATGGAAAAGCTTGGAATAGAAAAAAATATCAAAGGAAAATAGAGAAGTTAATAGCTTGAGAACTATATTTATTTGATAAAATTGTTAATCGATAATTCAAAGGGAGGAAGGTTATGTTACTTTATGCGTGGATGCTTTTTGTTGAGACAGCTCCTGAGCGTTATGATCTCGGAATGAAGATAATGACACTTGGCAGAATAGACAGGATTAAGAAGATTATTGCCGATAGGATAAAACCCGGAGATAAAATTCTGGATATTGGCTGCGGTACAGGCACACTTGCAGTAAGATGCATGAAAAAAGGCGCTTATGTTACGGGTATCGATTCATCGGAATTTATGCTGGAGCAAGCCATGAAAAATGCAAAAGCATCGGGTTTGGAAGAGAAATTAACAGTTATAAAGGACAGTGCAACACAAATTGATAAACATTTTGAAAATGAGACATTTAATTATGTAATTGCAACATGTTCACTAGGTGAATTCCCAAAATCTTATCTGGAGTATATTTTTAAACGTGTTAATAAACTGTTGAAAAAAAACGGAAAAATTATTATCGCAGATGAAATGCAGCCCGAAGGGAAGTGGAGAAGATTGTTTTACAATATAATAATGGGAATTCTTTGGATTCCGCAATTTTTAATTGTCAGAAGAGTTGCCTATCCAATTAAAGGGCTTCCGGAAATAATTGAAAATAGCGGGGCAACGATTACAGAGCGGATAAAACTGTCTTTAACAAAAATACAAATACTATTTGCTGAAAAAGTAAATTAATGGTGAATGACAAATGATCAAAAAAATAAAAAAAATATTGGAATATTGTTTTCATTTACTCACACGCCATTATGACTTTCCAACTGAATGCAGAATGGAAAGGATTGGTAATCCTGAGCAGGATTCTCCGATATTTTTAAGCGGTAATTATGTATATACGGTGAATTGGCTGAAAAGTGTATTAATAAAAGCGAACATAGACTGCTATTTGCTCATTGCCGATGCAAGCGGTTCCAATGTATGGTGTGCTGCAGGTATGAATGAATTTACGGAGCATGATATTATTGATGCCATAAATGTTGCGGAATTGAGCAAGCTGGTTAACCATAAAAAAATTATTGCCCCGCCTTTTGCAGCACCGGGTGTTGATAAAAAAGCAATCAAAAGGGAGACAGGATTTCGAATCATTTGGGGACCTGCTCATCTTCGTGATATCCCTAAATATGTAAAAAACGGATATCAGCGAAACTATGAAATGTGTATTGTAAATAATGATTTTCGGGATCGCATTGAACCTGCAATGTCCTGTGCCGTGGCATATTTACTGACTATTTTTGTTCTGCTTATTTTTTTCCCTGATTTGATTTTAGGAGTTACCATTATCTTTTTTGGTGTTAATTTTTTCTTTCACGGACTATTTCCTTTTTTGCCAAAAGAGAAAAGTTACCATCGTACCATTTTCGGAACAGCTATATTGACAATCATATTATCAAGTATCGCCCTTTATCGGAAATGGTCTTTATCCGAGTTTTTTATATGGGAGGGAATTTTATTATCGTCAATATTGTTAGCGATCACTGATATGTGCGGATCTACGAATATATATAAAACAACAATTATACATTGGCTGAAAAACGGTAATTATGAAAGTCTTTTTAATCCGATTATAGACCCCAAAGCATGTAATGGTTGCGGAGAATGTTTAAAAGTTTGTCCCAAAGGTGTTTTGGCTAAATCAGCATTAACCAAGAAGACGGTAGCGGTAAATCCTAAAGATTGTATGGAATGTCTTGCATGTGTGAAGCAATGTCCGACAAAAGCTATTTATAATAAAAAAGGCGGGAAATTGAAGAATGATGTAAAAAGTATTCCCGGATTACATGAACAAATGGCCCGTGATGCAGGCTTTTTAATAAATGAAGAGTCTTGGGTAGGAGCTCAGACTGAAATAAAAGGTGAAATAAAGATAGTTCCCTGATTAAATATCTTAAATACCATGAAGAGAGGTTTTATGAAGTTAGAGCATAGAAAAAATAATATTGAATGGTTAGTGAAATCCGGATTAAGTGATGCAAATTTTTGGGAAACACTTATAGATAGCAAAGTAAAATGTAATTTATGTCCAAGAGATTGTACCATATTACCAGGAAATTTTGGATTCTGTAAATCACGATATAACCAGAATGGTGTTTTAAAAACCGCTATCTGGGGAAAGATGTTGACTCCGTCAGTTGAACCCATTGAAACCGAGGCGGTTTTTCATTATTGGCCTGGTGCGAAAATTCTTTCACTGGGAAATTTGGGATGTAATCTTGAATGTGATTTTTGCCAAAATTGGGAATCTTCGGATATGCGAAATTTATCCGAAGAGTTTATCAGGTATTTTACTCCAACGGAAATTGTTGATTTGGCAAAGAAAATGGATATAAAAATTATCTCTTTTACTTATAATGATCCGATTATATGGTTTGAGTATGTTTATGAAACTGCAAAGCTTGCACACCAAAGTGGAATCAAGACATTATTTAAATCAGCAGGATTCATATCACCTCAAGCTGCAAAATATCTGACAAAAGTTATCGATATATTTTCCATATCTCTTAAAAGTATTGATGAGGAAACATTTAAGAGTATGTCAAAAGGAAATGTTAATGATGTATTAGAAGCTATAAAGATATTTTACAAAAGCAATAAACATTTGGAAATCAGTAATTTGGTAATTCCGAAACTCACGGATGCGGAGAGTGATATTAAAAAACTGGTTAAATGGATAAAAAAGGAACTTTCCACTGAAATACCACTGCATTTTGTACGTTTTCATCCTGCTTACCGATATACCGATGTCGAAAGAACTTCAATTGAACTCCTTGTTAAAGCTCGTGAAATAGCCTTGGAACAAGGTATGAAATATGTCTATATTGGAAATACTTATGAAAAAAATCATGCTGATGTTTACTGCAGAGAATGCGGACAAATATTGATTAATAGATTCGGATTATATACGGAGATAAGCGAACTATCCCCTGAAAGTTGTTGCTTGCAATGCGGAGAAAATCAAAAAATAGTGTTAAGCCCTAAAAACGGAAAACAAGTAAAATTTAATGAAAATGAAATTACGGGAAATAGCTGGACATGGGAGTGGACAAATGATGATTCAAGAAATTTGCATGTTGAAGTAAAAAACTTATCAAATGAAAAAGGAGCATTAATATGCGATCATTTGAAAAAGAACGGGGATGTACTTGAACGGGAAATCACAAGTATACCAGGTAGAGCTGAAATAAGAATGGCAATTGGTCAAAAAAACAATGAAGATAAAAAAGTAATCATTTTATCTTCAGATAAATTGCATTGTAACATTGTCGAACTTTTGGATAGGGCTCATTTTCCTCTAAAAGAAACGGCAAAAGATAATATGGCATTGTAATTCGGACTCTAATATAACAATAAATGAGGTAATATAATGGATATGAAAAATAGAAAAACAGTGGTATTTGTAGATCCACTGGGTAGATTAGCAATGAATTTTTATGAAATCTTACAGAAACTTGACATAAATATTGTTAATGTTGTTACAGTTTCAGATGAGATTTTTAAATTGCATGAGCATGATCTGCCTGAAAATTTTTTTTCTACAATTAGCAATAGTGATGTAATTTTCGAATCAAATGCGAAAATTATACAGGGCTATTTGAATAAAATGGATTTGAATATTGTTGGTTTTCTACCCATAACCGAACCGGGCGTGGAAGCGGCGGATGAACTTTCTTCTCTTTTTGGTCTTCCGTGCAATCATCCTGATTTGATTCTTGCAAGGCGTGACAAATCGGAAATGAAAAAAGCAGTAAAAGCAGCTGGCATTCATTGTCCTGATTTTAAAAAATGTTATTCTGTGGCGGATATTGATGCATTTTTAGCAAAAAATACCTTTCCGGTTATTGTCAAACCTGCAAAAGCAACTGCTTCAATGAATGTTTTTAAATGTGAAGATCGAAAAAGTGTTATTGATGCTTTTAATGTAATTAAAGGATCCAAAGATTTTGTCGGAAATACGGTTGAGTTTGCTTTGCTCGAGGAATTCATGGATGGTATTGAATATATAGTGGATTTGTTTTTCAACAATGATAACCCGATTGTAACGGATATTTGGGAATATGAGAAGATTCAAAATCAATATGCGGATCTATTGTATTATCATGCAATCCAGCATTCTCCGGATAATCCTGTATTTCAAACCTTAATAGAATATGCCATTGATGTGGCCAAAGCCATTGGTATGCGGGTGGGTCCGGCTCATGTAGAAATCAAAAAAGATCCCCAAAAAGGTTTTAATTTAATTGAAATCGGTGCACGTCTTCCAGGAGCTCGAATCCCCGATGTTATGCGTGAAATCTCCGATTTTGATCCGTATGCATCAATGGTAAATCTCCTGATAAACCAGGATAGCGGTTTAAAGGATTCCGTAAAATTGACAAAAAAATGCATTATTGCACTCTTTCCAAATGAAAAACAAGGCGTAATAAAGGAAGTTAAAGGATTGGATGAGATAAAATCTCTCTCCTCTTTTTTTGCATTGCACTTAAAATGCCAGGTTGGCGATAATATTGCACCAACAACTGACTTGGTTTCAAATCCGTTTATAGCATGGTTTGTTAATCAAGATCCAAAAGTATTAAAACAAGATGTGGATAAAGCCAGGTCCTTGTTTAGCATTAAAGTTCTATAAATGTTTAGGGTCTATAAAAAATAAAATTTCTGATTTTTCCGCCTGAATCCGGGATGGAAAAATCGGGAATTTATGTTGAATTCCCAATTCCTTATCTTATATACGGAGAGTAGAGAGGAAAATGAATAAAAACAATATTGAGCAAAATCAGTTCTGGATAGATTATCTTTACGGATTTTCGGTTAAAACAGAGTTTCCTTATGGAAAAGTATCTTATAAAGAAGAAAAACCCAATCGATTTAGCACGTTTTTCCTCAAAATTGAGAATGATTTAAAGAAAAAAATTTATGAATTTCTTAGTTTAAACAAACTAATGTTGTCAACATTACTGTTCTCATCATGGGGTGTTCTGCTTCAAAAATATAATAATGCAAATGATGTTGTTTTTGGGACAGCCTGTTTTGATCCTGATTTGGACACAAAATTGGAAACCAATATCATACCCCTTCGTGTTATCCGTGAAGGTAATGAGAATTGGATATCCTTATTGGAAAAAGTTGATCAGGACTTGAAAATCAGGAAAAATTATGAATACATTTATATGGATAACAATTCCCCAAAGAACGGAAACAATATTCGGAATAATCTTTTTACTTCAAACTTTGCCATCATAGACCATCCTGTTGATCCAATAAATATGATTAATAAATCAACTCAGCCTCATGATGTCATATGGATAAACTGCGCCATAAAAAGCAATGAAATAGAACTTTGTTTTTGTTATCCTGAGAGCTTATATACTGAAGACGAGAAAAACAAAATAGGATTAAGTTATTCCAATATAGTAACACAAATTGTTTATAATCCATCCAGGAAAATAAGTAGTTTTGAAATTATATCCGAATTAGAAAAAAACATGGTTTTGCGAGAATTTAACAGGGATATTGGAGAATTACCGCCATTAAGAACCATTCATCAATTCATTGAACATTGGAGTGAGAAAACACCGGATAAAACTGCCGTAATATTTGAGCAGCAAGAATTGACTTATAGGGAGATTAATGAAAAATCAAATCAAGTTGCCCGATATTTGTTGGATCAAAACATCCGGAACAGGAAACTTGTTGCTGTTTTACTGGAGCGTTCCCCTTTAATGGTGATTGCAATATTAGGCATATGGAAGTCTGGTAACGCATATGTTCCCATTGATCCACAATATCCGCTGGATCGAACCTTGAATATTATGCAGAGTTCCCGGATTGATTTTATTTTCACCCGATCGGAATTTATGTTTTCAACTTTAACTGAAAACTATGAAGAAATTATCTATGATTTTGATAAACATACAAAAATACGACTGCAGAAAACCGAAAATCCGGACACGGTAATCCATAATCATGATTTGGCATATGTGATTTATACTTCTGGCTCAACAGGAAAACCAAAAGGTGTGATGATCGAATATGCCGGTATGATGAATCATATTCAGGCTAAAATTAATGACCTTAACATTACCGGGAAAAGTATTATTGCACAAAATGCTTCTCATTGTTTTGATATTTCAGTTTGGCAGTTTTTCTGTTCATTGGTTACAGGTGGAAAGACTGTAATTTACAGTGATGAAATACAATTATCAATGCACCATTTTTTAAAAAGATTAATTCAGGATCATATTACTATTTTAGAGCTTGTGCCATCATATTTATCCGTAGTGCTGGATATATTGAAATCTAAATCCCATTATTTTAATTTTCCGGATTTGGATTTTCTTTTGGTTACTGGTGAAGAACTCAAGGCATATTTGGTTAAAAAATGGTTTTCCTTATACAAAATACCCATGGTCAATGTGTATGGTCCTACAGAAGCATCAGATGATATTACACATCATTTTATTGAGAAAACAGCGGACTCGCATCGGATTCCCATTGGAAAACCCATTTCAAATATGAATATTTACATTGTTGATAAGGATTTGAATCTTTGTCCTCCCATGGTAAAGGGAGAGCTTTGTGTTACCGGAATTGGTGTGGGAAGAGGGTATTTGAATTCCGAAAAATTAACACAGAATGCGTTTATAGAAAATCCGTTTTTTCCAAAAAGTAAATACAAGTTATATAAAACAGGAGATTTGGCCAGGTGGTCTTATGACGGGACAATAGAGTTTTTCGGAAGAATGGATCGTCAAGTAAAAATCCATGGATTTAGAATTGAACTGGATGAGATAGAAAATGCTCTGTCAAGCTATGAAAAAATTACAAATACTGCAGTATTAATGGAAGAAAGCAAAAATAAATCCTTATGTGCGTATTATTCTTCAAATCATGAAATCAATCCTCAAGAATTAAAGAATTATTTATTGGCAACACTTCCGAGCTATATGATTCCTTCGCAATTCATACATATAAACAAGATGCCTTTAACAGTGAGTGGAAAAATCGACAGAAAGGCATTATTAAAAGCCAAAAACATGTTTCAAAACAATAATAGAACGAAATTTATAAAAATTTTTCATGAAATATTGGACAATAAAATGATCGAGTTTTCAAGTTATTTCAGGGAAACCGCATTGGATTCTCTTAAATACATATCTCTTGTGATTAAAGTTGAAAAAACTTTTAATATGAAATTTGATGATGAAAACTTGCTGGTTCATAATTTTGAAAAAGTAGAAGATTTATATCAATATGTTACCAAAAAAATATCCGTAACCGGAGTTAAAAAATTGTAATGGAGGAAAAAATGAATAAACAGATTTATCATCATTTCAGGAAATATGCGAATCAGGAATTTTTATTTGATGCCATAACAGATACAATATTTACATATCAGGATATATTTGAAAAAGCAGCAGGAATGGCAAATATTCTGTTTGGGAACACATGTGGTAGAAATAGTAAAATAGCCATTATTTCGGATAACTCGGTTGAATTTATCGCCTATTATTTTTCCGTGGTGTTTCTAGGGGCAACTGCAATTCCTTTGAATCCGAATTATACAAAAGAGGATAATTCCTTTGCGATTCGTAAAATTGAACCCAATTTAATTTTATTACCGGATAAGGTTTTTGAATCAAAAATCGATAAACAATTAAAAGAAGAATACTGCTTTCTAAGTACGGATAAACTTGATTTTAAAAATATCAGAAACAAGGAATTGGTTTTTGATCTTCCGGATATTGAGTGGGATGATCTGGCATCTATTTTATTTACTTCCGGTACCACAGGCAAGCCAAAAGGCGTGGGAATGAAATACGGTGCAATACTTGAGTGTTTATCCACTTATGGGAAAGATTTGCAATTTACCGAAAATACGCGATTTATGCAAGTTGTCCCCCTGTTTCATGCACATGGATGGCTGTACAGCTCAATAGTTCCGGCACTTTTTGGAAGCTCGGTAATTTTAAATGAGTCTTTTAATATACGTGTTTGTGCAAAATTTTGGAATATTGTCAAAAAGTATCAGGCAACGGTTTCGGTTGTAGTTCCTTCAATTTTAAACGCTTTGCTAGAGATGAGCAAACGATATGAGGAAGTGCCCAAAAAGTTTTTAAAATATTTTATTTGTGGCTCATCTTTTTTGCATACGAATTTGAAACAAAATTTTGAAAACACTTTTGATACGTTAATTTACGAATTTTATGGTTCCACAGAGACTATTTATTTGGCATATCATCAACCTGACCAGGTATTTAAGATCGGAACAGTAGGTAAACTATTTCCCAAGCATGTTCAAATCAAAATTGCCGATTCTTCGGAAATTTGTGTAAAAACCAAATATTTATTTAAAGGATACATCAATGACCCGTCACCTACAGAGCAGGCCATTGATTCGGATGGATGGTATCATACCGGTGATAGCGGGAAGATAGATGAACACGGATATATACGGTTAACCGGTAGATTAAAAAATATCATTAATAAAGGCGGGTATAAAATTTCTCCCCATGAGATCGATAATTGTCTGAGAAAATTCAAGGATATTGTTGATTCCGCCACAATTGGCGTTCCGGATGAAATGTATGGGGAAGAAATTTATTCATTTGTAAGTATAAGAAACGGAAATGGATTTAATGAACAGGAGATTGCAAAATATTGCAAGGCCCATCTAAGGGAAACCATTTGTCCCAAAAGGATTTTATTGATTCCCGAGATTCCGAAAAATGCAATCGGGAAAACCGATAAGTTCAAATTAACCCAAATTTACCAGGATTTTCAAAATAGCAAGCAATAATTATTATGAAAAAACTACTTGAAAAACTGGATAAAATCAGGGGACTCATCGGGAATACTCCCATGCATAGTTTGCAAAACGATTATTGTCCTTTTGATTTGTATGCAAAATTGGAATTTTTTTACTTTGTGGGCAGCATTAAGGATCGCCCTGCGTTTTAAAGTTCACAAAGTTGATAATCATTCAACAGATAATTTTATTCAGACCAGAATAAACACAGTTAAAAATTATTGTGCAGCCATTGAAAACAGTTATTGGCCGAATCAATATGATAACCCGGATTTTGTAAATTCCCATTACCATTGGCTGGCAAATGAAATAGATCAGCAAAGTAAGGATCTTGATGTACTGTTTATTGCAGTGAGTACAGGTGGGACCATTGCCGGTGTGTCCAAACGGATGAAGGAGTTAAATCCGGAAATTAAAATTATTGCCGTAGATGTGGTGGGTCCTTGATTTTTCAAACAGAACAAAAACAAAGAAAAATTCCGGGAATGGGAGCCGCTATTGTTCTGAAACAGATAAAAAAAGCTATAATTGATGACATTGCAATTCTAAATGAACCGGAAATCGTTTACGGATGCAATATGCTTTTGAAACATCATGGAATATTTGCCGGTGGATTTTCCGGGGCAGTTTATTATGCTGCAAAAACTTATCTTCAAAAAAATGATCAAGGTCAAAAAGTGACAATTATCCTTCCGGATAAAGGTAATTCCTATATTAATACCATTTTTAATGAGGATTGGCTGCATAAGGAAGAACTGGATTATTTTCTAAGGGCGTGTAAAAAATCGGGAAGTTAATTTTTTACAAGCCCTAAGACTCGATCATCGAGTAAAAGGAGGTACTTTATTTGAATAATAGTTTTAGAGTTTTACTATGCGGTCAGTTTATCTCCCAGATCGGAGATAAATTTTATTTACTGGCTATTGCGTATATGGTGCTTAAGGAGACCCATTCTCCGGCAATGATGGGTTTTGTTTTATTTTGTTCTTTTTTCCCTTCAACTGTAATTGGAATGATATCCGGTGTATTTGTCGATCGGATTGATAAAAAACTGATTATCATTTTAGCTGATATTATTCGGGGGATTATTATTTTAGGTGTTGGAATTGCTTTTTATTATGATTCATTGGATATCAAATTGATAATATTCGCACAGATTCTGGTATCTATTTGTTCGGCTTTTTTTGATCCCGCCATACCTGCAATTATTCCGCAAATTGTTGATAAGGAGAATTTAGCCAAGGCAAATTCCCGAACACAATTGGTAAGAGGAATATGCAGTGTTCTCGGACCTGTTTTAGGAGGGATGGCAGTTGCAATGTTCGGATATTTTTTTATTTTTCTATTTAATGCAGCTTCTTTTATTATATCCGGCTTTTTTGAGTCATTCATAAAATTGAAAAAAGCTCAAAAGCAAGTATTAAAAAAGCAAACCATTATGCAGGATTTTCTAGATGGTTTTTTCTATGTTTGGAATGATACCAAACTCATATTAATATTATGTGTTATTGCAATTTTACATTTATTTGTAGGATCAATTGAAGTGATTATTCCGCTCCTGGCAGACTGGGTGGATGGAAATGGTCTTAAAAATCTGGGTTTTTTGCAGGCCTCTTTTGGTCTTGGAATCTTATTGACAGGTCTTTTGATCGGATTCTGCAATATCAATGATAAAGAAGAAAAATTAATATTTTTTAGTTTGTTTTGTGTGGGGATTGTGATGATGGGAATCATGATCATCATGTGTTTTCAAATAAAAGTGGTTCTGCCTTTTATGTTGTGCTTATCCATGATAAGCTCATTTATCATCACCGCAGCTATTTGCTTTCGAACAATTATTCAGAAAAAAGTTGATCAAAACATAATCGGCAGAGTATTCGGTTTTATAACATCTATCTCCAATGGTTCAATTCCTCTTTCCATTTTTCTTTATGGAATCCTTTTTTCCTATATTAAAATGGAGCATTTAATTTTTGGAACCGGGTTTTTTATGTCTTTAATCAGTTTTGTATTATTTATAAAATATAATCCAAAAAAAACTAAAAATATCAAATATTTGGAGTAAAAGGAGGCAGGAGGTTACTATGGATAATCGATTAAAGCATTTTTATTATGAAAAATGTGATGGTGAATATAAAAATTTTTTAAATTCGATAAGTTGTTTACATCGTAGCGGGTTGGAAATCTGTGGATATCAACATGTAAAAATAGATACACCTTTTTTACTGAATATAGCGGATATCAATTTTTTTCTGGGATGTAATTCAGATGGTACCATAAATACAATCGGCTTGCTTGATGCAGCATTAAATTCTCAGGTTTTTAATCCCATAATATATAAGGAAAAAAATCACACGAATTTTGAATATATTGCAAATCTCCTGGATAGCGGAGAGATGATCGTTCTGGAAACCGACCAGTTTCGACTGCCATTTTTAATTTTTTTTACGGGAAAAAAGGAATTTTCATTTAGTCATCATGCACTTCTTGTTGTAGGGCATGATTCCGACAACTTCTTTTTTGTGGAACCTCCTTGGCATGTAAATGAAAAATTTATACCCCATCCGAAAAATAAAGGTATTGGGATTGTTCCTAAAAAATTGATAAAAGAACTAGCAGGTGAAGAAATTGTTTATTATTTAATTAAAAGTAAAAATAATGGAAATTTTGATGCTAAAAATCATTTGCAAATCACCATCAACGATTGCACCCAAAATTATTATCATTCCTACAAAAAAGGAGAATTAATCGGTAACAATGAATTTACCATAAAATTGATAGAAAAGTTTTTAGCCACCAGAATGGAAAATCTTAAAGATAATGCAGATGCATTGTTTACGGGAAAAGATGCTGTTCAAAAATTAACCGAAATCATATGTGATCTGGAAATTCCGTTAAACGAGCTTTTCTATCCTCATCCGGATAAAAATAGAGAAGCCCTTTTTGATTTATGGGTAGGCGGGATTGTCGGGAAAAGATATTTACTGGCCAATGCCTTGGAAGAGTATTCCATGATTTATAATATAAATTTTAAACCGGATTTGTTTAATTCATTGGAGGAAAATTTATCCACTTGGAGAATAATTCTGGCTGTTGTCAGGAAAAATTTGATGACAAAAACTTATAAAATTGAATCCTCCTTAAAATATTGGTTTGGTAAACTAAAAGCAACAGAAGACAATCTGATTAAGCAGTTGTCAAATATCGATTTAAATTAAGGGTCGCATATTCGGATACAATATGAAATTTGAACAAAAAGTAAAACAAATAATCTCAAAATTACTTGAAATTGATATCAATGAGATTAATGACAATGATGATAATTCTCTTCATTGGGATTCTCTTACCCATATAAAAATAATAGTGGCTTTGGAAGAGAAATTTGGTGTTGTTATCTCGCCTGCTGATATTATTAAAATGCAATCCTATAAAAATATGATTGATAAACTTAAACTTTACTTGGAATCTTAAAACTCGATCATCAAGTAAAAGGTTCTTGAACAGGATTGGACAATGAAAATAAAACAAATATATCGGTTAATGAATCATAACGAATTGTTTTCCTTTAATGATCCCATCCAAGAGGTACCCATATTGGAAAAATGCTTATCAAAATGGCAGGAAGAGACCGTGCAAAAAGCCGAACTGCAGATAGTTGATATTCATGATGAATCGGAAATTTCAGATCCGTATTATCTTATTTTTGATAATAATATCTTTTTTAGTTATGAATTTTTAAAAAAAGCATTAGCTGAAGTAAAACATAAAAATTGCTCCATCCAATTTGGGATTGAACAAAACAGATTTAACAATCGTTTTTCTCTTCCGAACAGCAATGATATTGACAACTCAAGGAAGTATAATTTTTTCTTTAAACTCAAAGAAGATACAGAACTTAAACAGGTAAAGATCTCCCAAAAAGCATATACGAGTTCCCTGACACTGCCCAGACAATTAATGAAAACAGGTGAGCTGGATTATGATCAGTGTGATACTTATATAACCACACTTTTGTCTCCTTTTCATTTACTCATGGTAAATATGTATATGTTAGTCAGTCATCGTTTTGTTAAATACAGAAAAAGAATTCCGGACAGGTTCCAATATCTTGTTCATGACAGAGCTCCTGTATTTTTTCGCTTTCTTCGCATGATCAATAAAATAGGAAAAAAATGTAAAATTCATCCAACAGCAATTGTTGAAGGATGTATTATCGGCGATAATGTCATTATTGGGGCCAATGCCGTGGTCCGTCTTTCTTACATTGGTGATGGATCTATTGTGGAAGATCATTGTACTATTTTATATAGTGTTCTTGGTTCAAATACTTGCATTTCGCATAACAACCTTATTGTTGCAACCATGTGCTATGAGGAGGTCTATTTAATACATGGCCCGTATCAGTTTTCAATTTACGGAAAAAATGCCGCAGTATTTGCAACAATCAACTGTGATTTTCGTTTGGATCAAAAAACAATGAGAATCATGACACAACATGGGCTTATGGATTCAGGCCAGCAATTCATGGGAATTGCAGTGGGTCATAAATCTAAAATCGGAGGGGGGAATATTATTGCCCCGGGACGCATTGTACCAAATGATTACTGGGTACCCTCTCCGAAATCAATTATCACGGAGTTTCCTGCGGAAAAAAATTCCAACTTAAATAAGGATAGCATTGACTGGTATTAAATAATATGGATTCATATCAAAATATAATGGTAAATGGAAACGAGGCTGTTGCCTGGGGTGCCCTATGTTCCAATATTGACTATTTTGCCCATTATCCGGGCTCACCCATTAATATGGTCGAGCCTGCAATAAAAAAACTGGTCAGTAAATTCAATATGAATATCGCAATAAATGATTCTTTGAATGAACATATTGCTGCTTTATGTGCTGCAGGTGCAAGTTATTGCGGAGCCAGATCACTTGTGGTGATGAAACATGTTGGCGTGAACATTGCGGCAGATCCTTTTAACTACCTCGGATATACAGGTGTTAAAGGGGGAATGGTTATTGTCGTGGGGACTGATCCCGGAGCGAATTCCAGTACCGGAGAAGAAGACACGCATTGGTATGCACCCCAATTCAATTTTCCTCTTTTTGAGCCGACTTCGGTGAGAGAGATCTTTGATTATGTGGTACAATCTTACGAGTTATCGGAAAAATACTCCATACCTGTATTAATTTTTATACCCGGACGCTTATGTTATAATTCCGATTCAATTCAAATTCCTGATCATTTATATGGTAATTTGTCCGGACATTCTTCGAACCCTATTTATTATTTTAAAAAGGATAATAAAAAATATATCAATGTCGGAAAAAGGGCCATACAAAATCATCGAGGCTTGCTTGAGAGACTTGAGAAATTATCTCAAAACAGTAATTACTCGAAAAAATATTTTAATTCAAAAGCAAAATCCGGTTTAATTACAAGGGGCCTGACATTTGGCAATGTATACGAATCTGTCATACGGCTGGGAATTCAGCAAAAAGTTCATCTGCTGAATCTTGATTTGGTGTTTCCTGTTAATGCGGATATTGTCCGGGATTTTGTAAAGGGAAAAAATGAAGTAACAATCATTGAAGACCAAGATGGTTTTCTTGAGTTTCATATCAAAGCCGTACTTTTCAATAAAACAAAGTGCCTGATTCGCGGAAAGGAATTTTTTCCGAAATATGGTGAAATTGTTTTTAAGCAGGTGAGTGATTATTTATCAAACCTATTTAATATAAAGCCAAAAAAATATAATTTTTCCCCTTGTGAGAACATCATACCTGAACGGCTGGGTACATTTTGTGAAGGATGTCCCCATCGTGCTTCTTTTTATGCTATTGAGCGGGCATTACAAGGCACTGAGGGAGTTATCGGGGGAGATATTGGATGTTCTTCTCTACCACCTTTCAGGGCGGACTGGCTCATGTGCATGAATGCGGGAATCGGTATTTCACAAGGCATGTCCCATATTTTATCCCGCCAGACCGTAATCTCTACGGGTGGTGAAAGCACTTTTTTTCATGGAGGCATTATTTCATTACAAAATGCAGTACTTAACAGAATTAATATGATTCATATTGTTTTTGATAACCGTGTTATTGGTATGACCGGACGTCAGGCTTCACCCACGACGCGGAAAAATGTTAATTATAAAAAGTTACTTAAATCAATCGGAGTGGATCGGCTGTCCGTGGTATCGGCTTTTAAACCCAGTAAATTTGCAAAGGTTTTAAAAAAGGAGATTCAGCAAAAAGGAGTCCGGGTCATATGGGTCAATACACCCTGTGCACAAACTCCGGATTTGGCTGCAAAACTTAAGCGACATATACTCCTGCCTTTTATCGACAGTACGCAATGCAGAGAATGCACCCTTTGTTATGATAAGCTCTGTTGTCCTGCTATTTATCGAACCAATGAAAAGAATGATCAATTTAATATTGATACTGCACGTTGTATGCGATGCGGTACATGCAGGGATATTTGTCCGAACAATGCTGTAAAAACCAATTTTGCAGCCCCTTTGCCCAAACTTGTATCTGGTTGTGTTAAGTTAATTTTTAATAGTCTTAAATAGAGTGCTTTTTTGTCCAAACTCTAAATAATTTGATTTCAAAAGAGGTATATTTTGCATAATAATCCGTTTAATTTAATAATTTCCGGTCTTGGCGGGCAAGGTGTATTCACGCTTACCAAAGCTTTGTGGAAACTTTGCGAAATGAATAACATCAAGTGCCAAAGCTCCACATTCAAAGGTGGCGCTCAAAAGCATGGTTCCATTTACTCTGTTCTCAGAATTTTCATAAAGGATAACAAACACTATGATTTGTATTCCACGCAGATTCTGGAACAGGAACTTGATTTAATAATTGGATTGGAAGCGTGGGAAACACTACGATATAAAGAATATTTCAACGAGAAAACCAAAATTTTAATGAATCATCATATTTCTCCTTTTCAGATTGAAAGAATTGATTCAATTAAAGGCAAAGATCCGGTTCAGCTAATTACGGATCTGAACCTTGATACACTTATAAGGGATTTTTCAGCAAAATCCAAACAAAGTTTTGGTACAACCAAAATGGTCAATTTTCTATTAGGTCTGGAGGTATTTAAGATTGGAATTATTCCGTTTAATACAGCAGACTATATCAAGGTTTTTGAAGACCAGATACATGCTGGCCGCAAATTAAAATCCAAGTTGATGAACTACAAATAAGGAATAGAATTTATGAATAACAATCCCAATTTCAGCTCAATAACAAGATCCCTTCACCATCGTATTGATAATAATCGTGTGAAACCCGTTGTAACACCTCTTTATCAAAACAGTGCTTTTAGTGCGGAATCTCCGTATTTTTACACACGGAAAAATAATCCGAATTATGAAGAGCTTGAACAGGTTGTTTCCATGCTGGAAGGATCAGCCCATGTAATTTCCGTTTCCACTGGAATGGCTGCACTTTCAGCAGTAACCAATCTTCTTCGCCCGGATGACACTTTGGTGATCAATAAATATATTTACGGGTGTTCCCATAAATTTTTTCAACGCTTTGCGGCTTATCGAAATATAAAGCTCATTATTCTTGATCTGTGTAAAAAACAAGCATTGGATGAGATTCCCGGTGATGTGAATATGGTAGTTTTTGAAACCCCCACAAATCCTTTTTTAAAAACAGTGAGTATTTCTCAAGTATCCGAAAGAGTAAAACAGCTCAATCCCAATGCTTGGATTGTTGTTGATAATACATGGGCCACACCACTTTATCAGAAGCCATTAAATTTGGGTGCGGATTTATGCATTTACAGTGCCACAAAATTTTTTTCAGGACACAGTGATGTAATGGGCGGGCTGATATCCACTAACAATGAAGAGTTGGCACAAAATTTAAGAGATGATCGATTTTATAATGGATCGATACTTGATCCTCACAGTGCCTGGCTTTTACGTCGAAGTATGTTTACGTTTCATCTGAGAATGGACAATCATCAGATGGTTGCCAAGGAGATGTTTTCATTTTTAAGTGATATTCCGCAGGTTGCCAAGGTCTATTATCCTGAAATTGATAATCAACAGTTAAAAGGTTATGGATGTATTTTGTTTTTTGAAATAAGAGAAGATCTAGTTGAAAAATATCAATCCTTTTCAAAAGCGCTTAACTTGTTTGATACAGGCACGGGTATGGCATGTGTAACATCAATGGTTGCTCAGCCTTATACAGGAAGCCATGCATCCATGACAGATGATGAAAAGCAGGAAATGGGGCTTGGTAAAAATCTTGTGCGTTTATGTTTTGGCTTAGAAACCATTGAGGATTTAAAACAAGACTTAAGGGCTGGTTTTAACTGTATTGATTGTGATGATTAAATTATTAAAAAAAGCTTGCACAATTCATAAAATTCTGATTACTGAGTTTCTATTGCAAAATGTTTACATTAGACAGTTTCATAAATTTTGTTCCCGGTGTTGATGAGTTGCCAGAACATGGCACGGAATATCATGTTCCAATAACAATACCCGGTGCCATAGATATTAAGGAAGAAAAGCCTGAAATAGGCGATACGGAATTTGGATTGCGATGGAAAAAGTCCATAAACTGAAGTGATATTGCTATGATGGCCGCCGAGGTTACAGAAAATCAGCCAGTCATGGATATTTCAAGGTCTACAGAGTCAGGAGAAATAAGGTTAATAAAGAAATATAATCGTTATAGGATGATAGGATTCACAGGAAATTTATCTCGCGGTAATTTCGTTTTCAAAGCCGAAACAGCATATTGTTGGGGGCGTTCCTACCAACGCTTAGTTCATCCCACAAAATGGGAGGATTCTCGAAAAGATGCATTTGATGCGGCTTTAGGTTTAGAATATTCTTCAACAAATAGATTGTGGACCATTACGTTGGAAGCCGCGAACAAGCATATTCTACAGTGGGATGCAACACTCTATAATAAAAGAAGAAATGAAAATGCCATTACGGGAATTTTCGGACGTAACTTTGTAAATGAAACCTTAAACATAGAGTATACACTCCTTATCCAGTTTAATAGCAGGGATACGTTCCAAAAACTTAGAACAGAATATAAAATAAATGATCGAGTTACAAGTATTATGGAAATAGGCGGTTACACATCTTACGATGAAGACGGAGTTTACTGGGCGTACCGAAATAAACAAAGGATACTTTTTGCACTCCAGCTTCAGATCTAAATTTATTTAAGGGATAATAGAGAAATGCTTGGAAACGAATTATTGCGCCATTTGCAATATAAAAAATATGCTTTTACCGGTGCGAATGGGTTCCTCGGCGGTAATGCTGCCAAACAGGTTCTTGAGCAACCAGGAACAAAGGTAATCGCGCTAACTAGGCCAGACAGCGATAACAGTCGAATCAAATTATTACGCAAACAATTCCCTGGGAGAATTACTATAATACCCTGTGATACAAGCAAGTTGGAATTAAAAATTAAAGATGCTGCCAATTCTATCAGTTCGGCGCTTGATGGTGTTGACGCATTCTTTCATTTCGCCGGTGTGCCTAAACTTGCAAACAGCATAAGCGTTGCTGATCTAGTACAAAGGATCAACACGGATGGGACGAAAAATATAATCAAGCTCATTATGTTGATGCGCAAACCACCTCTTTTCGCTGGAATTGGTTCTCTGTTCGAAACAGGTATCGTTAATAGCATTATCTATGAAGACAAGCGATATGGAGCGCAATTTCGAAATCCATATGAATCATCAAAATGGAAAGCCGCAGACTTTACCCGTAATTTGTTTGAGAAAGGTAAGTTGAATGGTTACTGGTTTCGACCGGCGATAATAACTGGCGAAAGCAAAACAGGTGCCGGTTCGGAAAATGGTAATTTGAAAGGGCCCGCAGTGTTATCAGCAATCGCAGCGATGCGAAAAAAAAATTCCGTTCGCTATGCCTTAAACTCAAAAGTAGGATTGCCTTTTTTGCATGTGGATTATGTTAATGCCGCTATTTTACACATTGTTTCTGAAAGAAAGGCGCCAAATGGAACATGTTTTCATCTCTTTTCAGAAAAAGCAGTGCAAATAAAAGAATTAGTGGATATAACAGAAGATATTGTAAATCGGAAGCGTAAAGAAAATTCAGAACTTTGGGGAGGACCTGAAAAATTCAGTATTGCATGTGATTGCATTGACGGAGTTACAAAACCTTCGGAACTTATGGCATATGCAGGACCAAATGCTTCGGTCATATCTTACAATATTGACAATACGAATGCCCGGAGGTTTTTAGCTCCTGAACTATTAAATCCGCCTATTGATATATCAATTTGTTTGCAATATGTAATAAACCGTTTTGAAAAAAAAAGAATTAATAATTCGGATTTAACTGATAATAGCTGATGGATAGCTTTATTGTGGAGGCCAAAAATGAAATATGGATTAGATTTTGGAACAAGCAACAGTACTATTTCTTTTGACGACGGTATTAACATTACCTTATTGCCTGTTGAAAAAAGCCTTAATACACCTGAAATTATGCCAAGCCTGTTGTATTTCGAAGATATCGAGAAAAAATGGTATTTCGGACATGATGCATTTATTGAATACAAAGAAAATGGAGGAGACGGACGGTTTATTCAATCGATCAAAAAATTACTTGCGGATAATATGTATACAGGGACGCATATCGGGTTCAAATTTTATTCTCTGGAAAAGCTAATCGAATTATATTTCAGGGAAATAAAAAAAAGAGCGGATAAAATCGTCCAAAAAAATGTGAAAGCAATTACTATTGGTAGACCTGTGTATTTTTCACGCAATCTTAATGATGGCTTAGCTGAGAAAAGATTACAGACAGCGGCAAGCAGAGCCGGATTTGAGGAAATTGACTTTGTTTTAGAACCTCTTGCTGCCACTTATGCCCTGAAAAAACAAATTGCGGAACCTACAAATGTTTTTACGATAGATATTGGCGGCGGCACCACGGATGTTTCAATAGTAAGTCTTATGCCGAATGGAAATGGCTCTTCCCGCATCCTGTCAACCCACGGAATAAGTGTAGGTGGTATAGATTTTACAAGCCAAATAATGAATAACCGTCTGTTAAAATATTTTGGATTAGGTACTACATATAAAAGTATATTCAATCAGAAAATGCCATTTCCAAAATATGCCCTTAGGCATATCACTGATTGGTATAACTCATTGAAGATGGTGCATAATCAACAATTTATGTCTTTTTTGAAAGAGGTAAAACGAACCACTAGTGACCCGGAAAAAATCAAGTGTTTGGAAGAATTGGTATACGAAAAACTTGGATTGGAAATTTTTATAGCCATTGAAACAGCAAAGATAGCCTTATCAGAAGATATGGAGGCATACGTTGAATACAGACAAAATGGTATTGACATTCAAGAGTTGGTTAAACGAATTGAATTTGAGCATTATATAGCATCCTATGCAAATGAGATATCCGAAATGATGGATGAGTCACTAAATCAAGGCGAATTAGATTATGATCAAATGGATATTGTACTTATGGTTGGAGGGTCATCAAAAATTCCATTGTTGAAAAAAATCATTGAAGATAAATTTCCCACAATACCGGTTATTCAAACGAATATTTATTCAAGTGTGGCCTATGGATTAAGTGTTGCGGACCATCCCTTTCAAGGTAGTACTTTTTAACGTTTTCTTTCCGCCAGTATTTTAGCTGTAGAGACATGTGGGGTGTTTTTGTCGTATATACGTTTCGGTTGCGGCTTCTTTGGTCCCCTGCTATGTTTTTTGTATTTGAATAGTTTTGCTTTTTTTGCAAGGTCAAGTAATGTTTGCGCAAACTTTGACGATGTCATCCGGCGAAAAACTTCCCAACGTTCAAGTGGAACGGCAATCATCATTCCATGATGCGTCAGCGATATTTTACCTGCTGTTAGTGGCGGCGTGAAAATGTTACAATTGTGGCGGTTTAAAAATGTAATTGAAAAAGTCTAAATTTCGCAGCCGCCGGAAGTGCTATTTCCGGCGACTGAAAATTGTGCTACCGTTTTTAGATATCGATAGTTTCTTTC
>JAAERL010000237.1 GCA_024230435.1 Desulfobacteraceae bacterium
CGTATTGCTCAATCAAGTCAAAAGGATTATAATCAAATATATTTGGATGCTTATCACTTTTATTCCGATAACAATATTTCATTTATTTCTAATTCCTTTTCTTAAAAAATTTTATATAGATAACGATATTTGTATGATATTAAACTTAAATGTTAAATGAATTTCATGCCAATCCGTATTAAAACTTTAATTGTAGCGGAACTACAAAGAATGATGGCTGTATAAACCGCAAGATAGGGTGTTTGGCCATAGTAAACATCTGAATAACCTTATTGGGTAAGACTTTAACCAATATTGAAATTTTAACAAAATTAACAAAAGAATGACAAACCTTGTTTCGCATAACATCCAGTTTGTATTGCATAATGATGATACGATTTTTACAAACCGTTTATCATGAGGTTTTTAACAGACGCAATCTTTGTAAGGCACTGCATTGCAGGCATCTACAGAGGATATACGTAATTTCATATAACATTTGAGTTAAAACGATAGCCGTCAAATCGATTTTTAAGACAAGCTATTGATTTCATATGTAAAATCGCATAATCTTTTAACATCGTTTCTTAATCAAAATTAATCCATTTTTTTAATACCAACCCCTAAAGTCTCGCCACCTTTTAATGACGAGCTGCCTTTTGTCAGCAAATCCTGAAATGCAGGCTTAATTCCGACAAATATTTCGTGCAAATCAGCAATTGCTAATCAATATACGGTAAAATAGATAGTGTCAATAATAAATGAAATGATAATATCATTTTTTAAGAATAATATTCTTTGCAAAATTTGCCGTGGTGCAATCAGACTTGAAAATATAAAAACGAATCCGTTTACTATTTTGATCACACCATCATCGAAGCGCCGGAAACCGTTTTTCAATTACCTAATCATGTAAACAAGCTTACCGTTGAGCTTAGCAAAGACCCCTTGATTCAAGCCTACAAGCCTATATTAAACAACCCTCTCGTAATCAGGAAATTTCCAAGGCTGCACCAGGATGGTTTAACCTGATACCGCAAATGGATGTCTGGCCAAAAGACCCAGATCTTTTTGGCGCAATCAAAGAAAGATTCGAAAAATGTGGCAGGCGTAACTAACTGTAATGTAGTATTTTACCACCAGGGAGAAGTACGGTCGTGGTTGGGCGGGAGAGCTATTGTTTTTTACTTGACAATACTTATCATGGATGTCCCAGTTTAGTCCTTGCAGTTGGACTTTTTTTAACACCGCTAAACAGTCGCGTGTTTTTATATGTCCTCTGGTTTAGTCTTAAAAGGTGCTTCACCATATTTATTCAAGAAAAGATTAATTACATGTTTTTTATTTTTGTATACTTCAGTGTTTTGTTTTTTTATTTTATCCATTTTTTTTTGTATTTTTTCTAACTCATCTAACTCAAAAAAATTACCTAAGTCATTATAATTGAATTTTTCAGTTATTGTTGCTCCATGATCTCCAACAGTTTGATGTGTGGTTTTCGAAATAAAATGCTCCAGAAGCAAAGCTAATTTCCTGTCATTATCAATAATTTCTTCTAAGAACTTTTTCCATGTCTCATTTTCGTCCCATTCTTTCCAGCTGTACAGGATATAAAGTAAGTTTTTATGATTAAGCAAGTCGTTAGTATTTTTGCCTTTTATTTTTTCAAGACATAGTTTTTGCAATTCTTCAATTTTATCTTCAGGTACAATATATTTGCCTGAATCTTCCTCTCTTATTGAAGATTCTAAAGATATTTTCTGTAGTGGCCCAAACAGACCTTTGGATGAAGGGATAGCACCTTTAAGTATTTCAAAATTTTTTTCTTTTTCAGTTTCGCGCTTCAGTAATTGATAAATTATTCTCATTGAATCCATATCTGCGCCAAAATCCATCATCCCGCTCCTTTCCGCTGGCAGATCGTCAGAAATGTTGAACAGAACTCTCACGACATTTTTTACATTGCCTTGAGGAATGTGATTTTGATCATCCGTAAAATCTTGGATTCTTTGCAATGTTTTTCTGATTTTTCCGCTATTGATGTGTTCTCTAAGAATTTTTTCAAATTCCTTCTCCGAATTTGTTTTACTTAAAATATTTTCAATTTCAAACTGACTCAATTCTTCTTCGTCGCCACCAGGAATTAACGTAAAATAGCTATCGAAGTTTTTTGTGGCACACACCCTTAAATCGTTACTCCAACTTCGTTGCCAATCATTACCGTAAGTTGAATATCCAGACTGAAAGACACCGTCTATTTGCGGGAATAATTTTTTTATTAATTCGAGAACTGATTCTTTTATTCCATTTGGTAATTTATTTGAAATTCTTTCAATCCCGTCTTTTCTCAGATTGTTGGCCACTGAAGTTCTGTCATTCCTATCTGTTGACGTGAAAAGTGTATTTTTATCTCGCATAAACCAATAAAAATCTGGTGCAAAAACTCTAATTACCTCAATTGCAAAAAAATCAATAGGATTCACCTCCATTACTTCATCCTGATACATCTGCGAGATGTTAAACTCCAAGCTACTCACGTAATTTTTTACATCTCTTATATTTTTGAAAAAGTTTTTAAAACCGGAATGATAAACATTCGGCCAATGTGGATTGTCCAGCGCAAAATATTTTTGTGCAGATTTCGGTAAAACCTCCAAAATTCGATCTAACTCTTTAAGCAAAAATGTATGGACTTTTGTGGGGTTTACAAAAGGAACATCGAAATTGACTTGAATAATCTTGTTTAAATAATCTTTTCCCGATATTCCAGTCTGTTTCTCTAGGTTTTTTTCAATAATACTTCTATCAAAAGCTAAAAGGTATATTGTGTTCGGAAAATCCGCGTTTACTCGGATAAGCCTTAAAATTTGTCCAATTTCTGACTGATTTAGTCGGTCAATGTCATCAACAACAATTACAAGTTTTTTCTTTCTATCATAAAGTTCTTTCTTAAGTTTTTCCTTAATTTCAGATACAGGTTTTGAATAATACTCAGCTTTCTTCTCAAAAAAGATTGCCAATTTTTTAAAAAATTCTTTAAAAATACCAGGCAACATTAAAAGAAAGCCAATGACAAATAATCCATTTTGAATCCAATTGTTAGGTATGTCTATCCAGTTAATGAGTTGACTCGATGAAATACCCATTAAACCCAATATGATTAATATTTTTGATGATAGGTCAGTAAGTAAGTCTTTTCCCGGTGCTAAACTGAGTAGGCTCGCATAAAAACTTAGTTTCCTTGCGATTCCTTTATCTCTTTTGGTCTCATTTCTAATTGCCAGTTCTTTTGCGATTTCATTAAAAAAATGCTCTCCCAACTTATTATCTTCAGAAAAACACCAGGGATTAAATTCAATGATTGTGGGTTTATCCTCATCATTGCTTTTTTTGATGATTTCATTTGACAAGTTTATTATAGAAGATTTACCAGAACCCCATTCACCATTTATTGCGATAACAAGACTTTCCTTTTCTTTCCAATTTAATAGAGCTCTCCCAAGATGTTGAGAAAATTGTTTTCTTCCAAGGAAGTCATCATTTTCAGTCTCAATTGGTTTGTCATAAATAAACATGGCTTATCCCTTAATTTTTATACTTAATCGAATATACATCAAATTGGTCGTATAATACCCGAAATATTAGGGTTTACGGATAATCAACCGTATATTCAATCGACCATTCGCATACCGTCAATATGAACAATCTGCCAATCTTTGAAAACATGAGGCGTATGAATTGGAACTCAACAGGTTATGGTCAATCGTCGTGAGAGGTGGACACACTAGTTATGGTAAATTTTTCATATCTTGCCTAAGACGTTTTTGGGGACATCCATGATAAGTATTGTCAAGTAAAAAACAATAGCTCACCCGTCCAACCACGACCGTACGTCTCCCTGGTGGTAAAATATTAAATTACAGTTAGTTACGCCTGCCACATTTTTCGAATCTTTTTTAAATTGCGCCAAAAAGATCAGGATCTTTTGGCCAGACATCCATTTGCGGTATCAGGTTAAACCATCACCGAAGCTTAAATTTGGGTAACCCGCCGGCCTCGAAACAGGTCAATGGCGTATCGCGACTTTAATATCGTTCACGCAGTCCCCAATCTGCAAGGAACGGCGGGCAGATCCGTATGTGATAGAGCGATGATGACCGTTTAAGCGGCCTTGTCTGTTTTAACCATGCTAAAATCCTTTCCGGATTTATCTACTGAAAGCATATAAGCGATCAGTTTTCTTGCAACGGCAAGGGTTGCCCGGTTCCTGTGTCCCCTGGCCACTTCTTTTTGATGCACATCCGCCAACTGACAGTTCCATATGGGGGCAATTTTTGAGGCTTCAATCAAGGAAAAAAAGGGGTCAAGTCTACCCTGGAAAAAAAGGGGTCAAGTCTACCCTTGACTCTTAATTATTTATAGAAAGAGTCAAGGGTAGACTTGACCCCTAATCCCTTCAAGCTGGACAATTGTGAAGGGCTGTTCCGAATCACCCCTTACTCAAGAATCTCAAGCGCAACGCCCTTTCTGCTTTTTGCAGCAGCCGAAAACAACAGATGACGTATGGCTTCGGCATTACGCCCCTGCTTGCCAATGACTTTTCCTACATCCTTTTTGGCAACTTTAAGCTCAAAAACCGTAGTCTGAATTCCCGAAATTTCGCTTACCGAAACATTGTCAGGGTCATCAACCAGCGCTTTTGCGATATATTCGACCAATTGCCCACAATCCATGAGTTTTCCTCCTGAGCGTAAAATTACCGGTCCACCCGGTTTTTCAAATCCGTGCCTGGTTTACCACAGGAATCGTTGCCGATCCTCAGTAACGGGTTAATTCGTTGCTAAAGACAGCGTTTTTGGAAATTGCTTTTCAACGGCTGTTGCTATCCATTGGTTGGCAAGTTTTTTAAGTTGCTTGAGTCCATCTTCTTCTAACTCGCGGGCGGATTTATTATATTTATGGCCACCACCCATGCCAAAGAGTTCGCGATACTCTTCTTTTCCATTATTGATATCATATATAATCAGTATGGAGGGCATCCGCATCAATATATGTTTGAACATGGAATTGACTTCAGCACTGAAAGATACTGTCCTCAATACAACCAGATAATCAACATCTAAGTCTTTAAACTGTTTTTGTAATCCGGGCGTCAGCGTCAGAGGCCAATTCTTTCCATCTGGGCCTTTATTATCAACTATGCAAAGCCTCAACGCGTTATAGTCATCCTCGTCAAATAATAATTGATTTACAGACTTTGTAGAAATACCAATCTTACCCATTGTATTGGCTAATGTGTTGCTAAGGTCTTTGTCTATATCCCAAAAACTACCAAAAGTAGCAAGTTGCTGCCTCTTTTCATTCCACAGAACCTTGTAAACCAATTCATCGTAATCGATCGTCTTATGGTCCATATAGAACATTGCGGCCACATTCCCAGATTTAAGCTTCGTACCTACTTCTGGTCTTAAATTAGTTGATGCACATGCAGTAAGAACAACCAGAACAGCACAAAAAGTAATGAGTAAACGTTTTTTCATTGTGATAGCTCCTGAATTTGTTATTGGTTACGCTGAATAGCTGTTAAAACACCATTATTATTAAATATATATACCACTGCGGCATTTTTTAAAATATCGCTATGTCGATTGATCACCGGGTGATTATAAATCATTGCGTGTGTTGTACCGGGAATCGGAAGAGCGTAAATAACAGAGGTTAGCGTGGGTCTACTTTGATAAGCCCACAGCTCAAGCTGAGAAGATTCATCCGTCTTCATTTTAGCAGGGAAGCCAAGTGCATTTGCCACATCGTTTTTCGTTGTCTTGCCAATTTGAAAAGTCGTGTTCAAACTTCCCCGATTTCCAATTTGGGAAGCACAAGAAATGCACAGCAATACAATAACCAAAACTGAAAGTCTAAATCCAGCAGATCCTATTCTCATATGTTTTCTCCATTCTATCATCTATCCTATGTCCCTTCCTTCTGAGTCAATCCACCCGCATGAGTACTGGCTGAAGTTGGATTTTTAAAAGGACTTGTTAATAGCGCATTCAACCAGATAGAGTCAATGTCTGTCCTTGGAAATATCAGCCACATCGCCATTTTTAACGTTGATGGCCGGTATCATCATCTTTGACGATTGTGGATCTATCATCGTCCGCAATGGCGATGGTCGGCATCCCTACTAAGAAAAAATTTTACAGACCCTCTATTTACGTAAAATAAGTTTGCAGTTCAGAGGACGGAATTGTTAAAGGATTATTTGTCCAAAATCGCAAAATTTCCCGCGTCCACCTTCAAACCTTTGCTAAGCATGACTTTGCGAGAAAAAATTGAATTCAGAATTCAACTAAAAGATCCTAAGGAAAGACCAATAGCGTTTTCTTGGTTTTGAGCGTTGTGTGCCTGTTTCGAGGCCGGCGGGTTACCCAAATTTAAGCTTCGGTGATGGTTTAACCTGATACCGCAAATGGATGTCTGGCCGAAAGACCCTAATCTTTTTGGCGCAACCAAAGACGGTAAAAAAGAGCTGGTGGCTATCGATGGCGTCTTTCGTGAAAGCGAACTGTCGTGGTCCCAGTTGCTGACCGATCTTAAATTCAGAGGGCTAAAAATTGGCCCAAAACTGTGTATTGGCGACGGCAGTCTGGGTTTTTGGAATGCCCTACCCAAGATATCCCCCAACAGCCGTTGGCAGCGCTGTTGGGTCCACAAAGTGGCCAATGTGCTTAATAAATTACCAAAGAGCCTTCAGGCAAAAGCCAAACAAAAACTGCATAATATCTGGCACGCCGATAATAAGGATGAAGCCATGAGTTTAAAAAAAGGGGTCAAGTCTACCCTTGACTCTTAATTATTTATAGAAAGAGTCAAGGGCAGATTTGACCCTTTGTCTACCCCTGATTGAAAGGTGAGTCAAGGGCAGATTTGACCCTTTGTCTACCCTTACGGAAGCAATGAACCGGTATGAAAAATGGTTAATAGGAAAGATAAATTCCGAACCGGGCTGAAAACAGCATGAGTCGAATTGGGATCAAACCTTGGTTAGTGATCAGTTCCGTAGGTTGGATTGAGTGAAACGAAATCCACAAATTTAGTTGGTTGTCGGAATTCGTTTCACTCATTACGACCTACGCTGCATTAATTTGATGATGCCAATTACAAGACATATAGCGCCACCAACCAAGCCTGCCC
>JAAERL010000238.1 GCA_024230435.1 Desulfobacteraceae bacterium
CAGTACTGATTCCAAATCTTCAATCAAGATTCAATGGAAGACTTTCTTCCAAGAAACTGCCGACAAAACTGCCGACAAAAAACAAGCGGGAGTCCACAAGGTGAAATGGGAGCAGAGAAGCCCAAGCTAGAGAAACGGAAACACGGAAGCCCGCCCCCTTCTTTTCCACTTTCTGGTGACTTGATTCGCTTTCTTGAAATTTGGATGCCAACGGCCAAAATTTGATTCAAATGAATCGAATGTTGAGATTCGGGCGAAAATGGGAGGACAAAGTACCCCCGCAGAATATCACCCTCTTTATTAAATTATACGTGAATATTTCTATGGATTTCGGGCAGAAAGGGATCAAAAGGGGGCAAATACTTGAAAGTGACCCAAAGGAATTGCACACCACTTGAATTCGTAAAACTACGGTGGAGTTGCAGCCCGCCGCTAATCTTGTTGCTGCAGCATCAGTTTGAATAAGAATAAGACTGTAATACTCAGCAAATTTACCTGTCATCACTCAACCCCGCGCTCTGCTGGATTGATTGCTCACGATTGGGTTCGACAAGCTAATCTGCTCCATACCTTTGGAAAGTGGCTTGAGAATTTTTCTGTTGAGCAAGAGAGTGACGGTCGTGCTATTTGTGTATTTTTTTGCACCCATTTCTTCCCCATAGTTAATCAAATTGATAAAGAAGCTACTGATACACATCAGTTATATAATAAACC
>JAAERL010000239.1 GCA_024230435.1 Desulfobacteraceae bacterium
AGGGGTCAGGACATTCAGTTTCGCACTCTTGAGCACACGTGTCAGCACAATCAGTGTCATCTTCATCACATTCTGCGGCACACGTGTCAGCACATTCAGTTTCGCAGGGGTCAGGACATTCAGTTTCGCACTCTTGAGCACACGTGTCAGCACAATCAGTGTCATCTTCATCACATTCTGCGGCACACGTGTCAGCACATTCAGTTTCGCAGGGGTCAGGACATTCAGTTTCGCACTCGGTACGGGCTCGAGTACAGCAGCATGGTTTGGCACAATTGTCAGCCAATGTTCCAGCCTCGATTTCTTCGATATTTGAGACGCCATCTCCATCAGAATCCATAGACTCTATGGCGGTAAAATCATTCTCGTTCTCCTTCCAGTCTTTAGAATATTCGTTTCCTTTGGAAGTATCATTGCCTGTGTGGCATACAGCGCAGTTGTTCAATAGTGACGAATCAGGGTATTGCGCATCAAAACCTGACTGATAGTCTTGTGTTGCCAGCGCGGTGCTGGAAAAAAATGCTGCAAGTAGAAATGATAGTAGCATTATGTATTTAGTTTTTTTAAACATATTTTTCTTCCTTTTTTTTAAGCTTTTGAATGGTTGAATGGTTATAGGTGATCAATTGTTTTTTTAAAAAACAATTTGAGCTCCTGTGAGATGTTTGCCGGTTGCAAAGTAAAAGGATGGTTTTCGTACTGTCTACTGGCAGGGGGGGGTGTGTGTTATTTATATTCAGTAAAGAAAAAAAAGATTCTTTTATTGTGCCAGCTATACTGCTTGTTAGAGCAAAAAATTGAATTTTTGCCTGAAAGCAAGTTCTGGGTACTGGTTCAGATGCGTGACAATTTTTATAATGTCAGGAAATTAAAATCACAGGCCAATTGGCGCCGATCACTGACTTTAGAAAGGAAAATGGATAGTCAGTCTGTGACTTACATATAGCTGAACCAGGACCCGAGTTCCGCCTTAAACTTTTCAAGTTAATTACTGCAATGATGATGCCAGTTATTATTTGTTAAGATATTAGGGAGTTATAAAAATGAGAAATAATTCTTTTGATGACAAGTTACAATAATTGCACAGTATAATTTTATGAAACGTGAAATTATGGTTCAATTTTATGCCTGTAGTATATACGTATAGATAATTTCATAACAGGCATATGGTGATATTGTATAGATGAAGCTTTAAGTACGGCTTGAAGGGCATAGAAGATGTAAGTCAGTCTATCTTTCTGATCTTGGTATTTGATTTATTCCATTACGCTAAATAGGTGCAGGCAATGAGCCGATGCACCTATCGGCGCGTTTTTAGAGTTGTGGAAGCTGTAATAATCTGCAAAATTGACATTGCCCTGTCAGTCGAGGTATAAGCCACCTAAATTTCACCATCCGGAAGTTGATGATTTGTTCAATAGCTTAGGTTGTGTTGAAAAGTTTTATCTTTGGTAATTTTTCCGCATTCCGTGATTGCGAACAAGCTATTACTTTTTTGGATGGACAGAAAATGGCGATCCAGGTGCTCAATTTTTTGAGAGAATAGGGAAGCCGGTGCAAATCCGGCACGTACCCGGCGCTGTGAGTGCAGACGAAAGCCGTAACACACCACTGGAAAAAAATTCCGGGAAGGTTCGGCCGGTAGGATAAAGCATGAGTCAGAAGACCTGCCTGTGATCATGATTTGATTGTCTCGGTGGAGATGGTAAATCCCCAGACTGATGTAACCGTCAGTGCTGGGGATTTTTTTCTCCAGGCAAAAGATGCAACTAAGGCGATTGGCGGAAAAGAATATACCAGATTGAGCAGGATTTTTTTTCGTATTCAAGGCGTGCCAAAGTTTGCATACTTTACGTATTCGGGCTTTGGCATAACGCAGAAGACGGGAAAAAAGACATACAAGATGGTATA
>JAAERL010000240.1 GCA_024230435.1 Desulfobacteraceae bacterium
TATACCATCTTGTATGTCTTTTTTCCCGTCTTCTGCGTTATGCCAAAGCCCGAATACGTAAAGTATGCAAACTTTGGCACGCCTTGAATACGAAAAAAAATCCTGCTCAATCTGGTATATTCTTTTCCGCCAATCGCCTTAATTAAGCCAGGCCTTTAATTAATAATAGGAAGTCAATTAAGCGGGTGGATGCAAACGGGGTTTTTTTTCGGTTAATTGGAATGAAACGAGGGTAAAATCGAATCGATTAGGGTGTCCCAAATTACATTTTGCGTATTTTGGGACACCTTTATAAAATTTATAAACTGTTAATATTATATATTATTTAAAATATAGCGCATTAAAAAAAAGCTCATTTTTTTGAAAAAACTTAAAATTTAACGAACAAATTTTTTATAAGGTTTCAAGATTTTTCTAACCTGCTTTTCCACGGTTTCAAAAAGATCCATGCAAAGATGCTCTGCTATTTTTTTACACAAATACGTTGCCAGCATTTCGTGAGTGGCTGCATTGGACCGCAGGCAATGAGACCTGAACTGTATCCAAATTTTTCGATCAACGCTATCGAGCCTTGGCTCGGAGTAAACGGTTTTTTTGTCCACGGGAAATTTTTTCAATCCCCGAATCTGTTTTAAACTCATCTCGTTTACTAAATCATTG
This sequence comes from Desulfobacteraceae bacterium, assembly GCA_024230435.1. Taxonomy (GTDB): domain Bacteria; phylum Desulfobacterota; class Desulfobacteria; order Desulfobacterales; family Desulfosarcinaceae; genus UBA2230. The sequence goes on from JAAERL010000240.1 coordinate 661, forward strand.
ATAAAAACATGTGCCGGTATTGCAACTTGCGTTGCCAACAAAAAAAGAGCATTGTAAACGGGCGTTGGAATTTTGGGTGAAAAATTCATTGGCGCCATATCCTTCAACTCAATTTTTTTATTATACCGGCTTAGCTGCTTTTTTTTGCCTTCATTAGTCAAAACATATGCCTGTATTAATTCGAGCAGCAAGGTGGTCGGTTTTTTGTTATGATACATGCTTTTAATACAAAACTCAGCCCATTCATCCTTGGGAATTGTACGAAAGCTCCTTTTGACCGTCTGGTTAAAACCGGCAGATGTTTTTAATGGATATTTTTCAATAGTATCGTTATTATCGATTTCATCAAGCATGACTTGGCGCACCACATCAATTTTTTTAAGCCCTTGTTTTTTGCTGGCCGCATTTAATCGATCATCCAGAGGCTTTGGAAAATTTGGTACGATAATTTCCGTCAGCTCAACATCATCGCCAAATTTTGATGGTCTTCCCAGTATACCCTTTTTATTCATTTACCCCCCCAAATCATAAAATATGTAATAAAGACGAAAGTAACATATTTACCCCTCTTAATCAAACGTGTGGTTTGCGATGCGTGTTTGCGCGGGTAATGTTTTTGTTGATTTATTAGGGATAGCATGGTATATACGGCTAACCTAAACAGGCTCTCTATTATAAAAACAGAACAAATAAAAAAATGCAGCGTAATTTTTTAAGAAGGAATGGAAAAAATTTATGGAATTTACTAAAGAGCAAGAAACAATATTTGCTTGCGATTTGAGGCCTGATGAGATTTTAAAAGTTAAGGCCTTTGCCGGTACAGGCAAAACCACAACGTTGGTCGAGTATGCGCGCCAGCGGCCTGATATGCGTTTTTTATATGTCGCTTTTAACAAAAGCGTGCAGATGGAGGCCAGTAAAAAATTCGGCTCCAACGTTGTTTGCAAGACCTCTCACGCGCTTGCTTTTAGATCCAAGGGTGCAAAACACGCCAAGCGCCTGGTTCCCAGCTTTAAGGCAAACACGGTCAAAGAGGTATTGAATTTAAAATCTTTCGAGGATGCAAAATTTACCATCGATACACTTCAAAATTATCTCGTATCTGCTGATCCGAAGGTAAACAACCGGCACATTCCTTTTACGGCCAAGATATATTATGAGTCTTCCAGAATTCCCATGCCGGATTTTGTAAAAATGGGCAATGACCTTGGCCGTCTAATGTGTACCGGCGAAAACCGGCAAATCGGCATGCTCCATGACGGGTATCTCAAACTGTACCAGTTGTCGAATCCAAGGCTAAACTTTGATTGTATTTTGCTGGACGAATCCCAGGACATCAATCCAGTTACCGCAGCTTTTGTCTTGTTCCAGCCGGGTGTTTCCAAAATCCTGGTCGGAGATCCCCATCAGCAAATTTACAGTTTCCGTGGCGCCAAAAACAGCATGGATATGGTCAAGGCCCAGCATAGCATGTTTTTGACTACCAGCTTTCGTTTCAACAACAGCATTGCCCGAGTGGCCAACATGGTGCTTCGCCATTTTAAAGATGAAACAAAAAAAATCAGGGGGCTCAGGGAAAAAAACGGTAATAAAGATTTTCCCCAGATCACGACAATTGCACGTACCAACGGGCGTATTTTTGACGAAGCAGTCAGTCAGCTCAGAAACAGAAAAAAAATCGGATTTGTCGGCGGTATCGCCGGTTATCGTTTTAACCGCATCCTGGATGCGTATTATCTTTATATTAACGACAAATATAAAATTGCAGATCCGTACATTCGCAGTTTTGAAACTTTTGCTGCGATGGGAAAATATGCAGAGACTGTAGAGGATCATGAAATTACCAGCATCTGCAAGGTGGTTCAAAATTACCGGCACGAAATCCCCCATTTGATCAACGAAATTAAAAACAAAGCTGTAGACGTTGAAAAAGCAGATGTAATTTTAACTACCGCCCACAAATCAAAAGGCCTTGAGTGGCCGGTGGTCCGGCTAACCGATGATTTTCCTGACCTTGTTGTGGATGGGGCCTTTGTCAATAAAGATGAAATGGAAGCCGATGAATTTAACTTGATTTACGTTTCCATGACCCGGGCCATGGATAAATTGAAATTTGATCCTCAGTGCAGTGTGATTGAGTTTATTGAAAAGGCCAAAGGTCTGAATTGAAGTTTGCCGGAAAGCTAAAATGATCGCCACCAATTCTGTATCTTATTTTTGTTTGGATAGTGGTAAGGTATCTGTAATTTGACATTTTTTGTGATAGGTACGTAAGTACAGGTTTTGACAGATATGATATTCATGGGATATCCTCACAGTATCTGTAATTAAATCCATTCCCTATTAGAATTAGATCCAAAAATAATTGGCAGGTTGAAATTAACTATTTTTTTGTCCTTATTTGGGATGTTAACAAGACGTCTAATTAACATCCCCATATTGGACAGAAACGAGAAAGTAATCGCTGCATTCTCCATCCTCAAAGCGTAGGAGAATCTGCTGCTATACTGATTTAAAGCCTCCTTTCTTGGAGGGTAAAATATGATTATCAGACCAAATTTTTGCCTTCATCCGCGAACAAAGGGTAAAAGTGTAAAAGGATAAAGGGTTAAGCCCTTTTCCTGGCGCAACGAAACCCAACATTGTCGTACCTGTAGTACGGGTTGTAGTAGTTGCGATCCACACAGGCGGCCCTATCGGCAGAATTGTACCATGCGCCGCCCTTAATAATGGGCAGGCCATGTTCTAATTGCTTTTCAAAATCCTCATCGTAAAGATAATCTTTTGCCGTCTCACTGGTTTTATGATTTGTGCTGGTCCACTCCCATACATTACCGGCCATATCAAAAATATGAGGCTCAGGCGTTTTACCTTCAATAAAAATGCCCACAGGTGACGGCCTGCCTATCTTGCTTTCCTTCGTATTAAAAATGCCTTGCTTCCATTCCGGTCCCCAAGGATACTTGCGCTTGTCCTTGCCGGCAGCGGCTGCCTGCCACTGGTTTTGAGACGGCAAAAAATAGGAATAACCATCCTGTTTTTTCGTCATCCAGTTGCAAAAAGCGGTTGCCTCATACCATGAGATACCGGTAACGGGTTGATTGGGGCAACGGTAAATGCGTTTTATCCAGGTTGCCGGTTGCTTTGCCTTTCTTTTTTCCTGCCATATTTTCCCATAGTGGGTCCACAAGTCCAAATTTTTATATCCGCCTTCTTTGACAAATTGTAAAAACCACTGATTGGCAACAGGATATTTGGCTATTTCAAATTCGGAGATCGTGCGGACACCTATATTTTCAAGATCGTACTCTCCTTGGGCAATTGTCTCAAAGGTATCAAGCTCGCGGATTTCGCCCAGCCTTCCCAATATTTCACCGGCATCAAGAAGTATGCCTGGTTCCAGGGGTCTTTCTATTATCTGTAATAAATTTTTCTTGACCCGGTTTTCAATTTCGGAAATTCGCCTGTTATGATGAAAATCTTTTAAAGCATGACCTGCAAGCCGCCAGCGTTTGTAAGGAGGTGCGTCTTTGGTTTCAACGGCCTTTTTTACAATATTATTAGCTGGCGCTTTATGGTCATTGCTCAGATAGCTGATGTAAAGCTCTATTACCTCTTTGTACCAATCCTCTTGCCAATACGGCTCTATGGCTTCATAAGAAGCTCCGTAATTGTCCATCAAATGCTGAGAGGTAAGAAACTCCTGAAAGGCAAGATGCCAGAAACCGTACTCACCGTTTTTGCTTACCAGCAGTCCGCAATTGGCTTCAATATGTTCGAATTTTTTTTTCACACGTTTGCTAAACACCGCTGGTTCTTCATCTGGTTTGGGCTTGATCACTTTTGATATAGACTCGACAGCAAAACTTTTGTCCACCATTCGTACCCGTTTAGTATGCATATCGTTAGCCAATTGTTTCAGGCAATCGTGGACCTGTTCAGGATCATCTTTGAATCGCCGCCAAAGCATGTTGTCGATAAACTTCTTAAAAAGTTCAGCCCGCTGGTCCGGAAGTTCCTTATCATCCATGTAAAGCAAACAGATCGCTGTAAGCATAAGCGGATTTGATGTCAACTGATCAATGGCGGGATGATCGCTCATTTCACCCAACAAATCGTCAGCGCCTTTTTTGCCCTGATTATCTGTTCCAGGATAAAAATAATCAAACCATTGCTGGATGAAACACTCTATTTGTTCAGGCGATAATTCTTCCACCGTGGTTCGGAACTTACCAAACCGATTTGTTGCCACTCCTTCTAAACCATGCGGGCGCCCCGCCAGGATGACTTTATTTTCTTTATGCTCAATGGCCACATCAGCCAGAGCGTTAACGGCCTGCTCTCTCAAGTTGCTATCGATTTCATCCAGACCGTCAATCAGAAACAGTGCCCGGCCGCATGCCACAAAGCGGTTGATAAGATCCCTGTCCAGCCTGCCTGACAGCTTCTTTGTTAAATACCAATCCAGCATCTGTTCTCCCACCGGACAGACACGGTTTTCAGTGGTCATGTCACTATGGCAATAGGCTTGCAGCTCTTTTAGCTGAATCAGCACTGGCAGGTAACCATCAAGGCCTTGATACTTAGGTTTGATCGCCGTCTCGGGAGAGAGGATATATGCCAGATGCTTTAGCATTGTTGATTTACCGCTTCCGGGCTGCCCTTCGATAAGAAGATATTGATGTTTTGCAACCAGGGATTCTATTTCAGGTGATTTTTCGTTCCCTTCCTTCAAAGACCTTGCATCTTTTCTTTTGGTTTGATCTTCCGGCGACAGCTCTTTTTTGATAGGATCACCAGCGCAAAGATGAACAAATATATCGGGTAAGCTTAACGGCCGAACTAAGCTCCTTGGAGCAAGCTTTTCTGCTTCCATATAGCTATAATTTTGGGCAATCCAGGCAGCATAAGGTTCAGGAAACTCGGGCATTTCTGGTGCAGGAATTGAAGGCTCCGTAATTTGTTCACCCTTTAGAAAATTTACCGGAATGATTTTTGTGCCATCATCACCTCCGGTTTCAGTATCGACGTTCCATTCATGGCTGCCTCCGGAAATGTCCCCGGAAAAGGACCGGAAAGAAGCGCAAAGATTGGCTGCTTGGGTGTCGATGCTGATGTAATGATACCTGCTGGGCCAGGTCGATCCGCTTCCCAAATAAGCTCCGCCAGCCTGTATGTGTACCATTTCACCGCTGAAGCCATGAAAGAATCCGCCGCCGGGCTCATGAAGGTGGCCGGCCAGAGCAATGGTACGATTGAGTTTGCGCTCGCAGATTCGCCGGTCCATGGGAGCCAGCCAGCCGAGGGGATGATGAAACAGTGCAAAGGTGATATCCACCTCACCTTTAGTTTCGAGCTCTTGCAAAGCGGTTTTAATCTGGTATTCACCAATGGCGATCATGCCGTTGTCTTTTTCATCGTCTTTTCTTTTTCTGCACATCCAGGCGGAATTTAGCCCTACCAGTCCAACATGCATTCCGGTTTGGCTTTTAAACCGGTCAACAAAAGGCACAAGATCACCGGCTTCGCTGGTTAGATGCGGAAAGTGCTTTCGGATAAATTTGAAATAAGCTGCCATTCCTTTAAAAAGGTCTTTTCGATAGCCAGAGTCGCTCAATTCATCATTGATTTCCTGGTTAGAATCATATTGAGGAATATCTTTCGGCCTGTAGACGTCACGATTGACATCATGATTACCGGGAACAATGTATAGGCGTGTGGCATCCAAATGCACTGCTTCCAAAAGCTTTTTTTTAAAAAAGGGTCCTGCAAGGTCGTATTCTTGCTTTACGCCGCTATAGGCAATGTCTCCGGTCACAAACACCAGTTCCGGACGTAGCCCTGTTTGATAGTCCCTTTCCAAACGTCTCAGCAAAGGGTCCAAAACCATACCACGGTCGGTTTTTTGTTTTTCATTTTTTTTTATGTGCAGATCGGAAAGATGTAAAACCGTTAATTGGTTTGATGAATTCATGATAAAATTTAATCTCCTTTTTTGGAGGGTAAAATATGATTGTCAGACCAAATTTTTGCCTTCATCCGCGAACAAAGGGTAAAAGGATAAAGGGTTAAGCCCTTTTCCTGGCGCAACGAAACCCAACATCGCTGCTCCAGTTGTACGGGTAGCTGCTGAGGCGATCCGCACAGGCGGCCCTATCTGCAGAGGAGTCCCATGCGCCGCCCTTAATAATAGGCATGCCATGTTCAATTTGCTTTTTTAGATCCTCATCGTAAAGATAATCTTTTGCCGTCTCACTGGTTTTATGATTTGTGATAGTCCACTCACATACATTTAACTGGTTGCAAGTTTTTCGATTCAAAAAAAGTCAATCGTCGCTTGCGAATCCTCAATTTACTTGAAAGTAGTATTTTCTGAGCACTCAATTCAAAATTTAGATGGTCTGACTTAAAACTTTGACCACAATCGTAGA
>JAAERL010000241.1 GCA_024230435.1 Desulfobacteraceae bacterium
ACCACTGTTTATTAAATGAACTACTAATTTCCGCTGAGGATTTATCAATAATTAATATTTCGGTTATCTCTACTCCCTTTCTAACTACTGTTACAGCAGCATTGGGTAGTTCTACGATTTCAAACCAAGCTGTTTCTGGGTCTATCATTGTTAAGCACATAAAGTCCAAAACTGTGCCATCTTTTCCTTTTAGCGTATATGGACCGATTAGATTGGTGCATACACACTTACAAGGTTAAATTTTGGCAATTTTGGACGGAAGTTTACCATACTTCCATTTGCGGTTCTTGCCTTTTTGGCATTTTTTGCATACTTTTACGTGCTGTCGAACATCGTGGGCTAAATTTTTCCAGTACATAGCTGCTCTTAGAGTTTCCTCTAATCGCGTTGCACCTGGATGCATTAGATAGTGATGATACCATTGTACTACCTGGTTTCTCATAGAATCAGGTATGACAAGACGTTTATTTTTATAGACTATAATGTCTGTCTCATCAATCACTTTCAACGACATATCCTGAATTTGATCAGGGTCTTTTTTGAAAAGGCCCTTCAATTTCGGATCTTTTTTCTGTGCCTGTGCTATCTCAGCTACAGTAGGCGGATAAATATCATTGTCATCCCCATCGGTGTTCGCAAACACATCCTGCGTAGTCAGGATGTTAATAGAGGTATTTAATGCAAAAGTACCATTCAGAAAATTGCGTGAACGGAAACTTTTTGCACTCTGTGCAAGTGCATTTGAGGCGACACTCTCGCCCCCATGCA
>JAAERL010000242.1 GCA_024230435.1 Desulfobacteraceae bacterium
CATCACTTTTTGAACCAAACAACAGACAACAGCAACAGCTTTAAAAAAATGTCATAACCATGACGGCCGTATCTTCCGTTCTAGTAGCCCAATGACGGCGATGAGTGTCGTTTTGGAAAGCTCTCATCGAGCTCTATAGATAAGACGTATAATGAGCCTCATTGGACGACTCTTAATTCAATCGACTCGGTTAAAAACGGGGCAAGAAAGTGACCAGCCGCTTGATATCCGGCTCCGCTGCCAGATTTTCAATAATAGAGGTCAAAATAAATAATCAAAATGAACGATATGACAACCATTCGAAAGCTCTTTTCAAGCGCAATCGATTAGTACCATCTTTAGGACACAACAAAATATCAAAAGCTAAACACAGCTCGGGCAGGGGCCCTCGCAAAAGAACGACGCAGAATGCAGGTGACATCCAGTTGACAATCAGTACACGTGAGATCCAAAAAGACAGTTCTTGCAACGCTGTAAGATCCACAATAATCACTGCTCGGCCTCCCTACCGGTCGCCCTCGCAAAGACACACAACATAATGGGGCGAAGATCATGAATTTCAGG
>JAAERL010000243.1 GCA_024230435.1 Desulfobacteraceae bacterium
AAGCTCAAGTTGGCCCTTGTGGTTTCGCTCGAAAGGGAGGTGAAAGAACAAACGATAACCCAAAAAAATTGCAAAGCCACCAATTATTACAGCAGTAAGTCGTTCCACCATTCGCAGAATGATGACTTGGTCTCCCATTTTTGCGTCCTTTTTTCTAACTGTTCAGAAAGAGTCAAATTTGTTCGAAATCAAGGCAACCATAAATTTTCACCTTAGATCTATGGTTGGTATTCCGAGGATAAAATTTTGAGCACAACGCTGCTAACAGGCAAAGGAGCCGTTTCTGGATGGGCACTAATTACGTACAGAGGTAATATGATGAAACCTATAAGAATAGATAGAGCCGATAATTCATTAATAAAGATAGGGCTTAAAAAAGTAAACCTGTAAAAAATAACAGGTTTTATATAATATCCTGATTTTTCATTTATTTTAGATATAATTTTTATATCTTGAGGTCCGGACTTAATTAGGAAAAATTATAAAAAATCTACGTTAATCCGTTTAATTTAAAGATGTTTCTGTCCATTTTTTCAGAAAAGAAGGGAATGCCCAATCCCAAGGTTAAGGCCAATATTCTATATTGCCATAGGAGGACGCTCTGCCGGATAGCATATATTTTACCAAGACTAATTTTGCACTTAAAATAACGATTTTTTTAATCAAAAATAAAAAAATTTGTCAATATTATCCATAGCGTCCACAGTGTCAATATTGTCCATAGTGTAAATTACATCCTTCAAAAAAATATTTTATAATATCAGTTATTAAAAGGAGGCGGTGTGCGTTCTTCTGTCTAATCACAGAAGCCAATACACCGGATATTATATGGGCTTCACTCAGCAACAAACATTATTTACCTGTCCCTAGATTGTTTATCAACCTGTCCCCGGGATTTTCCCCCTCTACTCTCTACCCTCTGCCCTGTGTGATAAACGTGCGCTCAAAAGCAGATAAGATCGTACAATTTATTTGATTCTCGTTCCTTGGGCATATGACACTAATGTTGCAATGTTAGGGTAAATTGTCTTTACAATGACCGATAGCCGCTTTTCGCATAACGAAACTGGTATCTTGACAAGCTTTAGTTGTTAATCAATTTCCAGTACTCGTAAGCATTTTATTAAAAACTCCGCAGCAAATTGTGTGCCAAAGCATTATCGTAACAGTTTAAGATGAAACCAGATAAAAAAAATTCACAAATTGGTTGAACGCTTCTGACAAACCGGCCGATTAATCTACCCATATCAGGTACGGCAAGGTTTTTATTGCATAACGTGAATTCGAAAATGTGAAGGGCGGGTTTTAATTATAGAAATAAATAGAGGGGTGCATTTTGAAAAAAAATGCACTAACTTTTTATGGAACATTACAGCATAGCAAATCAGCCTCGCCCATACCGCCGAGCGAATAAACCGCAAAAACCGGTACTGGTTCAGTTGTATGGTATTATCTATAAAATCAGATTGTTATCGCCAAGGACCAGATTAGCGCCAATCCCTTGACAATACTTATCATGGATGTCCCCGGATTTCGTCTTTTGCTGTTGGACCTGATTGATGAGCAGCACACCATAACGTCTTTTTATGAGGATTGCCGCTTAGTGATTCATCTAAGGAATGAATTTTGGACACCGTTGTTCTGCCGATCCAAATGATGGTTCGGCGAACCGATTAAATTTTTGCATAAAATTCAGTCATATTAAAAGCTCTTATGAGCTTGCCAAAATAAAGGCAAAAAAGCTCTTGGTTTTCACCCAAATATAGTTTTTCGCATTCGTGTTCAGGCAGATTCTTAAATTCTTTGACCGCTATAAACGGAGGCAACACTATAGCTACATTATCAGATATTTCGAACATATTTCTTAGAACGATATCCGCAGGTGGTTGAGTGTTTGACTTTATAAATCGATAGATATGATCAGGTCCTGTTACCGCCCAATCCGGGTCAATAAATACAGCATCAACCGAGGGAATTTCTCTTAATAACTCTGGATCTAAAATACTTCCACTTATAAAAGACACTTTTGATGAGAGCCCCGCCTTTTGGATATTTCTTATTGCTTTGTCTTGATGAGACTGATCAATATCAACTGTAAATATATGCTTGGCAGTTTTTGCAAGAGATATTGTGGTAAATCCAGCCCCTGTGCAGGTTTCTAAAACAGTTAAATTCTTAAAACGCTCGGCAAAATGATTTGTAAAGCGTTGATCGATACCCATTATAAAAGTACGTTCATCTGCGACATAGTTATCCCCAAACTTGTCTTGGATTTTTTTTGATTTCATATTTTAGGGTGTTATGTTTTGGTTGAAGTTGCCAACATTACAGACAATCCAATAAAACAACTTCCTGTAATTTTATTAAGTATTTTAGTATATTTTTTGATAGCAGGTGAAACAATCTGTGCACCTATTGAATAAAAGAAAAGTGAAAAAGTAGAACACCCAAGCAGTGTCATCAGCAGAATAGCAAATTGCAAGTGAACATTTCCATTTGGTGTAATAAACGGAAGAAATAGCGCTGAGAAAAACCCAATTGCCTTCGGATTTACCAATGATACGCTGATCCCTTGCAAATATAGATTTATTGTATTTTTCTTTTGTTTATCTGTGCAAGGTTTTTCTGGAAAAGGTGTTTTTAACTTAAAAGTTTTTATTCCAATAAAACAAAGATATGCCGCCCCAACATATTGTAACCAAATGAACAGAGTTTTTGAAGACTCGAGCAATGCACCAAGGCCCATTACAGCCATGAGTGAGAGCAGGAAGAGCCCCGAAAGAATTCCTAATATAATGGGAATGGAATTTTTTGTTCCATAATACACGCTATGTGTTATTACTGATAAAATTCCTGGACCTGGAGTCATAGATGCAACGAAACAGACTGTAACAAATAAAATCCAATTTTCAACTGACATAAATCTCACTTTCTCTACCTTATTTGATGACTAAAAACATAACACTCGATGTTCAAGTTTTTCATGATTGACAAAAGATTTAGAGCGCATCTGGAAATGATTTCATTCATTAATCCTTTAATGAATGACCAATAGGCATTTTGAATGCAATGACATTAAAAATTAGCAGTAATAATGGAATTAACCCCATTTTAAATATCTGAAGCAAATTGATTATCCATCAGTGTTACACAGGCCCAGCAAAAAGTTCATATCTACGGTGGTGCCAAGTGAGGCTCTTATCCAGCCATCCAGACCAAAAGCTGCACAATTACGGACTTTTACTCCTAATTTTTCAGTACATTCGAGTAACTCGGCGGTTCCTTGTGGCGGTTTAAAGCAAATAAAGTTGGTTTATGAAGGTATAAACCTTTGGTTGCTTAAACTGGTTTAATACCGTCTGCCGCATAAATGCCTTGTTCGCCTGACGAGAACCCAAAACCACATCACCGCTGTCAACCATTGTGCCCCCTCGCTGTTTTTGATGATCTGTGGAAAGTTCCTAATAAAATCGTCATGCCACCGGCCACCCAGGTAAAAAAACAACATTTTGTTTTAAATCACAGCCCAACTTTGTTAAAGTCAGTCGATTATCCACGTTTTTTTCAAACACACCAAATTTAAGACTATAATCAATCAATGGTGTCAACAACCTTGATTGATCCTCTTGATCAGAGTAATAGTCTTGAAGTGTTACCATATCTATCGTTTTATCTTCGTTAAATAAGTCAAAAATGCCTTGTTTGCCGAGGTGATAAAACAGATGCGAACCGATATAACCATTGAAAATACTATAAGCTTTCATAAGTTTTTTTAATTGCAGACGCATAAGTCGACAAGTTGTGGTATTTTATCTTTCTTACTGAAAATTCGATACAATATGCACTGATGAATGTAGGATGGATATAGGATAAGAACTTGCTTTTAGTCAAGGAATATTTCCCATCTTTACCACTTTCGACCCGGTTCTGTTGCAAAAATCATCGAACCGCTGATATGCTGCTCTTAAAAATTATTTCAGGACACAGTTGGGACAGAGGACACAGTTGGGACGGACACAGTTGGGACAGAGGACACAGTTGGGACGGACACAGTTGGGACGGACACAGTTGGGGACACAGTTGGGACAGGAACTTAATGCCTTAATGCGAATAACAAAAAATATACGAATACTTTATGATTCATTTGAATGTATTTAAATAAGGAGGTCTATGGAGACAGAAAAAAGTTGTGCAAACCTGTCTTTTCAGTAGAGAGAAAGTTTTAATTCTCAATAGAAAATGATGATTCGGATTAGACCGTGGCATCCTAAAGCTTTTTTAAATTATTCTCGAAGCTGTCTGCCGTGATGCTCTAAAAATAATATCGAAATGGAAAGAAGGGATAGACATCGGTTATTTTAGGCGTTGTTTGACAGCCGTTTTAAAGAGTAGATACCGTCAAGGCCTTTA
>JAAERL010000244.1 GCA_024230435.1 Desulfobacteraceae bacterium
CTTGCGTCGACGTCGATGGTATTATTATCGGCGGTGGCAGCAGCGGTGTGATGAAGGAATTTACAGGAGCGAGTTTTTGCGGCAGCAGCAGTAGCAGGCAGAAAAAAGCTTTGATCTGCCGCATTATTTTCAATGTTTCGTTATCTCTCTATTATCAGGATCATAAAGAATAGTAGTTCATGGAGCCGGTCAGCGTCAATGCATTGGCTTTTGGGTGATCACAACATGTAATAATGTATTCTGGCAGAACAACGCATCATTGTCGATGTGTGTCTGACAGATTTTTTGGAGAGTGGTGATGATGAGTCACTGTTCCCGCCACAAAGTAAATACCACAGTCCAAGATTAGAGATGTGTGTCTTTTCTACGAAGGCTAGCTGAATGGGCGCATAAGCACGTAGGAATTCAGTATGTGTTTGTCCGTCAGATTTTTTAGCAAGACCAGAATCTAAGTAAGTAAGTACGTACGTACTTCACAGAGAGATAAAAAAACAAGGTCCCGCCACTAACAAAACGTTTAGGTATGTACAAATTAGCAAGAAGCAAAACCAACTTCGCCGAGTGCCATCAAAAGAAGAACAAAACACCACCTTATGTTTTGCATAGAATATCGGCCTA
>JAAERL010000245.1 GCA_024230435.1 Desulfobacteraceae bacterium
ATCTGCCGGGGCATCCTTCATATCGATTACGGCGGTATAGTCTTTAATCTCCTCCTGAAAATCGCCCTCGGCACCCTTTGCAGCGCCGCGATTGTATAAGGCGTTAGCTTTTAGATCTGGCGGGGCATCCTTCATATCGATTACGGCGGTATAGTCTTTAATCTCCTCCTGAAAATCGCCCTCGGCATCCTTTGCAGCGCCGCGATTGACTAAGGCTTTAGCTTTTAGATCTGGCGGGGCATCCTTCATATCGATTACGGCGGTATAGTCTTTAATCGCCTCCTGAAAATCGCCCTCGGCACCCTTTGCAGCGCCGCGATTGTATAAGGCTTGAATTAATAGCCAGTGCGCCCCCGGACTTTCTGTGCGACAAACAGTAATCGCGTGTTTAAGCTGATTCAGTTCTAAGGGCAAGAATAAGCTCTGAGCGGACTGGCATAGCTTTTGGTAAAATAAGCTCAATCCAAGCTCTTTTGCCCTGCTCTCCAAGTTCGCCAGCGAAGCTGCAAAAGGTCTACTCCGATCATCAACCGAATTTATTTGTTTAGCCAATTGATAAAGAATTTTTTCCAGCTCGCCCTTTACTTTGTCAACTCGTTTTGACTTGAAATAGGAAAACGCAGCTTCGTAACGAGTGTCATGTCCGTAGCTGGGAAATTTCAATTGTTCCAGGGTATTGTCTTGTTTCAAATCTTCCCAAAGGTATAAATCGATTTGCATGCAGATTGTCTCCCTGAACACGGGCCATGATGCTTCACTCAAACGATGGAATACTGCCAAGCGAACTGCTAATGTCAAAAGATCACCTTTTAGATTTGGCAGCAGTTTATCAAATTCCCGATAGAGGTACTTCCGTGCTTCTTCGGCTAATTTCTCAAGATCATTTTCATTTTCGATGCTTATGCTTATACCGGACGAAAGCTCCTTAATTCGCCCTATCACTCCCGGAAAGCCGCCAACAATATTTTTTAATTTTTCATCTTTAATCTTAGCCGCAGCCGGACATATTTCCCGTATGTAAGTTAGCATACGTTTTTCTTCGGCAGAATCTTCAAGGTTCATCAATGAAAGCTGCATCAGAAGCGCCAAGGCACTCGATTTTGTAAGATCACTGACCAGATCATAGGCGTGTTCGCTGTCAGGGTTGTGAAGTTCCGGGTTGCGGATGCCTATCAGTATATGGCATGGGCACCAATTGGATGAATGCGTGAGAAAGACTCCAAGGGTGTTGACAATTTTTTGAATGTTGGGAGATTTTTCAAATCCGTCAAGAATCAGAATCACCTTCTTTTTATTTGATTCCTCGTAAACGAGCTTTGTCAGAGCAAAAACGCTTTCGTAATCCAGGGTCGGCAGACTTATCCCTCCATCTTTCAAATCTTTATCCGCTTCTTCAAGAATCTTAAAAGATTCTTGGACGAAATTGCCTCCGATCTTTGCGACGTCTTTGAAAATCGCGCCAAACAATCGGCCCACGCCGATAGCTAAAACATCCTTATGGCGTTTAAAAATACTCTCGGCCTGCCTGTATAACGATGCGGAGCAAAGCCATCTACGATAAAGATCTTGGACCGTTCGAAGCAAATGGTCATCGCTTTCACCCTTGGCTTCATGGTAGCCTACCAGATATTGCTCCTGATTTTCCAATTGCCAACCAACTTGTTCAAGCAATCGAGTTTTGCCCATCTTCGGTCTGCCCTCAACCGCTGTTAGACCTTTTTCCTTAATGCGATCCATCAAAAATTCAATATCTTTATCTCTGCCGAACAAATTATCCTTTTGGTCTTGAAACTTATGATAGATAGTCATTATTTTTCTCATCCCTTTAAAATGGCATAAAATGAAACGAGGTGCGGAACCGATTCCTGCATATAACATATTTTTAATATCAATCTTAATTCTAATTATGATGTTTGAAAAATATAATATTTCTAACACTATAATAGAGTCAATTGTCACTTTGCTAATTTTTATTTTTTATTCAATACGGTTCTTTAATAAGGATAAGCGGGTGTAATTATGACACAAAACGAGCAAAAAAAAGACTTAGAAAATAATTATTTTAATTATTTTAAATGGGTAGACGATAACGAAGAAATTGTTTTCATTGTCCTCTTTTGTTTGTTTATAGCTGGCATTGCTGTTAAGCGGGTGTTCACCTACGGCTTTTAAGGTAGTGAAAACCGCAAGCACAGCTTACAAAAAGGGGTTTCTTGTCCGAATCCCAATTTATTCATAAATTTAGGGTACATCGAAAGGTAGGCACGATGAAAATGTTAATTAACGAAGTTCGGGAAATATGGAAAAATCAATTAGATCTGATTAATGGTAATAGGGACGAATACGATAAACTTGGATTGCCGATAAGTAAAAGCATCATGGCATCATTTAGAAAAAATATCGATGAATTAGCTGGTGAACCGATAGAAAAGCTTATGATCGATTTCCAGCACAATGAAATGAGCTTAGCCTTTCACTACGGCCTTAAATACAATAAATTTTTGAGTTTTGAGCCAACTGAGGATGAATTTTGCTTGATGAGCATAGATCAAATTAAACAGCATGCACTAAGGGCTTATCCAAAAGTCATGGAACTTACACACAAAAAACAGAAAAAATACGTTAAAAAATTACTCCTTGAATGGGATAAGGAGAGGAATGGGATAAGGAGAGCAAAAAATGCCCTACCGGACTTTTCGAGGGTTTGGGCAAAAAACCCCAATTGATCGAACAAAGCCCCGGCGCGATCCGGGGCCACCCTACCCAACCGTTAATCGTCAATCGATAATCTCAAGCAACACGTTATCCCTGTTTTTTGTAGCTGCCGAGTGCAATAGATGGCGTATGGCATCCGCTGTACGCCCCTGTTTGCCGATGATTTTCCCAACATCTTCTTTGGCAACTTTAAGCTCCAAAACCGTTGTCTGAACTCCTGAGATCTGTTTGACCGAGACATTGCGAGCATTATCAACCAGCGCTTTTGCTATATGCCGTATCAACTGTTTATAATCCATGATTCCCTTCCTCTCATATTTTTTTCTTTTTGCGGTTAGCTTTGATGAAAACCGTGATGTATGCCCTGCTGGAAAAACCTTATTTAATAGCAAATTTGGAAAAAAATTTCATCCTAAAAAAAAACCATTTTTTTTGGTAGTATTTTGATTCCTCACAATGTAAACACAAGGCGCTCTATAATTGTAGGCGGCACTAAAAGCGGCTTGTGTGCTCCATCGCAACTAAAACCAACTGTACAAACTAAGACGACAACACAGTAACATTTCAAAGATTACAAATGTTTAGAAAAGTTAGACATGGTTTATCATGTTTTTTTTCCCTAAATAATCCTTGGCTGTTCTATTGTTCTTTAGCTGTCTTTCCAAGAATTGAGTTCGCCCTAGATCTTGCTCCCTGCTTAGGGCAAGAACTACTATTTGAGGCAATCGAAGAAGCTGTGCTGGATTGGGCGATGGAGTTTATGCCCAATTTTTGTGTCGAGTTTATACAAGAGTTTATGCCTGATCTTGTTTACGACTTTTTACCAGACCGATTGCTAAAAGAATCGTTCATATTCTGTTCTGAGTGGTTGCGAACGTCTAAAACGTTGCCCCCTGGCTATCAATATGCTGCTAAAAAAAATCCCCATAGGATTTGGTTATCCAAACGTAGTCTTCTAAATTTTTTCCCTCAGATTTCGTTTTATTTCCGCTGAAATCAGTTCGCGCTTTTTTCCGAACCAAAAATGTAGCTTGCGCAATTGATCATAATTGCCTATATTTTTAGAGTATTATAAAAAATAAGAACTAATGCAATGCCCCATACACTCATAAATCTTAAAGTTGTTTAGATATGGAAAATATCTAACCTTCGAAAGGTAAAATAATGGATAAACGAGATAGCGGAAAAGTTTTTTTATCATATGCAAGCGAAGATCTGGAAAAGGTTAAAGAGATTTATTCCGGGCTAACCGATAGGCAATTACAAGTTTGGTTTGATAAAGAAAATTTAAAACCCGGAAAATGGCTGCCCCAAGTTATGAGAGCCATAGGCACAAGCCGTTATTTTATAATTTGCCTAAGCCAAGCGGCTTTGAGAAAAACCGGTGATGAGCCAGGTTTTCAAGATGAAGAACTTAATAGGGCTTTTGAAATAGCCATGGCTCAGACTGATAAAGAATTTACAATTGTTCCGGTAAGAATTGAAGATTGTGGTAGAGGCGATAACCGCATAACACCTTTTCAACAATATGATTTATTTAAAGATTTTGAAAATGATTTAGATTTTCTTGCAGTTAACTTAGGTGGTATTTCTTTAAAGGATGCTAAAGCAAAGGACGAAAGATCAGAAGATGAGAAAATGAGCGATCAATTAATGGGTAAAGCTACAGCACTCTACTATTTAGGCGCATTTGATGATGCTTTGAAAATTTTAAATTCGGTTTTAATTTTAAGCCCGGATCATGCTGATGCCTGGAACAATAAAGGAGTATCCCTGGGCAAATTAGGCCGCGATCAAGAAGCGCTTAAAGCATATGATAAGGCCATCGAATTAAACCCGGATTATGCTAACGCCTGGTACGGTAAAGGAGTAACCCTGGACAAATTAGGCCGCGATCAAGAAGCGCTTAAAGCATTTGATAAGGCCATCGAATTAAACCCGGATGATACTAACGCCTGGTACGGTAAAGGACTATCCCTGGGCAAATTAGGCCGCTATCAAGAAGCGCTTAAAGCATTTGATAAGGCCATCGAATTAAGCCCGGATGATGCTATCGCCTGGTACGGTAAAGGAGTAGCCC
>JAAERL010000246.1 GCA_024230435.1 Desulfobacteraceae bacterium
CGAATCGTAGATAGCGACAAAATCCCTTTTTTTTGTCAACATATGATGACAAAAATTAATTAGATTAAATCAATATCGTCGCATTTCATCGCTCCATCATCCTGGTCAATGCAGGAACCCTTAACGAAGACCTCGACCCATGCCAAAATCAACCCCCGGTTCGCTTGGGCATATTTCAGAAAGCTATTTTTTAATAACGCGCTGAAATCAGCCCTTCTGTGCCTCTCAGTCACACATCACGAATACTGACACTGGCGCGCCGCGCTGGAGGGCCACGGGCTGGGACCGCGGGACGACAGCGAGGACGTCAGGGCGACGGACATCGTGCGCCCGCTGACGGTCGGGATGTGCGCCGAGGCCAGGAACGAGAGTACCTACTTACGAGAGCAGGAGGAGGAGGGGGCGCCTTCGCCGCGGCCATCTTTCCGACAGCGATGGCGCCCCACCCACGCGGGCGGGGCATCGTGAAAACTGTGCTTCAGCGTACGCGAACATACCGAACGGTTTGGGAAGATTTTCTTCGAAGTGTCAAACCCACTGCAGAAATTGGAACTTCAATTTCTGCAGCGAATTGGAAGATCGAAGGAAAACTTGAGGATTTTGACACGTTTCAAATGTTTCGGAGGGCTTTCGAAGCTTCAGGCAACGGACTTTTGAGTTTCAACTTTCAACTTTTTAATTTCAAAAATACATGGACAAGCCTAAAGTGAGCCTGCTGAAGATATCAGCTGACTGTAGATGATTTAAACTTTGAGTTTAAAACTCTGCCAAGGAATGTCCACGTTATATTCATTGAAGGAATCAGAAAGACAAAAGAACAAAAATACACATATTTTTATTCATTATTGGGTAAACCAACGTAAGAAATGCTAATTTGTTTA
>JAAERL010000247.1 GCA_024230435.1 Desulfobacteraceae bacterium
ATTTTTTAATCATTTAGACGGTAGCGATATATTTTTTAATCATTTAGACGATAGCGATATTAGGGTATTGTGCCGACAATCGCCAACAGTTGAGATGTGGAAAATTAGTCTAACGATTGTTTTTTAAACACTTTCAAAAACTCCCAAAGACAACGACATAATGGAAAGTGACATGGATTTAATAAAACGATATTGAAGTCGAACATAAAAAACAACAATGGAAACACAGGAAGAATTCAATCAACGAAAATCAGCTTACCTCGCTGAAAAATTAAAACTGGCAAAACAGCTTAAGGATCTAGTAGCGCTACAGGACGAGGTGTTAGAAAAGATTGCCGCTCTTCAAAAGCCGATAAAAACTCGAGGAAATGCTAGTGGTTACTGGTCTGGTAAAAGATGGAAGACAATAACAGGGTCGGAGATTGTACCAAGAAAAACGGATACGATTTTCCAAGGCTGGCTTTACGATGGTACAAAAATGATTCAAGAAGAACAGCAGTACCTCATCAAGAAATTGTTTAATCCCCGGTACAAAAACGAATTGCAAAAAAATGGGCGGAGGAGCGGAAACGAACATATTCACATCCGTTATATGAATATGATTATGAATCCGAAGACAGCTGGTGAGTTGCAATGAGTGTGACGCGCCGTCACCGTCGGTTGAAGCGAGTTCGTA
>JAAERL010000248.1 GCA_024230435.1 Desulfobacteraceae bacterium
ACAAGTGGCAGCCGCTTGTGAATATTCCAGAGCCGCCTGCGGGATGGCTAGTGCTGCTGTTGCATTCTGTTGCTTGCTGTTGGTGCCTTCAGCTCGTTTTTGTGGCTATTCATGCTTTTGAGTTGGTTTTATGTGTAAATTGTGTTTGTTCTTCTACTTTCAATACGGAAGGGAATCAAAAAGAATTTGGTGGTGTCAGATGAAAGCATGCATTTTTTGTTGTTATTCTTTTTCAATGGTTGTCATATGGTTTAAATTTTATTGGCGATGTAGGGTATACGGAAAGTTTTTTTGCGGAAAATTTATTTAAAAGAGTCATTAGAGATGTCCTGCTTAGCAGTAGATCAATACGTTAAGTAGCTTGTTACTGCTTAGCTGTTAGTTTAGACACATAATTAAAAATATAGCAAAATCTGTTTTTGGGAAAGCCAGTTTTGAAATCAGCAACAACGATATGAAATAAAAAACTGTTTGATGGGCGGTAACAGCGGGAGCTTGTATGAAACCACAGTTATGATGCTCGACTAATAAGAATTTAGAGGAGATGATTGATGCACTTTTCCAACCTCCAAGTGTACAAGGGATTGAACAGCAGTTGCAAAGAGCACTTCATGCACAGATAAGGTCCCATTTGGAAACAATTACTGTTAAGTACACGGGCAGTAATCAGTAATACTTTTAAAATTTGGGGCTATCGCACCTATCAAATTAAGAAATGTATTCATAATAATAGTAAAAATTTCATTGTGGTTTGGCTGAAAAACAGAATGTGTCAATCAGTATGAGCATAGTTTTATAATTATTCTTTAACGGTGGGATGGCTGAGTCTAAATGTACTTTGGTTAGAAATGATGATGGATGTGTAGTTGATGCTTCGTTGGTTGCAGGTGCTGGTGGACGGTAGTGTGTTCTGTTTCGGTGAATGCTGATGCATTCGTACAAAAAAATTGTCGAAAGTGCAAGAGGGGACGATGTACCGTTGGTGTTTGATGTTCCATCAGAAATTAAAGATTGAATTAATGTGGGGTTGGACAGAACTGATGCCACGTCGGGTAGGTACAATGAAATGGCGCGTAGATCTGATGAGGCATTTCCCGCTAAAAATGGACACCCTGCGATGTTG
>JAAERL010000249.1 GCA_024230435.1 Desulfobacteraceae bacterium
CAAAAAAAGGTCAAATTATGCATTCTAATTGGTCTTTCTTTCATGTTTTTTTAATCCAAGATGAATTCGAGGATAAGGTGAACAACCCCCCTTTACAGTGTAGAAGCTAGTAAACTGCGCCCCCCAGCCATATTAAAAAAACCCCACCAGCACCAAAGAGATGCCCCTCCCGGCATTTTTTTGGTGCTGGTGGAGCTTTTTCTACCTCGGAACGGTAAAAAGAGAAAAGGAAAAGAAAGGGGGAAAAACGCAGCGAAGCTGCAAAATGTAACGAAGATGATACCTTAGTTGCAACAAAAGATAGTGGCAATGAACAATGCCGAAATGGATTTGTTGATAACTACCAAGTGGAGAAGTTTTTCATAAAAAATGTTTTGCTTGTTCGTATATTATTATAAAAAATATAATTTTTGGTTAGAAGGGCCAAAGAATGATAGAGCCTTGCAGGTAAGTTTTAACATAACAAAATATTTTAATGCTAGATGTAGTGTAGTTGAATGAAGATGTCGGGAAATAACGACCGTCATTAAGTTAAAAGACTAAATTAAATATTACAGTCTAGTATGTTCGATGGATGTAATAGTGATGCTGGCATTATGATGCCAATGCTGTCGCCACTACTTTTATGATAGCATTGCCACCACTGCTGCCATGATACTGATGCAGCTTTAATATTATCGTTTCCAATACCACTGATACTATGATGCCACTGCTGCTCCCATAATGCTGCTGCGGCTATGATAACATTGCCTCTACCGCCACTGCTGTAATGATGCTGCCGCCCCTCTGATGCTTCTGCCACTTTGGTACTATCTATTGTCTTTACTGCCACTGCCACTGCCACTGCCACTGATGCTATGATTTCACCGCTATCGCTGTGATGCTCCTGATCCTGTCCCTACTGTCACTGCTGCTATGATGCTGCCGCCACCGCTATGATGCTGCCACTGAAATGCTGCCATGCTGCTGCCACTGTAATGCCGTCGCTCCTGCTATTATACCGCTGCCACCGAAGTGCCACTGACACTGCAACCGGCGCCGCTGCAATAATCCAATGACAATACTGTGACATTATTGATCCTGCTGCCGCTTCTTCCATCATGCCAACGCCACCTCCTTCGCCGATGCGATAAAACTGCAGTCACTATGATGCTGCTGCCGCCATCTCTGCAGGTATGCATCATTACTCCCTCGTTCATTCATTACTTCAGAGCCGACTATACCCAGATTCTCCGTATATCTACTCAAGGATGTGCCTTTCGAATGTGAGCGGAAGTTTTGGATTTGGGATGGGGATCATTATTGGACAGTTTCAACGTTTGTGTTAATAATATTATGTGCAATATGAGATGTGGAATGTGGAATTCACTACTCGTAGATGGTACTTCTTGCTCGCTTTGGTGGAATATTATTAGCGCCCGTCATGCGTAAAACACCATGCGCGTACGGCGCCGGCCACAAAACAAGTTTGGAACAAAAAAAGGTCAAATTATGCATTCTAATTGGTCTTTCTTTCATGTTTTTTTAATCCAAGATGAATTCGAGGATAAGGTGAACAACCCCCCTTTACAGTGTAGAAGCTAGTAAACTGCGCCCCCCAGCCATATTAAAAAAA
>JAAERL010000250.1 GCA_024230435.1 Desulfobacteraceae bacterium
AAGAACTCATCGCTGCCCTTTTTGCACCTTTGTTGCAAATCGTGATCATAACGCAGCGAGAAATGTTTTGCGTATCGGGCTGGATACGTTAACGCCGCAAGGCGTTTAGATGCCCGGCAATTTATTGCCGGGAGCAGTCACAACTTTAGGAATTTTAAACAAGATATATTGGGGGCGCCGTTGCGCCCCCCTTTGTAATGACAGTTGCCATGGCCGAAGCTATGCTTCACGAGGTCAGGCACCGGCAATACGGCTTTATCCAATATGCAAGCAGATTAATCTAATCCCAACGGTGACTCGTAAATCATCAATTCCCACTGACGCTGAGAGGACCAGGTATACCCACCACTCTCATTTAATACAGGATTTGGGATGTATGCCCAGGCTGCTCGCCCCTTACCAAAAGAAATTATGCTGTCTAATCCGCCCCACCCTGTGTCCGTAAGTTCAATAGGATCAGTTAAAGCATTGCCTTGCGCATCAATTTCCATTAAATAATATGCTTTAGGAATTAATAATTCAGTTCTGCCGTAATAACGATTAAGTTTTTCGTCTGGGTCATCACTGATACATAAAAATTTTGCCCATCCCAAAAGATATCTGCCGTTTTGAAGGTCAACCAGTTGCGGGTCACCTAACTGGCAATCAGGATCAGAGGCAATCCAGTTTATATTATGATAATCAGTGCCTGGATCACGGTTTCCTTCGTTATTAGTTTCAAGAATTCCGATTTTGGTTAATTGGTTTTCTGTAAGTGATGATTCAAAAGGAGAAGGTAAATAGTATGGATCCTTATTCATGTCGAAAGAAAAAGAAGTATAACAACCTCCTTGCCCATCATCCGAAACAATACGACAAAGATTATCATCGCTGCCATAATCATAATTAGGATTACTATCGAGTTTTAATTCAGTTATATACTGGTTTAATCTCCACTCAGTTGGAACATCATGTCCTGTTATCAATGTTAACAATCGGTCTTCACCGAGCGGTACTGTAATATGACCGCCTCCATTTGTTACAACACTGTCAGTTGCAGAAACAGAATGGATTGGCCAGCCTGGGAAAATTCTATTCCCTTCATTTTTGATTACAATCGAACCTGCATTTATCATGTTATTATACCATTTGTGTTTTTCGTCGTTTGTACAAAGACTGCCATACTCTTCTGAATAGGGATTGTAAAAAGCTCGCATGTGAATAACATGACCTATACCGCATTCCCAATTCCATCCGCGCCCGTCTATATTAATCCCTTCATCAATTGTCCAGATGTCACGATTTATCACCATTAAGGCGCCGCTTTTATGACGACCTCCACTACTACCGAAGCGACCTGTAGTGAAGCTAGCACCATAGGTATTATCGTCTTCAGCATAGATTAAAGTGGCTGGCCCCATCGGTTGCCCGCCAACCGCTTTATGAATCACATATTTATTAGGTTCTTCTGTCAATTTTTGATTGTTCCACTCCAACAGCCACATCTCGCCATGATACATCACATCCGTCTCCGAATCGTCATCATCTATTAAATCGATATTATTGGGTTGGTCTATCTTACTCGTACTTGCACCTTCTGCTTTCATTCTTGCTTCAACCAGGTCCTTGGTATAAGGTTCGGTTTCAGAAAACGGCTCTTCATGTGTGTGAACAAGAACCGCCACTCTAGAACAATCCGAACTCGCGGTAATGCCATGGGACTCATAAAACGGATCCAGCACAACTTCATTGCCGGTTCGAACCAGGCCCCCTGTATCAGGGTCGTAAATTACTTCAAAAATCGACCCAACTGTTGGCTTCCCAACTGATTCTAATTCGGGATCGGCAGTTGATCTATCATCTTTCAATGATACGGATACAAACATGCGTGGGGTATCTGTGTCTTCATCACAGCTAGCAAAATAAGTGCGAATAGGAACTTTACTTGGACCGTTCTTATTTATCCTGGCAAGATAATGCGGTAATATATACCGCTCCCCTGCATTAGCAAAGCCGCCAGGCAAATGTCCTGTGAAAGATTTAGTAATATTGCCATCCAATTCAGCTGTTGGTGCAGATACCCCTATTCCTATTTTTGCTGTATCACTGGTGGCTTTACCATCTGACACGGTAAAGGTGAAACTGTCGTAACCTGTATACCCGGATTTCGGGGTATAGGTCAATTTTGGCGCCGTACCGGATAGAGTTCCGTGAGATGGATCCTCATAGCTATACGATAAAGTGTCGCCATCTGCATCTGAGCCGATAATAATTATAGAAGTAGGTGTATCCTTAAAACTTTTGTGATACCTCCCGCTTGCAACAGGCGCGTTATTATCC
>JAAERL010000251.1 GCA_024230435.1 Desulfobacteraceae bacterium
AACTGAACCAGTGACCTACAGTATCGAACTTGGAACTGTTGCCAAACGTACCGTACACCTGGTAGTTCTTGTAAAAATTTACTATATAAACTTAAAATTGATAATAGCTTTAAAATTTTGGCGGGAAAGAAAAATTTGGCGGGTAGTTAAGGGGGTACTCCCTCTGCCCGGAAAAGAACCCACAAATACCCTATTTTAGTCAGGATTAAGAAGCGGTTAGATAGAATTAGATCAAAGACAACAGCACTGGAGTCGTCTCATTCATACGATTCCGAGGATATAAGCATGTCCTATGTTTCCTCCATCGTACCCCCTTCTTAATCCTGACTAAAATAGGGTATTTGTGGGTTCTTTTCCCCACACAACAATAGTAGCCATATCATCTCTCCCCTATCAACAATGAACATACCTATACATGGCCACTTCATTCTAACCCCAAAACATCTGCACAACCATCAAAGATTAAGCTAAAAAATAATTTAATGTCACTGCATACACCCCCCCTTCCCCGGCAATAAGACTGACCATATTTTACTGGGGAAGTGATAGACTGTTTATGAACAAACACAATGCGCAAGTGTCACATATAAAATTTTAAATAGGATGCTTGATTTTTATGCATGGTTGTGACTAGCTTGAATTGGTACGGTATGGTATG
>JAAERL010000252.1 GCA_024230435.1 Desulfobacteraceae bacterium
AAGAAATCTTTTATTTGTGCATGTCTATTTTATTGTGCATGTATCTTTATGAGTAAGCAAGTATTGTGTATTATGCATGGAAATATTTTGAACGGAACAAATGAAATCAATATCATCCACTGACATATCAACTTTTCACTGGACAACATCATCGCTTGCTTGTTTAGGCAATACTCTTCAGTTTCACCATAAAATGCAAGTCAGCATTCGGTGGAATCTCCGGCCCCGCTCCTCGTTTGCCATAGCCTAACTTACTAGGTACAAACAACTTGCGCTTCCCTCCCACTTTCATACCAGCTATACCCTGATCCCACCCCTTGATAACTTCTCCAGCACCCAATGTAAATTCAAATGAGTTTGCCGAGTCAAATATCGTTCCATCATCTAATTTCCCTTCATATTTAACTGTAACTGTATCACCCGATTCCGCCTCTGGACCTTTGCCCTCCGTAACATCCTCAATTCCAACTTTGGCTTCTTCCGGCACCTCGGGCAACTTATCACCCTTGACACGAAAGCTCTGCCCAGTTTGAATTAATATTCCCTTGCGAACACCATCCTTGAAGGCCTTTTTGGTGGCCGGCTTTGTTTTGTCGATGTTGAATTCGGAGGAGAGGTATTTGACGATGGATGCGCGGGATATTCCGTTGGCGGAGGATGCGGGTTGTTGTCGGATGGCGTAGACTATTTTATCGACGAGTGTTTTGGGTGGTGCCATATTGTTGATTGTGGTGTGTGTTGTGCTTTATGAGATGCAGTTGGGTCTACTTATTACGCTCTCGCTGGACACAAGATGTATGGTCTGGATGGTTGCGGTCATGGTGTCGGTGTTTTGAGGACAGATTTCCACCACTAGATTTTTTAGGAGGAAAGATTTTTGTGGATGGTGGAGAGATGGTTAAAGATTTGATTTTGTCTGGCCGTACAAATTACGAATATTCAAGCCAAAAATACATAATTCCTTATAAAGCGAGGGCAGACGTATTATCCTATCCAAATGCAAGATCCAAAAGCAGTGGCAAGAGAAGCGAAAGTCATGATAAAAAAGATCCGGGGTGTGTTTTTCCACCATTTCCAGCTTGGAAATCGCAATCGCTCCAGAA
>JAAERL010000253.1 GCA_024230435.1 Desulfobacteraceae bacterium
ATCTATCGTCGTGAATATGCGCTTGAGCCGCTTCTAGTGGCTCATTATACTTGGTGGCGATATCATAAAAGCTCATTTGCACTGCTCAGACTCATTGCGTGCGTAGCAGCGATGATTCAACCTTGTAGTGGATATGTCTCAGATCGGCTGTTAGGTTATAGGTATGCTTTTACTTATTCAACCTCTCATTGCAGTATAATTGACCTTTGCTAGGTTTGTTAATTACTTGAATATTGTTTTTGAAGCGGTCTTTTTCTGTCGAACAATGTTGTTTTTTGTTCCATTATTCAGTTTTCTGCATCTTGTGATTGTATTTGGTTCTTTTTATCCTTATTTTTAAAATAAGAAGGAGGTACACTACTACATTATGTCGTCTAAAAGTTGAGTGTTGATTTAATTTTTATTGTTGGTTATTTTCATCATTCAACATTTGTCTTTGTCTTTTTTCTTCTTTGATCATTTTGTCTCAACACAATTCTTCAGGGCTTCGTTCATTAACAAATAGTTTCGGTCGAGAGTCTTGTAGGGCAGACCCAGCCCAATGGCTGGCAAGAGTCCACCAAATTTCTCTTTATGG
>JAAERL010000254.1 GCA_024230435.1 Desulfobacteraceae bacterium
CTTCCCTGAAACTTAATTTTGGCGGTCAGAGCTGCTCCCTAGCTAAAGTCACTAACAAAATTGTGGAAAAACCCTGAAAAATCGTAGCGCAGGCACTTTTTGTGGCGGGAACAAAAAGGGGGCACTGTTAATAAGGTCTAAATAATACTTACCCAGGATTCGCATGCATTTTATGTTAGGTAGTTTTCTGAGGCGACAACGAGCGGTACTCACATTACACACAACATCGAACGTCAAAGAGTTCGCGACGGATGATGCGTGATGCGGGAACAAAAGCCACGTCAAACGAGGTCCGTCCGTCAAACATAAAAGAATGATCATAATGTGGAAGCGGAAGAGTCGGAAGCCGAAGCCGAAGCAATTGATGATCTTGATGATGATGAAGATAATATTGGCAATATCTTTTTTTCATGAGGAGCTTCTGAGCAATACCAACAACAGTAATAATGGTGTGGCATACTCACCACCACCTGATTCAATCATCAACAGCGATCTACAATCACTA
>JAAERL010000255.1 GCA_024230435.1 Desulfobacteraceae bacterium
CAGTGAAAAAAGATTCACAGCTAGCAGGGAAAAATCCAATTGGTCATTACAAATTTTTCTGTTATTTGAATAGCGAAAATCCAATCAGTCAGCCATCGGAGACCTTTGAAACTTTAGACGGGATCACAAAACGATATCAGATTGTGGTGAAGAGTGAAGGTATCGTATACTGGAGAAAACAATCGTGTTGGTGTTTGTCGTGTGCAGACAGTTTATTCAGGGGACCATTGGAGTGGGGTCAAGACTACACAAGTGAACAGTGTTCTACAATCCAAGATGAATCGGCAGAATATGATGTTGACAATGCAGAAGATGACATGTACAGTTTCACAAAGAAAAATTGCCAAAAAACATCTGGACCAGGAGTGGCATTGCAATCTCAAATGATTACTAAGAATCGAAATGAAGTGGCATCAAAACTTACCGTTGGTGATTTTGTACTCTTTAGAAAGTGCGATGATGATGTCGAACCGATTTGGTTAGGGCGGATAATGTCAAATCCGGATTGGTTGGGACAGGGTGTGTATCAGAACGAGACAAGACAACGGCTTTCGTTTCAGGGGGTGTCAATTGGTAGAGGAGAAGTGGGCCTATATGTGATGTGGTACGAAAAAATAGATGTGATGTCTGAAAAGCTTGAATATTGGGTGTCTCGATCGGAAATAACGCCAATTGTGCAGAATAATCGTGAGTTGATTCCGATGGAGGTAATTGTGCATCAGATGCTGGAAGAAACAAATATTGTTCCAAAGTTAAGGACTTCGGCTCGGGGAGACACCGGAAGGTCAGTGAATAACAATACAAGAAGAATTGAAGATTGGCATACGAAGGAGCTTGAGATTGTATGGAAAATGGATTCTGATTTACGAAGGTTGGCATTATCGTTCGATAATTTTTAAATGTAAAACAATAATTGGTCTATAAAATAATACATTATCTTTTGATTTCACAAATATTAATCATGATGACTGCAAAAAAAGGATCTCTCTGGATTCTGAAGGAGGGCATCAATACCTTTCATTTGAGCCTGGGTAGAGTTTTGTCAGTAATAATATATTGCTCTGCTTTTGACATATCAACTGATTTTTGGCACTAATTTAGTCAACATTTCTACGGTTTTCTTGATTTTTCGAGAAAATGCGAAAAAAGGATCTCTCTGGATTCTGGATGAGGGCATCAATACATTTCATTTGAGCCTGGG
>JAAERL010000256.1 GCA_024230435.1 Desulfobacteraceae bacterium
CACTGACAACGACAATATCATTGTCAGTGAGCTGTCACGCCTTGGCCGGTCCATGCTTGAGTGCATGGAAATCCTATCCATAGCCAGCCAGAAAGGGATCAATATTTACGCCGTAAAGGGCAATTGGCACCTGAACAAAAGCATACAAAGCAAGATAATTGCAATGGCGTTTGCAATGGCGGCAGAAATTGAGCGTGATCTGATTTCACAGCGCACTAAAGAGGCTCTACGGGCAAGAAAAGCGGCAGGTAAGCCTTTAGGAAGGCCCAAAGGTCCAGGAAAGAGCAAACTGGACAAATACCGTCCTGAAATTGAGGCGCTGCTGGCAAATGGCTCAACTCAAAAATTCATTGCAAATCGCTATAAAACAACCGAGGCCAATTTGCACAATTGGCTTAAAAAACATAAGCTTAAGCGAGGGGACAAATGAGAATGAAAATTGACCGTAAAACGCTAATAAATGCCGTGACTGCTCCCGGCAATAAATTGCCGGGAGCAGTCACATGATAATAGTTCGACCAGAGAGGGTTGCTGACAAAACAGAAATCCAAAATGTGAAAGCTTCAGCCACTGCTACTCTTCGACAAACTTATCGTCCTAAACAAAGGGCAATCGACAACAAAGACAAGATAAGGGGATGCCTCCAGAGGGTAGTTGCGGCTGCTAATGGACGAGTTGTCGGAACAGTTCAGTATTCCCTGGAAAGCCAAATTGTTCGGATCACCGGCCTTGGCGTACACACAGACTATAGGCAAAAAGGCATTGCTCGTAACCTGATTCGTCACTTGGAAAAAATCAGCATAGAAAAAAAGGTAAATCAGCTTAAACTGCACACGGTAAAAGAAACTGGAAACGTTGATGTGTTCAGGCGTCTTGGGTTTACAGTTGTTGCAGAACGAGAAAGTAATTTTTTTGAAAGTGATAGATTCGATAAGCTTACTGAAGTTGAAATGATTATGAGATTGCCTGTTTTTTGTTCAGCGATTCATCCCGGCAATAAATTACCGGGAATTCTCACTGGATAATCTTAAAGCGTTTGTGGATGCGTTAACGCCGCAAGGCGTATAGATATCCGGTAATTTATTGCCGGGAGCAGTCACAGGCGCGGGAAAAAGGAGAGGATTTTCATGACTCCATGCAAAATTAGACGGCCAGCTTTAAGATATCATGGGGGCAAATGGCGATTAGCTTCGTGGATTATATCGCAGTTCCCTGAACACCGATGTTACGTTGAACCTTACGGGGGTGCGGCAAGTGTTCTATTGAAAAAGCCAAAATCTTTTTTTGAGGTGTACAACGACCTGGATCAAAATTTAGTGAATCTGTTTGAGGTTGTTAGAAACACCGATACTCGTAAGCAACTGATTCATGAATTGGAAAAAACACCTTTTGCTCGTAAAGAATTCGAAACAGCATATTTGCATACTGACGATCCAATTCATACGGAAGAACCGTTTATTTCCATGCCTAACGGCAGGCACTCAGAGAATTGTCAGGCAGTTTCATTTCGAAATTTTTTATATTCCTGATAATTTTTCTGAACGGGCATCTTTTTCAATCTTTCCCATTCGTCCATCGCTTCCTGCCGGGTCGCTCCATAATTGTCAGGATCCGCCATGAAATCGGTGATGAAATTATTGAACCGAGTTGAGGGGATTCTGGGCAGCCTTCCCTTGGTAGTCATTAACTCATAAAGCCGGTTTATCAATTCTCGATAGGTTATTTTGCGGTTGTTTCTGATCTGTTCTTTGCGCCAATCGTTCAGCCAGTACCATTGACCGGACTTACCCTTGATCTCCGGAGCTCTCTTCGAGATCTCTTCCTTCAGGAAAGCTTTGGTCGCTTTGTCACTGACGTAATTCACAACGTAGGAGTCGGGCGAAAGTTTATCCCGACTCCCACTGCTAATCCGGTTTGAAATACTTTTAGGTAGTGACGTGTCCTGCTTACCTGACAGATAGGCCTTGATATGGTCTTCAACCTCATTTTTCCTTAAGGTTCCCACATCAATGCCTAACTCTTTAGCGAAAGCTTTCAGTTCAGTCGCGTAGAAATAACCATTCTCAAATTCTTCCACCGACATATCTCTATAAAGTGTGCTCAACATTACCTCCTGGTTGTACTCCCCTTTACCGCATCAAACCATGGCCACTTCTCTGGAATGCTCTTCCGCGGTAATATAGCCAATATGGGGTTGTAAGCCGGAATCCTATAAAATTCCGTTACACCCATTCCATCCCTGCCATGATCGAGTCCCGCCGTTATGCGCGCGTCGCGCTGAAGGTCCGTGGTTTGACGATCTGAGCCGGACGATACCCGGATATAACCGATAAGCATGTACGGAAACTCCTTACCATTTGATTTCCGCATGGTATACCATGGCGACAGTGTTTTTCGTACATTTTTAACGGGTTGAAAAAATGATATTTGCGTACGGATTGGTCCTGTCGGAAAACATTTGTTTTACGACAGGGAGTGCTCGCAATTTGAATCACGCGGCTGGTGACATGAGTATTGAGTCACCCTATGACGGAATTTTCTAGGATTCCGGCTTACAACCCCAAAATATAATTGAATACTTTCCAATACCCTATTTTACACTTTGGCCCTCTTTTGGGCATCGATAAGTACGGCAAGATAAATTCCTCAAACTCATTTTCGTTGAGTTGAACCGGAATCTTTGTATTTACTGGCTTTGCGGCAAACTGTGTCATCGGTTCATTTTTCAAACCGAAAAAAAACACATATTTGCCATATTTTCAAAATAATACGCCGAATGAAAAAACTTGCAACCAGTTAACATAAAAGCGAACTGCTAGGGTTTCGCATGTTTCGGTGCCGTACCTCACGTTAGAGTTATTTTTAGAATTCTGTTGCAAAAAGCTTGTGATTCCTGATATATGCATTCGGTAATATTATAAATATCAACGATATAGGTTGCTAATTCGTAGGATAAATCGACCATAGGGCAGGATAGACTGTAAATCTGCAGCCTATACCGATTTCGTCTTTTAAATAGCCGTATTATTTTACATCTATTAGGCAATCTAATCCATGTTCGCGGCGCGGTTTGACTGCGTCCGTTAGTGCCCACGGAGTAATTGGAGATGGATCAATTTTTGAATTTTCTAAGCAGCCCTGCTGTTAATATTTTATCCGCTTCAGGAGTTTTAGCCGCATTTATAACATCTGTGATTGGAATCGTTAAAATCAGGATGACTAATAAACGTCTTCTTGAAGTGGAAAAGACAAGACAGAGTGGTGAAGTGTTATCATTTAGATACACCAAACTTTATGAACTTCTTGAAATATTTAATTCAGTACCATCAGTAAACTATGATTTATCAGACATGAAAAAATTAGTTGAAGAGTCTACAGCCAGATATCACACAATCGAAAGAATATTTGAGAGAGCCGAGCCTTTATTGGATGGCTCTCAAACATCTGAAACCTTGAAGGTAAAAGCTCAGGCGGAAAAGCTTTCAAACGAGATGGTTGACATGCTCTACGGTGGTGGGGAGGATGTCTCACTTAAAGAGTTATTAATAA
Source organism: Desulfobacteraceae bacterium (assembly GCA_024230435.1). Taxonomy (GTDB): domain Bacteria; phylum Desulfobacterota; class Desulfobacteria; order Desulfobacterales; family Desulfosarcinaceae; genus UBA2230. Next base: position 3,550 of record JAAERL010000256.1, read on the forward strand.
AAAGACGCGATTTTGATGAATTATCAAAGAAATCTATTTCGAATGGAATACAAGCACTACATAAAAGGTAGTGACATGTCCATGATCAGCTCCAAATAGGGGGTTTTTGTCCAAACTCTTATTGGGTAAAATTAAACAAAGGGGTGAAAAACCCCATAGGTTTTGGTTATCGGAGTCTGATTATTTCATACTGCTGCAGTTTGTTAAGGCTTCCAAATAAGAGTTTTGATGGTAGTTCTGAACAAAGAATATAGCAAGCCGACTATGGCAGGGTTAGTTGGATCTCTGATATCAATGATTTGAAGGCCGCGGTCACCATCAGCTACGTAGGCATAATCACCGGAAACTGTAACGCCCGTAGCTTGATCGGAGGTGTCAACCGAACCGACAATAGTAGGGTTAGTTTGATCGCTGATATCAATGACTTGAAGGCCGTTGAAACCATCAGCTATGTAGGCATAATCGGCTGAAATTGTAACGCTTCTAGCATGACCGGCGTATCGACCGAGCCGACTATGGCAGGGTTGTTAGTTGGGTCGCTGATATCAATGATTTGAAGGCCGCTCTTACCATCCGCTACGTAGGCGTAATTACCGGAAACTGTAACGCTTCTACCATGACCGGGCGTATCGATTTTCCAGAAAAAGATCGGATTAACAGGATCGCTGATATCAGTGACTTGAAGGTGGTAAATATTAGCTACATAGGCATAATCTCCTGAAATTGTGACATTTTTAGCATAGCCTAACGTATAGAGCGAGCCAATAATAACCGGGTTAGCTGGATCGCTGATATCAATGACTTGAAGGCCGCGGCCACCATCAGCCACGTAGGCATAATCATCTGAAATTGTAACGCTTCTAGCATGACCGGGCGTATCGACCGAGCCGACTATGGCAGGGTTAGTTGGATCGTTGATATCAATGACTTGAAGGCCGCTCTCACCATCAGTTACGTAGGCATAATCACCGGAAACTGTAACGCCCGTAGCTTGATCGGAGGTGTCAACCGAACCGACAATAGTAGGGTTAGTTTGATCGCTGATATCAATGACTTGAAGGCCGCTGTAACCATCTGCCACATATGCATAATCGGCTGAAACTGTAACGTTTATAGCAAAACCGGGCGTATCGACCGAGCCGACTATGGCAGGGTTGTTAGTTGGGTCGCTGATATCAATGATTTGAAGGCCGCTCTTACCATCCGCTACGTAGGCGTAATTACCGGAAACTGTAACGCCAATAGCAGAATAGGGCGTATCGACTGAGCTGACTATGGCCTGATTAGCAGGATCGTTGATATTAATGATTTGAAGACCGCTCTTACCATCCGCTACGTAGGCGTAATTACCGGAAACTGTAACGCCAATAGCAGAATAGGGCGTATCGACTGAGCCGATAATGGTTGGGGAAGCGAGCCCATTACTTGTTAAAATAGCAAATAAGCATAGCAAACAAAAAAAGAAATATTTTTTTTTCATTTTTTCTCCTTTGAAATGTTTTGTGTACACATTAATCGATTTTCTAATTAATCTTTTTTTTACTTTTAGTTCGAGTAACTATGTATAATTTAAAAACATTTAGTTAAATTCGACGATAAAGAGACGATTTAGCGCGATGTAAAAACAGGAAAACAAAATTGAGCGGCGCAATTTTTGTCATTCAATATTGCTCTGTTCCGTAGAATAAAAGACAAAAAAAGATTGGAATGTTTGAACAAGATACGATGTGAATTGAGTTACAATAGAGCCTTAATAATTAACTATCGGTTTTTCTATTTTGATCTTTAGGTGGTTGAGTAGCCCGAGGGAACCTCCCCCTCAGGGTCGAGTAGGTGTATGCCTCACGATGTACACCCCTCGCAAAAGCGCTGGTTGATGATCCTGACAATGTTTCGGTAAGCGAAATTTAGGGAATTCAGACTACGGTTTTCGAGCTTAAAGTTGCCAAAAAGGATGTAGGAAAAATCATTGGCAAGCAGGGGCGTAATGCCGAAGCCATACGTCATCTTTTGTTTTCGGCATCTGCAAAAAGCGGAAAGGGCGTTGCGCTTGAGATTTTTGAGTGAGGGGTATTTTGCAACAGCCCCTAAAAATTGCTCAGCTTGGGATAGATAGTGATCTTTTAAAAACGTAAAATTTGCATCCCGTTAATAGTCATTTTGTCCAAACGCGCAAATTCGATAAAAAAATCGGCGAATGATATCCACAATCGTTATTTTTCCGGTATCATAATCTATCGTATTGTCTGGCGTAATCTGCACCATCCGTTTCTGAAATGGATACCATCGAAATTTGAAAAATGTGATGTTATGGCATTTCGGACAGGTTCCGCCGAAGTCAAAATCAATATTCTGGTATTTAGAGTATTCTTTGATCGTGCCGCGAAGTTTCCAAATACGATTGGACGGGCAAAAACTGCAAGGGCCTCCTATCAGATCCACCGGGATAGATGTATCGTCTGGATTTCTTATGATTGTTGTATAATACGGCAAAACGATAGGTGAAGCTTGATTGTATTTTTCAATTAAATTTGTCATTTCTTTTTTTCCTTTCTTATTTGTTTTTTAGGCTCAACTATTGTGTTCCGTGTTCTTGTCCAATCAGCCTTTGTTTTAACCTGGTAAAGCGTTGTTGAATTTTGTTATTATTGACCGCAATTCCCATAGCCTTTTTGCTTCCCAAAACGACTACCTTTTTTTTACCTCGGGTAACGGCGGTATAAATCAAATTCCTTGCAAGCATGATAAAGTGTGAAGTTGTGACTGGAATAATTACAGTTTCAAATTCAGAGCCTTGCGATTTGTGGATTGTGCTGGCATATGCCAGCACCAGTTCATTAAGTTCAGAAAAATCATACTCGACAGGCAGAGAAGATTGCCGGGAGCCGAACTTTACAGTTAGTACTTTTTCATCTGTATCAATGTTTGCGATATGGCCAATGTCGCCGTTGAACACCTGCTTGTTATAATTGTTTCGGATTTGCATGACTTTATCGTGTATGTTGAAAGTAACACTGCCGCGTTGAACAAAAAGCTTTTGCGGATTCAGGGCTTTTTGCAAAACATCGTTTAATACCTGGGTACCCAAAGGGCCGCGGTGCATGGGCGTGAGCACCTGGCAGTGATCACTGCTGGCCAGTTTTTTGATCTCATCTATTGCTATCGATACAATTTGTTGCTGAATCTGTATCGGGTCAGTCATATGGTAAAACCAAAAATCATTTTGAGCGGACGGTCCGGGCATATCTGGCATCTGTCCGTGATTGATTTTATGTGCGTTGGTGATAATAGTGCTTTGCTCGGCCTGCCTGAAAATATGAGACAACTCGACAACAGGCACTTTTCCCGATGTGATGATATCGGTCAGCACGTTTCCGGGCCCAACAGACGGCAGTTGGTTGATATCGCCTACCAGGATCAAGGTGGCTTCGGCCGGTATGGCCTTTAAAAAGTCGCTCATCAGGTAAGTATCGACCATGGAGGTTTCATCGACCACGAACAGATCGCCATCTAAAGGATTATTCTCATTGCGCAGAAAACCTTCAGCGTATGAAAACTCAAGCAACCGATGAATGGTGCTTGCCATCCGCCCGGTTGCTTCATTCATCCTGTTGGCCGCCCGGCCAGTCGGAGCGCACATAACAACTGATTTGTTCCGGGACTCGTAAATTGAGGCGATGCATTTGATAAGAGTTGTCTTGCCTGTGCCAGGGCCTCCGGTGATCACACAAATCTTGTTGTTACAGGCCGTCTCAACGGCTTTTTTCTGGTTTTTCGCCAGGGTGATACTCGTCGTATACTCAAATTTTTTAATGGCCTTTTCAAGGCTCTGACCTAATCTGTGGTTGGAATTTAACTGAAAGCTTATGCCTTTAAGTCTTTGGCAGATATTAAATTCCGCATGGTATAATTTGGGAGTCCATACAGGATCGTCAGCCGAGCATTTATTTTCGGTTCGTTCGATGTAAATAAACCGGTCTGCCTTCTTTTGACCGGTGCGCGCTTCGATTCTTTGCCGGTCAAGGTGCTCTATCACTTTTCGTACTTCATTGGCGCCAAGGCCCAGTATTTGTGTGGCCTCAGTGGTAAGAAGGTCAAATGGGTAATAAGCATGCCCTTGCTTGTTTTTTTCCCGCAGCGTGTACAGCACTGCAGCTTTGATCCGGAAAGGGCTGTGAGAATCAAACCCCATGGCCTTTGCGATATCATCCGAGGATTTAAAGCCAATTCCGGGGATATCTTCAGCCAATTTGTAGGGATTTTGTGAAACTACCGAGATAGCGTTCAAGCCATAGCGTTTGCAGATTTTGTTGGCAAAGCCACAAGAGATCCCGTATTGCTGTAAAAATTTTAAAATCGGGATAATCGCTTCTTGTTCTTGGTAGCTTTGAACGATCCTTTTAAGTTTTTCATCTCCAATGCCATTGACCTGTTTTAGTCGTTCGGGTTCATTTGCTATAATATCAAATGTTTTCATTTGAAACTGTTTGACTATACGTTTAGCCAGTTTAGCGCCGATGCCTCGAATGCGCCCTGATGACAGCACGGCTTCTATGCCATCAATGCTGTCGGGCGTGACCATCTCGCAAAGTGAAAACTTGAATTGCCGGCCAAATTTTGGATGATTAAGCCACTGGCCGGTTAGCTTTATATGGTCGCCAATAACAGGCTTAACCATTTCTCCCAGAATACAGATTGGTTTAGGCTCTTTTTTAACCTTGAGCTCGGCTATACAAAACGCCCACATGTCATCAATGTCTTTTTTGTAACGGATATTTGAAAGTTCTCCACAAATAACGGTGTAGGACTCAGGCTCAGATTCAGAAACAGCAGGCTTAGACAAACGTTCACCCTGAAAGTCTTTGTTTTTTTGATGTGTAAAATTTGAACTAATCCAGCCTTTGTAAAAACGGAATAAGTGTCCGTGGCGATTATGGTCAATCCAATTGCCGTTTAAGCTTATGTTGGCTCCGGTTTCGGGCGTATTTAAAAACGGACCGGCTATGGTTACTGTCGATCTGTCGGAAAGCAGCATGCTGGCCATGATAAAGGTTTGTCCGTTATCAACGGCCTTTTGTTGTTTGATAGTTTGTAAAATTCCTTGAATTGTTTGCATCTAATATTCGGTGTAAAGATTCCGGTATTAAGTCTGAAGAGTAAACACCGCCTCCTTTGTCTGAAGCTAAAAAAAGTAAGCCACCCTATTTACCATCAACAGTTGGTATCTCAGATGGCTTTTCCCAGTTAGCAATTTTTAATATTTTGCCTAATTTTAAAACGTAAACATTTTTTCCCTCGAAAGTTCCAAAATACCAGCCATTGTACTCGACTATCATAAAGGGAGCATAGTTGCGATATCCATTTCTAAAGAAAATTTCATCGTAACTTTGGCCCTCTATCCTTGTTTTCCAGTATTTTTTAATGGTCCGGTACTCTTCTTTTTTCATTCCCGTGGCAATCATATCGAACCATATTCGATGGAGTGTTAAATGCAGTATTTTTTTTTCCGCCATTTTTTAACACCTTAAGCCGCAATAGCTGCTGTACTGAGGTCTTTCCAAAAATTTTTCATATAAGGTGTCCCAAATTTCATTTTGCGTAATTTGGGACACTCCCATACACAGCTTACTATCTGTATTTTTGACAAATTTTTTTTAGACGATTTAAAATTTCGTTTTTTTTTTGGCATCTCTGGTTTTTTGCTAACCTCCTTTGCTGTTTTTGTATTCCTATCTATTTGTAGTAATAGGAAAGGCGTTAAGCCGATTTTTTTTCAGAGCTGTTATAAAACCGATGATAAAAATTTTGTTTTGTTTGGGAAAAATTCCTGCTTGCCTTAGCCTCTATTTTCCGGGCTATCTCAAGCCTTTTTTTAGCCATTTGCACGTCCAATGCGGCAAGCCTGACATTAGCATTCGAATCGTTCATAAGCCGGTCCCAGGCTTGCGGCTCTGTTCGAAAATGGGTGTTTACATACATTGTCTCGCCGCATGTGGTCTTATGGGGGTAGCCGAATTTTTTACACCACATTTTTATTGGCTTTGTCTTGTCAGTAGCGCCGCGCCAAACAGGGATCAGGTTGTTATCTGCTTTTTCCGGCGGGTCGCTGTGTATCGTTCGTAATTGTTTTTTTGGCATGCTTTCTCCTTTGGTCAATGCAGAGGAAAACTAACCTCTGGTATTTGGGTTGTTAAAAAATGCGCATTTGAAAATAGGGCAGGCGCATGGGATTGTTTAGGCAATTCTTGTTGAAGAATTTTAAACATCTCGTTCCACAGCTATTCCGGGCAGCAGCGCGTTTTGGGTATTAACCAGTCAATGACTACACACGCAGTCGCTAAGACAATGTTATCGCTACTGCAATGCGGGCAGACCAGCTCCTTTTTTTCGTTAATTTGAGCAATGCCTTTAAATATTTTTCGGCAATCCCGGCAAATTGTTATGTTATTGATTTCTTCCATGGTTATTTTCCTCTTTGATAATGTCCGGTTCCTTTTTAAATCTGTGGGATTGAAGTTAATGTTTTATATACCACAAGCACCCCATAAAATACAAACAATTTTATCCATTGCATTCAGATTATTGGCGCTTCTATGGTTTTTACCGCAAATCTGGTTTAAAAAAACATAATCCTTCTTCCTTATATATAATAAATACAGAGTTTGGTAATTTGACGCGAATAGATGTTTTTTTTTAAGTAAGTATAATTCTGCTTTGATTTTATAGGGATGATGTGGTATATCTAAGCCGTACATGAATAGAGATGGAAAAGTAAAAACAATAATTTTTAGTATAGCGAAAATTCTTAGCATGCTTAAACAAGAAAAGGGAAAGGAATCAGTTATGGAATTTTGTACAGCATACGTTATTAGGTTTGCGCAAGGTTATTTTATTTATATACCAACAGATGAAAATGTTAATAATTTGCAGGATTATATTGAGTTGGGAAGCTCTGAGGCGTTTTGCCATGCACTGGAATATGCTCACAAACGTGGCTTCAATTACATCCGGCTTGACCGCAGTGGAGCTTGTGTTGACACAGTGTAATGATGGCCTTATGATCCTGATATCGGGAAAACTTTGGAATTACTATCTTTTCGTGTTGATCAGATTATTACTATAGATTAAAAAGCCATTGGATAAGCATTAAATACTCCTATTGTATATCGCTTCTAACATGAAAAATTAGAACATAATTATTGATGGTAATGGTTTGACAATAAAAATTTAGACTTAACAAATTAAATGTTTTTTTTAAGCCCCAAAAAGCCCTTTGCCTCAAATGTCAATGCTTAGCAGACACATAAAAATACCAATAATTACAATTGAATTGACATTGTTTGAGGCAATTATAGCTGGGCCTGTTATTAGATATTCTGATCCTGTTGTTGCCAGAATGTAATTACTTTCCGATGCCAGCTCTGATGCAGGCCAGTAGAGTTTCTATTTCTTCTTTATTTAGTTTTAATAAGAATTCTAAATCGAAATCTGTTTTTAAAATTCTTCGGATTGTTTCTATAAGTTTTTCTTTTGGCATATGCTTCTTTTCGTTTAGAGTTAATATTTCGGCTGTTTGATGCTATGAGATTGCAGGTGCTGATTATATCTCATTCATCAAACAATTATTTATCTCATCTGCTGTAATGCCTAAATATCGCATAGTTACAGCCGGACTCGAATGGTTGTAGCGCTTGGCCAACACTTCAAATCCCACACAAAACTGGGTTCTTTGAATATAGCCAAAGGTTTTTCTCAGCGTATGAGTTCCATAATTCCCTTGTAAATTAATGGCTTTTGTCCATTTTTTGATCATTGCATGAACTGCTTGTATCGAGAGTGATCCGTTTCTTTTTTGACTAAAAAACAGATATTTATCACCTTTCGGGTTAAATGTTTCCATGTATTTTTGCAAAACTTTATATACTGCTTTATTAATCATTAAAATATTTTCTTTGCTGGTTTTACTTTCTTTTATAGTGATGGATTGGCCGGGTTTTAATTTTTCGACATCACGCGCCTTCAATTTTAACAGATCCCCTGCGCGCAGACCGTTGTTAATTCCCATTATAAACAAAAGTAAATCTCGTGGCCGGTTATCCAAAAGCTGTTTGATTGCCCTGATATCTTTTAAATCGCGGATCGGCTCGACCTTGATTCTATCGCCTTTTTGGGGGTGATTTTTATTTGGGTTGTATTTTTGCATTAATTTTCCATCTTTTTCTTAAAAATATATGAAAAATAGCCGAATATTAAGAATGTAATAAATATCAGTTGAAAGTTAATATAATTTTAACACACCGAAATTTAGAGTCAAGTAAAAAATAAAATATTGTGAAGAAAATCAGATAGCTAACGTGGAGCGGAAAGAATAATATTAACTTTTAGGTAAAAGTTAATATTTTTTGATGATCAAAATTTCAAAACGGGATTTTTCGATATTATGTCATTGCAAAAAATGTTGTTGAATAGAATATGACTGTATCATTGGTAATTTTGATGCCTCTACGCTCTAAAAAGTTTTGATCGCTGGCAATATGAGCTCTGAGGTGTGGCTATCTGCATGATAAAATAGGCCGAAAATTTCTCATTTTGCTTATAAACATCTGATATATTATAAAAAGATACAAAAACAGGCCTTTTTAAAAATACCAAAGGTTACCATTAGTTTTTTTAAAAGTCCTTATATTTTGGCTCTCACGGTGTTGATTATAATGGAAAATTAGCTGTTCGATTTTTTATGATCTGTCAATAAGGTGTTTCGTTTTGGTTTTGGAAAATTTGCCTGAAAATTCTGTAAAATATTTTTATGCGGTGACAAAACGATCATATAGAAGAGGCCGGATACCTTACCAAGTCCGGCATAACCTCAATACCAATTTAGCATTTGCATGTTTTTAAGTTTGTCCCAAAATGCGCAAAAATGTAATTCGGGACAAGCTGATCGGATCTATTTTACCCCGCTATTCACCTAATTAATCGAAAAAAATTGTTTAACCTGCATCCATCCGCTAAACCCGCTTTCTATTATATTAATTAAAGGCATAACAAGTGCCGGTTAACGATCAGATAGTTTTGCCCGTGCTTTTTACGGTGCTGTCTTTTGGCTCTGCCAAAGATAACGGACATACGAAAATTACCTTCGTAGAGCCCGAAAACCGAGAACTAAGAAATGTGAATTTATAAAGTTCGGCCTATGACTTGTTTTTTGGTTCGTTAAGCTGCGTTACGTAACAGGTCAAACACTTAAAATATGCCTGTCGCCTTGTAGACGAACCCAAATCCGGCGCAATTTTTGTCCACTTTATAAAATTCCCGTTCCTTTGTTTTTTTTGGGTGTTTCGAAGCTTCCAGAATTCAATAGATACTTTCGATATTCAGCTCAAATTAGTCCTCAAAAATACCCAAAATTATCCAGTGTACAGCAGAAAGAGACGGGTGCCGAATAAACCGGCTACCTAATATATCTTTAATGAGATCAAGACAGTTTTGAGTCAATAAAAAGGAGGTTTGTAAGATGGATCGGAAATTTTTAAGACCAAAAGAGGTTGAGGACATATACAGTATTGATGCTGGAACACTTGCGAATTGGCGGTGCCAAGGCCGGGGTCCTGCATATGTTAAGTATGGAAGGAAGGTCTTGTACCCTATTCAGTCTTTAGATGATTGGTGTCTGAATCATCAGGTCCGAACTGTTGA
>JAAERL010000257.1 GCA_024230435.1 Desulfobacteraceae bacterium
CATCTTGAAATCTGTCGCAGTAGACTCTCTCTCCAGCTTTCCATGATTCAATCTTGGTGGAGTAGGTTTTACATTTGTGATTCAATTGACATTGATGGAATGGCTTGAGAGAGAATGGGTTGATTGTATGTCATCCTTGGTAGCTTTTAAGGAACTGGTTGTCATCAAATGAAAGATTTTGATTGAACTTTGATGCGCTGCTTTGAAAGGATTGGTATCTTAGGGATACTACTGCTTCTGTACTGTACGGGGCGTATTAAATCGCATTTTTTAGTGAGGCGGATTTTTTACGCGCCCGCTATTTCAATCCAGCCCTTCCGCTTATTTTTACCTGTTCGGCATTGCAAAGACGCGTCAGGTAAAAAAATTCCGAAGGTCTAACTCCCTCGAGAAGAGGAGAAAGAAATAAAAAGGTGGTCAAAACTGGCAAAATCCATGAATTTTGACCCCAAAACTCACCTCTTCTTCTCCCTGATGAGCTCTCCACAACCAAAACAACCCCCAAGACCTTCCGAAATGTCGTGCAACGTGGCGGCTTTGAACCCCGGTTTGCTGGATGGTCCGGGC
>JAAERL010000258.1 GCA_024230435.1 Desulfobacteraceae bacterium
CTCATGGGAAATCCATTTTAAATGGGGCAGCACGGCTTGGGGGACAAAAGCCCACAACTCATCTCCAATTCGTTCATCCGCGCTTGCACCTGACGGTTTTACGTAAGCTGTATTGTCAGAATCGTATTGCCACGAGGTAAAGGCATGGAGCATGCCGTCGTTGGCCCCAACATAAATGACCGTTTCACGGTTTTTTACAGCATCATAATAGGTTTTATAGGACAGATCGCTGTACCAGATATGGAATTTTTCAGGCGGCTTGCTGATAATGACAGGGCTGGAATTGACAATATCGCCCAATGGCCAGGTCACGTTGTCAAGGGTGCGGTTTCGCAAGCCGGCGATATCGGCGCCTCTGACCCAGGATATAATATTGGTTGCACGCTCATCTATGGTTGCGCCTAAGCCGGCGCTGCTATCGCCCCAGACAGAATCGCTTGCAACGCCAAGGTAGGGCTGCAATTGCGAGGCGTTGGCAGTGTTAAAAGCCAGGATTTCACCACTTGCGTCATAAGGATCACTTGATGTGTCGATAATTTGGCCATCGCTGTTTTTGTCAATACAGGTAAATATTTTTCGTGAGTTGGGTTCGCGTTCGGCCAGGCGATCACCAACTTCAAAGATAGCTTTGAGATCATCAAGAGGATTGATTAAACCTGCCCGGTTGATGACAGTGTCGCCATCTGCATTAATTTCAAATGAGATTTCCAGGTCGCTGTCGTCTAATTGGGCATTTTCGTTGGTATCCTCACGCAGGTTGCCATACGTGTCCACCCATAATGAGTTAATATAACCAAGCCATTTCGCCTTTACCAGATTTGAGACCACATGCGGCCTGAACCAGGCTTGCAGCGTATTGCCTTCACCTGAGCTGTTAGTGGACAATACCGATGCGGCCGTACCTGATCCGGCGCGTTTGAGAATATCAGTTATTGCTTCATATAGCTTGGACTCCAGAGTATAGCCATCGCTGGCTTCGAAATAGGTGTCCGGCACCCCATCCTTGTCTGCATCATATTCTGTGGTCAAGTTCGGCCGATTGTCACCGTTTTGGTCTTCAAAGCCTCCGTTGCGGGCCGCGTCCTGAAGCAGGCTGCGCGCGTTATCGTCACTGCCAAAGGCATAAATGGTATAGAGAATAAGATTTTGATCATCTTCCAAGTCATCACGAAGATCATTGGTTCTGGCATATAAAGCGACATCATCCAGATGGCCCGTTCCTCCGCCTGGGTACTGGCATCCGCTTTCGGTTGACTCGTTGCAAGAAATTAGGTCCCCGTCCTCGTCATAATCTTTAAATTCGTCTGGGATTTTGGCATCTTTGGTGGAAGCGCCGTCCGTTAATAAAATAACAAAACTTTTACTGCATTTGACATATTGAATTCCGTTATAATAAGGATCATCTCCTTGATTGGCGTTGGGCACTGCGTTGTTAGGGTACCCCAAACCGCTTTTCGGGTCTTTTTGTTTGAAGTATTGCATGACCGTGTAGTATGATTCGGCCAGCGGGGTCCAGGTGTTGCAGCTTTTATTTTGCAAAGTGGTAATCAAGGTGGTTATGTTGGTGCCGATGGTGTGCGCCACTGTCGCGCCGCTTTCCTTGACTCCGTCATTAAACCAGGTATTTCCCCAGCGGGCCTCGTCTCCAATTTTTTGGAGCACACCGGCCAGATTGCCTTCTAAAAAGTTTTCAGGTTCATAATCGACGTCCTTTTGAACCCGAATATAATATTTCAGACCGCTGACTGAAATTTTTTGTTTGTCGATGTAGTATTCATACGAACCGTTGAAAGGCGATACGGCCGATCCGGCGGAAGAATTAAACGTTACCGAATATGAACTGGAAGTATTATCGCCATAATTTACCTGGTTGCCTCCGCCTGTACGCGCTGTGGCCAAACCTCCCATCAGAACCTTGCGCATAACATCGATTCGCCGCATGCAAAGCCAGTTGAGCCAGTTTCCGTCCCAAAGCTCCTTATTTTCAATTCCCGAATCGTCCAGGGTGGTGCTGGCGCCGTTGAGGTCTTGTACAATCCATTTTTTCGAGACGGAATTATAAGATATTTTTTTATAGGCCAGATTAAATCTATTGCTGCCGTATGTGTAAAAGTAATCGGGGTTAAAATAGCCATAATAGCGCATAGTTTCAGAGTCCTTTTGGAACGTGATTTTTAATACGGGCGCTAAATTCTGGTCACCTTCGAAAGCGTAGGCTTGCCGGAACCCTGAACCGGATAAAACAAATGCCATAGAGCTTGCCTTAGACCAGCCGCTGCGGTTTACGATTTCCTGCACAATGCTGGTCAGATCCGGCGTGGTGTAGGTTTGTCCGGTACTCCAGGAGGCGACGCTATTCCATGAGACACTGGCTGTTGTTGATGTCCGGGAGCTTAAATTGCCATCTGTAGTTTCAAACACAGAGGCATCGTCGCTGGCCTCTCCTGTGATAACCAAATTGGTCGCATCTGTACAACTACTATTGGATACAAAGTCAATTGAAGCCGATAAAATGGTGGCTGCCTGGCCAATGCCCACGTCTTGAAAACGAAGCCCGACAAGGATGTCGCTGCCAGGTCTGTTAACGTTAGCTAAATCTAAATCATTATTGTTCAGGACGTTTTTGGTGGAAATTAATTCCTCAATATCATCATAGGGTGACTTTATTTTATTTGATAAAATACTCTCTGCGATTGCGTAAGGTAAGCCCGAATAGGCCTCGCTGTTCGCATAGGCGGGTAAATTCATGCTTCCGGAGTTGTCCAGCATGATCATGATATTGGGTTCAACTGATTGAGATATAAATAGGGGAAAGGCTGTATAATCGGCCATGGATGGCTCCTGAAACGCTCCAACGGCCGGATTGGCGATACTTAAAAGACATAAAAGCAAAAAAACAAGTAAAACGTGTTTTCTCATTAGTTAAGCCCTCCTCAAGTAATTCCCGGCTGGGAAATTAAAAAAAAATCGTTAGATTCAAAGGTTAAGCTTTATTTGTTTCTGGGTATAAGAGCGCTAATGAGGTGTGTTTTGTTGGATTGACTAAACTTGGCGGGTAGAAATAGAAACAAAGTATTTTATATAATGATTTGAAACTATATAATAATACCTTAATGCTCCCAAATATCGCAGGTATTGCGTTTTGATTTTTTTCGTCTTCAAGGCGTGCCAAAGTTTGCCTGCTTGCCGTATTGGCAGTTTTTGCGTAACTTAATCAGATGCAAAAAAAAGGCAAACAAAGTGATATCTGTTGAGATGTCAACTGTTAAAAAGTTACCTGTTAACATATTGTATTCTTTTACAAAAATCGTTTAAATCAATTCTATGCTTTCTGAAGATCTCCTTTTCAATTTAAAAATACCATAGAGTCTTAAAACATTTTATCGCAGATTTGAATAGATATAGAGAATCAATGCGCTAATAAATGGGCGCAATAATCTCATACATTAGTTTTTCAAAGAGCGATATCTGCGTTCAAAAAAACAATAGAATTCATTTTATAAAAAAATAGAAAACCTGGTCCTTTGGGCTATGTCAGAGCCGCCAAGCTCTGACATATAAATCGATAAAATTCCACAGCCCGCGGTTAATCCCCCTTCCCCTTTGGGGGGCAGCGAGCCAAAAGTCCGGTCCTGTGGACCAGGATTCTTTGCTCAATCGGCTATGCTTATTCACTCGCTTTCACTCAGGGTACTTTACAATCCAATGCCAATTAGCGTCACTATGGATACGTGTGATTTTAATCAGTTGCGCTATAGC
>JAAERL010000259.1 GCA_024230435.1 Desulfobacteraceae bacterium
CATTTTCTTGTGGGGGTGGAAAGCGGAACAGGTAAAAATTATGTTAGGTTGGACAATGAAAGAGAAAACACCGTTGTCAAAAAAACCAAAGGTGAACAAAATCGTGTCTTACCTTCATTTTATTGCCCAGGACTGCGCCCGCGGCCATCACGCCCACCACCGCGCTTGTTCGTGACGGCACGGAGGACGCCACACCAGCCCAGCCGTCTATGCCCACACCATCCATGCCCACGGCTATGCCTGCGGCCATCATGCCCACCACCGCGATCATTAGTGATGGCACGGACAAGGCCGTGACAGCCAAGGTCATGAACAAGGCAGGGCCAGCCGAGCCGTCCATACCTGCGGCCCTGCACACGGCCATCATTAGGGGGTGCACTGATAGACCCACTGAAAATATTTTTGTTTATTTTCTTCTATTTTATGATTGATTCCTACTTCAAATAGGTTGAAACATATAGTACAAAAAAAATTGAAAAAAAATCATCAGGAAGGTGATTATTTTTAACGTTAAAGGGCAAAAAATGCCGTTTTCACTCGTTTTTACCCTTTTTTGCTAACTAATCGGCACATATCACTAGCATATGCCCATATAAAGTTCTAAATAGATTACTACACTTATAGCAAATGATTAGGAACCCATTAGAAGTTATTGTTTGAAAAAAAATCACCAGGAAGACCTTTTTTAACGTTAAAGGCCAAAAATTGCCGTTTTCACTCGTTTTTACCCTTTTTCACTAACTAATCGGCACATATCACTATCATATGTCCATATAAAGTTCTAACTAGATTACAACACTTATAGCAAATGATTAGTAACCCATCAGAAGGTGTTGTTATTCACAACACATACTGAAATAGAAATAATAAGTCACTATTTAAGCATTTTATGACGCAAATCCTGCCGCCAAGCTCCGTCGCCTGGCTTTCTGGATTCCATTTTGTTCTCAATAACTTTTCCCGTAACTTCTTTTGATCCCCATCTGACAAAAATTCTTTATCACACTCAACCTCAACAATATAGAAACGATCATTCTCCTTCAATAACTTTACCACTGTTCCCTGACACCACTGAAGAGTAGCCTCCTGCCCGACTCTATACTCGAATAACTTATCAATTTTAAATC
>JAAERL010000260.1 GCA_024230435.1 Desulfobacteraceae bacterium
GGCGGAAAAGAATATACCAGATTGAGCAGGATTTTTTTTCGTATTCAAGGCGTGCCAAAGTTTGCATACTTTACGTATTCGGGCTTTGGCATAACGCAGAAGACGGGAAAAAAGACATACAAGATGGTATATTCTTTAACACAAATCGCCTAAGGAGATCTTATGCAAAAAATGATTGCCGTTGGCGTTGATGATTCCATTTATTCCGCCAACGCCATTACGTACGCAGCTTCAATGGCCAAAGTAATACCTGAATTGAGCATCACTTTGCTTCATATCCAGCCACAGGTGTCACGCTATTTGATAGACGAAGCCATGAAAAGCCTCAAAGCGGAAAATAAGTTGAACAAGCTGGTTAAAAAAAACAGTGAGGCTGCCAATGTTATGCTGGAAGCTTACCGGGAACAATTGATCAGACTGGGTATACCCGAGCAGCGCGTTAGCGTGAGAACTCAGCCCCAGGTTGCCGGCACAGCAGATGATATTATGGCCATCTGCCAGGCTTTATCCTTTGACGCCGTTTTGGTTGGCCGCCGGGGCTTGGGGTATTTGCACGGATTGATTCTCGGCAGTTTAACCGCCAATATTGTGTGCCATTCCCAACTTATTCCGGTTTGGGTAGTAGATGGCCAGATCCGGTCCAATGACATTGTTTTAGCAATTGACGGTTCTTCCAGATCGTTGCGCGCATTGGACCATCTTGCATTCATGCTTAGCTCAAGCGGCGCGGTGAAAATCAACATGATTCATATCCGGCCAAAATTGCGGGATTTTTGCGAAGTCAACCTTTCGGGTACAGTAAATCCTGTCGCGGATAATCTGCTTTTGGATAATAATCAAAAATGCCTTGATGACTTTTACAGCCAGGTTGTAACCGTTCTTGAGAGTAACGGTTTTTCCCGACAAAGTTTTGATTTGAATATCGTTTCCAATAAACTGTTTGCTGGCAAGGCGATATGTGAGGCAGCCCGGCAAGGCGGTTTCGGCACCGTTGTTGTCGGCAAGCGCGGAACCGCCAAAAGTTTACATTTCGGAAGCATTTCCCGTTACGTACTGCAAAAAATAGAAAATCAGGCGGTTTGGATTGTTCCCTGATTTTTGCAGCGGCGCAATAACGCTGCATTTGCAACTTCCAAGGACCCAAAGACAGTCTGAAAGCCGGGATTTCCAGCCTTTTTACAGCCTTATATTTTTTGCAGAGCAACCGCATTTGCCAATCCAGGCTCTAAATAGTAACTGGCTTATTTTTTACCCCGTGTAATATCAGTATGTTACAAGCGTTTCCGATTGCCTGACCGGGTACTTATTAGGTCACCTTCAGCGGTGCGGCCTTGCATAACACGGTTGTCCGAGATGTAGCCGCCGGTGCTAAGGGCCTTGTTTCTTGTTGGATTTGTATCCCTGCGAGCCTTAGGCGATTTCTGTTAAAGAATATACCATCTTGTATGTCTTTTTTTCCGTCTTCTGCGTTATGCCAAAGCCCGAATACGTAAAGTATGCAAACTTTGGCACGCCTTGAATACGAAAAAAAATCGAAGCTCAATCTGGTATATTCTTTTCCGCCAATCGCCTTAAGTTATGATCGGAAACAACACAATCCGCAGAAAGGCAAGTGGAGTATCGGGTTGTTTTATCCGCCTGATTCAGGGTAAATTGCATTAGATTTTATTTATTCGTTGCCAAACAGGCTCTTAGTTCAAAAAGGTTATGGCCGGAGGCGGATTAATGCGAAAAAAAGCGGCTGTTATACTGGGAATCATTGCTGTACTGCTGGTTATCATAGCGGCTATCGCGCCCGCTCTTATCAACTCTGCTTCAATTAAAGCCAAAATTATCGCCGCCACTGAAAAGGCAATTGACGCTAAGCTTGATTTTGCGAAATTGGACTTAAGGCTTTTGCCATCCCTGAGTGTAAAGATTACCGGAATTGAATTTGACATGCCCGGATATGTATCGGCTGACATTTCGGCCGTACACGTTAATCCGAAACTTTTACAGTTGCTTATCGGCAGAGTTCGTATCGATGCCTTAACCGTGGATTCATCAAGGCTGTCAATTTACAACACCCCGTTATTGCAAGATTTTACCAAAAAAAAACAGGGCCCGGAAAAAGCGCTGAAAGACAAAATGGCTTCGGGCCTCGAGGTTGTGGCGACCTATTTGAAAAATTCGGTTATAAAACTCGGCAGCATGGATGCGGCGCTGTATCGGGACAGAAAAAAGATTACCAGCTTGCGTGAGCTGGAGTTGATGATTAAAGTTTCCGGCCGCCGATTATCCATAGAACTCGAAGCAAAATCCGATGTGATTAAAAAAGCCACGCTCCAAGGCCGTCTTGATATGCAAGACCTGAGTGGCAGTGGTTTCATACGGCTGGATAAAATTAATACACCGCTTTTATCCCGGTTATTCTTACCCGATAAACAAAACATCATACCTGAGACAGTAATTGATCTGGACCTTGAATTCCAAACCACGGCGATGGAAAAGGCGGTTTTTAACCTGAAGGCTCAAGCTCCGAAAGTGCGTATCCGGCGAGCAGCACAGCACTTAGACATAGAGCAAGCCTTGCTGGAAACCAAAATAGATTTATCTGCACGTCAGATCCGGGCCGAGGTCAGACAACTGACTCTGGCCAATCCGCAAATAAAACTGGCAGGGCGGGCATTATTTAATCAGGAGCCTGATTCTTTAGCTCCTTTAATCGAGTTATCCATTCATAACTCGGGTGCAGACCTTATGGCGGTAAAGACGGCCGTTTTGTCCCTGGCGCAAGATTCCAGGCAGTTGCATACTATCTTGGACTATATACAAGCCGGTGCGGTTAACCGCCTGAGCATGCATGCGGCCGGCAATTCAGTCAAAGAGCTGTTGGATTACACCCGGCTTAAGGTGAATGGGAACATTACGGACGTCCGGCTTTGCTTTGCTGACTTGAATCTTGAATTGAATCAGGTCAATGGAGACATCGGGTTTGAGAAAGGGGCCTTTTACGGAGCAGATATCGCGTTATCCGCCCAATACGGCAACGCACCCATGCCCCTTACGATCGGCGGCGGCGGCAAATTCAAGTATAAAAACAAACGCCTTGTCTTAGAAAATATTGGAGGACACCTGCAAAATTCGACCTTTGATCATTTGACCGGCAGCGCCGAATTGACGCAAAAACCGCAAATCGCCATCAAAGAACTCAATGCCCGCCTGGTGTGCTCTGAACTTTATCCATGGTTGTCATCCTACTTGCCGGACACGCAGCCAATGCCCGTTAAACAGGTGGGCGGATTGATTACATTAAAAGGCGTAACGGCCAACGGCCCATTGTTAAAACCGGCACAGTTGAATTTCAGCGCGTCCGGCAAGGTTGAAAAATTAAGCCTCGTTATCAATAACATACCCGGAACAGTAACCGTTGCAAAAGGGCAATTTCGCGTAACGCCAAAACTGTTTTCTTCTAACAGCTTCGTTTTAAAGCACTTGGATACTCAAATTCAAGGGTCGGTAAAACTTACAGACTATCTTTCCGAGCAAGTGCAAATCAAAGCCGGGACAGACGGTAAACTTGGAATCGAGTCGGTGCGATGGCTTAATAAAATCTTGGATATCCCATCCCGGTATCGTTTAAAGCAATCCATTGTCATAACCAATGCCTCGTTTTTGCGTGATAAAAGCCAGGTTAACCAATTTTCAGGTGATTTTTCGTTTGCCGGGGATTTAAACGTCTCCACCAAACTGACGGTAAGTGCTGATTTGTTTAATCTTGAAAAACTGGTCATCAAGGACGACGTTTCGAACGCTTCAGCACGATTGAGCCACATAAAGGCGACTAACCTATGGAGCTTATATTATAACGGGAACTTATCTGAAATGACGTTATCCAAGCTTTGGCCGTCGAGCCAACCTGCCGGAGCATGGATTAGAGGTGATCTCCAAGCGCTTTACCACCCGGATGCGCCAAGCCCGCTTTTCGTTCAAGGCGATGTCAGTATCCGGAAAGTACAGCTTCCGGTAAAAACGCCGGGTCCAGGCACAAGCCCGGTTCGAATCAATTCGGGTTGCGTTACTGCCCATGGCGGGAACCTGATGATTCACAACCTTGATTTGACATGGGAAGACCAAAACGTATCTCTGGAAGGTGATGTAAACATGAACCAGGGGCCTCCAGGACTTGATCTTCATATATTTTCGGATACTTTTGACATGCAGCGCATTGCGCAAGCGCTGACAAAGAAAAAAACGAAAAGTCAATCCGGTCAACGCAAAAAAAGTCCAGGCAACAAACCTGACGTATACGGAAAAATTCAGTTTAACTGCGAACATTTCTTTTATGGCGAATATCACTGGGCGCCCATGCAAGCCTCGATAGCGATTAATGAAAATTTGACCACCATAGAAATAACACAAGCTAATTTATGTAAAATCGCCACCTTGGGAGTGATAAAAATTTCGCCGCAAAACGTGTGGATGAAATTTTCTCCTGTAACTAAAAAAAACATATCATTGCATTCCAACGAATGCCTGCCAGCGCGTTATACATCCGAACGTATAAAAGGCGACCTATATTTAAATGGCGTATTTACATCTAAAGGCAAAACAAAAGAGCAATTTATTCGTAATATGAAAGGTGAGGTTAAAGTCAATGTTGTCAATGGACATATCGTCAATATTGGAAGCCCGGGCTTTTTCACTAATATATTAACGTATTTTTCAATCAATAATTTGATCCAAGGTGATGTGGCTGATTTGCAAAAGAATGATTTTCACTACAAAACCATTTTTTTAAATCTCGGCATAGCCAACGGTTCACTGAATTTAAACGAAGCTCACTTGACTTCTAACTCGTTGAACATGGCCGGTACCGGTAAAATGGACATACTAACCAAAAAAGCAGATTTCGCCTTTCTTGTATCTCCCTTGACAACCGTAGACTCTGTTGTTGAAAAAATACCCATTTTCGGGCGAATCTTAGGCGGAACCCTTGTCGCCATTCCTGTCGGGGTAAGCGGGCCGATAAATGATCCAAAAGTGATTCCGTTATCTGGGACATCGGTGGGAAAACGGGTTGCCGAAATATTGAAACAAACCATGCAAACCCCGTTTCACATCATATCACCGCTGTTGCCCGAAAAAAAAGAACCGCCGCAAGAAGATAAAAAAGACGATTAATCAAAAAAAAGTACGCTAATATTTTTTTTACTTTCCTGCTTTTGTCTGAATTTTTTGAGTTTTCTCCACAAAGCCGCACGGCTGATGCCCAGCAGTTCAGTTGCTTTGGATTTGTCGCCCCCCGGCGGCTTCGAGAACCTCAAGAACATATTGTCTTTTTTTTGCGCACAGTGATGCACATTATCTGATATTACACGATTGGGTATATTGCGGCTTTCTCGCCCCCTTTTTTAAAAAAAATAAAATTATTTCTTTTTAGAATGTTTAGGCTGCATTTTTACAGCATCCTCTAAGTTGCCGCCGTTCGTCATTGCCGCTGCCGCCATGGATTGCTCAAGGTGTAGTAATAATTTTCTGAAAACATTCCAGAATTTGTTCATTTCAGCTTTGTCGAAGTAGGCTGAATTGAGCGCTTGCGTGGCCTCTTTGAGTTTTTCATCACCGTGGCCAGTAAGCAGGATTGTTTGGATATCCGGATCGATTTCCTTGAGCTTGGTGATGACGATAAGCCCGTCCATATCCGGCATTTTTTGGTCCACCACCGCAAGATGCAATTTAACGTTTTTTGCTATTTCAAGCGCTTGTGCCCCATTTAGCGCCAAATAGGTATCATATCCTTTTAGCTTTATCCTTTCGGCTAACGTATCAAGGAAATTTTGATTGTCATCCACCAGCAAAATATTGATGTTTCCCAATGGCAGATTCGATAAAAAATTCCAGAATTTACCCATGTCGGATTTATCAAAATAGCTTGAATTGAGTGCCTGTGTGGCTTCTTTGAGTTTTTCTCCGCCGTGGCCGGTTAAAAGAATGGTTTTTATGTGGGGAATTAATTCCTTTAGCCTTGTGATAACGACCAGCCCTGGCATATCAGGCATCTTTTGGTCGACTACGGCCACGTGAATATGCTGTTTTTTTGCTATTTCGAGGGCTTTTGAGCCATTAAGGGCCGTAAAAACATTAAATCCTTTCAGTTTTACCCTTTGGGCTATGTTCGTTAGAAAATTTTCATTGTCATCGACCAGCAGGATATTAATTTTTTTTTTTTTCATCGTCCACCTTCCTTTAGGGCCGAATAAGCTGCCCGTAGTTAATTAGTTGTTTGATAGTCATTTCAGGGCGAATGCATATCAATTTGATATCCTAACTGATTTATTGTTTATCTAGTGCCCTCCACTGCCCAGAAGCCCGGAAGCAGCCACGCTTAACACGGCGATTTCAAGGAAAGCGATTACAGCGTAAGTCCAATCTTTTTGACTAATAAAACCCTTAAGTAACACAATATAACAAATAATTGTCATCAGGGCGAGAAAAGCAAATCCGATATAGTTTAGAAAGTCCCCTTTTGCCAGCAAGCCTACCCATCCCCATCCGTGGGGAGAGTTTGTGGCATGGAGAAATTCATTAACACCTTTGTCCCAATTCTGGGTGATAATGGAAATATCGGCATGAGCAGGAAGTATATTGGCCAGATAGATAAAATAGGTCACCATCATTATAAAAATACTAACCCATACGCCAACAACCAGCATGTTAGCATAGACTATCTGATTCTGTGAAGGTTTGGTTGCTTGTTCGTCTTTTGTAGTCATAATACACACTTGCCTTTCCATTTATTTTATTATCCCAAAAGACCTAGGCCCAAGCCTTTGTCCAGGGCTTTGAGTCCTGCAAAAAAAAGTACTCCAATAACCATATACCGAATCATTTTGGGCTTGGCAACGGCGAGAATTCTAACGCCGACCAGGGACCCGAGCATTAGACCGACAATCGAAGGTATAGCGATCAGGGGAATAACGCATCCCCGGTTCATGTAAATCCAGGCTGCAGAAGTATCTGTAATGGATAATAGAAATTTGCTTGTTGCAACAGACACCTTCAGTGGCGCTCCCATCAAAAGGTTCAGCACCGGCACATTGGCCCATCCGGCGCCCAGGCCGAACATTCCGGCTACAATTCCGATAATAACGAACATAAACATGCCCGCCAGGGTTCGGTGGGTTTTCCATTTAACGCTTTCGCCTGCGCCGTCATCCCAATATGTTCCCCTAAGCCCAAATGCCATGCCAATGGCATCCTGGTTGGTTACAACTGGTTTTTCAGTATTTTTTGAGAAAAGCAATAACATGGTGATGGCTATGATAGTCGCCCCCAGGCAGGTCTGGATGATATCCGGGTTTAATGAGGAAAGGTATAGCCCCAGCATCGCACCGAAAATTGAAAACGTGGATGCGATCAGGGCCACCGGCAGCGACAGCCGCAGGCTGGCCAGGTTGCGTCTAAGCAACCCCGGTCCTGCGGCAAGGGCGCCGGCTAAGGCAACCATGAGCCCGACACCTCGTACAAAGTCAATATGGAAAGGAAAAAATCCGCTTACCAGAGGCACGTAAAGCACACCGCCGCCCACTCCTGCCATGACAGCCAAAATTCCAAGAATAAAACAAAAAATGAATAAAATAATCGGCCAAAACCACCAAGGTTTATCAGGCCCGCCGGTTGCACCCAGTTCTGTGGCAAAAGCTATGACCGGAGAGGTTAAAAAAAACGCAATCATCGAACCAAATAGCATACCGGGTGACCAAACACGACTGTTTACCATTTCATTGACCTCCTTGACATATTAATCGTTCTGCTTGACATAATTGTTTACAAATAAAATATTAGATATTAACTAAGTCCAAATATGTTAAACAAGTGAGACAGTCAATATAAATAATATAAATAAATAATATAATAGTTTCATTATTAAACACTACAATTGGTTCATTGATGATAGAATTGGCCCTTGGAAGGACGGTGTTATGATCAAAAGGTTTCTCAAAGCTGTGGAACCGCTGAGAGCGGGCTTTAATCGTTGTCAGAGTGAACAATTGGGCCCTTTTTGCACCTTTACCAATTATCGCAGGATTTGGATGAAAGGGTTTTTATTGCTGGGGGCTGTTTCACTTTTGCCCCTGGTTGTGGTTGTCCTGATTCACTACCGGCTTCTTGGAACATCTATCGATTCCGAGTTTAATCTTCGCATGGAACGTTTGACCAGCGATGCCCGGATCAAAATTACTTCCGAAATTGAAAAACGGCTGGATATTTTTTCGTTTACCGTAAAAGAAAATACTTATGAGCAGTTAACCGCTCCGGGCGGCCTGGCAGGGATTTTGAAAAATCTCAAACTCGGATTTGACGGATTTGAGGATCTTCGCGTGATTACCCCGGCAGGCGTTCAAACGGCTTATGCAGGACCGCATGAAGTAAAAAAAACAGACTATAGTAATCAAGACTGGTTTAAGGAAAGCAAAAAGCATGATGTTTATATAAGTGCGCTGCAAAAAGACGGCGATGCAGCTTATATGATGATTACTGCAAAATCTTTCCGCCCCGGCGGCTCTTTTTTCATCTTGGGAGCTGTTTTGCAACCCGAATTTTTGACCCAAACACTGTCTGCATACAAAACAGATGAGTATACTGATATCTTCCTTGTTAACCGTTCAGGAATTATTCAGACCACTTCAGCATTCTATGGAGATATCTTTGTAAAATTGGCCCTGGCATTACCGGATAATGCTCCGGGGACCCAGACTTTCTTGGACAAGGATGATCAAATGGGCCCCATTATTGCGGGCTCGGCCGTTATCAGCGCCCTCGATGCCGAAACTGCTTTTATTCTCGTGGCAGTCAAACAAAAAAAGGCCATAATGAGTATCTGGAAGCGCTTGCAGACACGTTTGAACTACTTTGCGGCGTTTTGTGCTTTGGGCATTATTGTTGCAATTTCAGTGGCTTGTACGTTTGTGATTAATACGCTTTACCGGGCGGACGAGCACAAGGCTGAAACAACGGCGATGATGGAACAAAACAACCGGCTTGCTTCCATTGGGCAATTGGCGGCGGGTGTGGCCCATGAAATTAATAACCCCATGGCGCTGATTGATCAAACGGCGGGATACATAAAAGATCTTCTCGCTTTAAGAGAGCAGCCGCACAAAGGTGATAAAGAATTGGTGGAAAATATCGATTTAATAATCGATGAGGTTGAAAGGTGTGGCGGTATCACGAACCAGCTTCTTGGATTTTCGCGCAAGTTCGATATTCAGATTCAAAAAATTAACATCAAAGAAATTGTTTCTGATGTGCTTATTTTTCACCAAAAAGAGGCGCAATACCGTAATATCAAACTTACAGTGGACGTTGCGGAAGATATTCCTGAAATTGTAACCGACAGAGGTAAATTGCAGCAGATCCTGATGAATTTGGTTAATAACGCTTTCCAGGCGATGGAAAATGGCAATTGCCTGGATATTCGCGCATTCAATGAAGAATTGAACAAAATCAGCATAACGGTCAGGGATAACGGATGCGGTATTGCTCAAGAGAGTTTGACAAAAATATTCGAACCTTTTTACACAACCAAAGAAGAAGGCATGGGAACCGGTCTGGGGCTTTCGATTACGTATGGGCTCGTAGAAAAATTAGGAGGCGGCATATCTGTCGTCAGTAAAGAAAATGAGGGCACGGTTTTTACCGTCACCTTGCCTGTCAACGGTTTAAAGGAGAGGGTGAATTCCTATGAAAATTCTGCTGGTTGATGATGAAGAAAAGTTCGTTATGATGTTGGCCAAAAGACTCCGGATGCGAAAAATTGAAGCCGATTATGTCAGCACGGGGCAACAAGCCTTGGAAAAGATAAAGCATCAACGATATGATATCGCTGTGCTGGATGTTAAAATGCCCAAGATAGGCGGCATCGAATTAAAGCACAAGCTAAATGAAAGAGTCCCTGATTTAAAGATTATATTTTTAACCGGCCATGCTTCAAAGGCCGACTATGATGCCGCAGCGCAAGAAGACACCCTGTTTCTGAGCAAACCTGTGAAAATTGAAAACCTTGTCAAAATTTTGCATCAGCTAAAAAATCAATGAGGACATTATGAATCACGATGATCAATTTTGCGGTTATGAAGATCTTGCTTTTTTCGGAAAAATCAATGCAGGCATTTCCCATGAATTAAAAAATAAGCTGGCGGTCATTTCAGAAACGGCCGGCCTTATGGACGACGTGCTGGAAATGTCCAAAAAACCGGGAAAAAAGCAACTCGAAACTATCGTCACTTGCTGTAAGACCATTGTAGAAGAAGTTAACCGCGGCTTTGGCGTTGTCAAACACATGAACTCATTTTCCCACAGTGTGGATGACCTGTTTACCGAGGTCAATCTCACCGAAACCGTGGCGCTGATGGTTCATATTACCGGCTTTTTAAGCGATGCCTGCAAGGTCGATGTTAATTCTCAACCAGAATTCGGGCCAATGGTTTACACCTGCCCATTTCGTCTTCAAAATCTGTTGTACCACTGCTTTGTTTTTGCATTTAAGTCGGCGGGGCTTAACGGGCGCATTGACGTTTCAATTACAAAAGACGATGACGGCGCCGGACGAGTTGCTTTTTCCTATGCCCTTTCACAGCCTTGTGCGCCTTTTGCGTCAGAGGATACAAAAAAAATTGCCGCGTCCATAAACGCCGAAATACACATAGCCGACGACTGCCGGGGATTTGAAATCCTGATCCCCCGCTTAAAAGAGCATTGAGTTTAGAGGCTTGGCCCGATTTTAAGTATTGTAATCCGGTCTATGCCTGTTTTTTACCCATTTTCTGGTTTGCGGTAGAGATAAAAAACGATTCTAAGGCGTCAATGCATTCGCGGTCGTTATAAAGAAGGTAGCGCTTTTTGATTACAAGATTTTTGATGGTTGCGTAAAAATCGGGGTCTTTGGCCATTTTTACTGCAATGTTTACATAATCTTCTTCATCCTTGGCAATGGTTTGGCAAATGCCCATTCGTTTTAAAATGGCATAGGTATGCCGGCTGCGCATAAATTGCCCCGGGCAGGTGACCGGAGGCAGGCCGCAGCTTATTGCTTCTAAAGTGGAGCGCCCTCCGGACCAGTCTAAAGGGTCCAGCAAAACGTCTGCTACCATATTAAGATTCAGATAATCTTTTCTTGTCATTTTGGGTCTGAATATGCAGTAATCATTAAAATCTAAGCCATAAGCACTGAAGGCTTTTTGAAAACGGTTTTGAATTAGCTCTTTTTGCCGGTGATTTTTTGTAATAAAAACAATTTTTGCGTTGGAAACCTGCCGGGCAATCCTGGGAAACAAGTGGTCACGGTGGGGCAGATATTTAAAGAGCGATTGGGGGCTAAGATAGACAAAATCATCTTTTCCTAAATCGAATTCCGAACGTGATTTGGGCCTATTTATTTCTGGAGATTCAAAGCAGGTAAATAAATTCGGCATCCGGATTAATTTCTCACTGTAGTGGGATTGGCCGTTTTCGGGTTCCATTAAATCGCTGGACAAAAAGTAATCCATGGTCGGCAGGCCGCTTGTCACCGGGTGGCCCCAAAACATGCATTGAACCGGGGCAAGTCTCAGGGCGGCAAGCATAGTGGTAGGGCCATGCATGCCAATATCCGGATAGCATAAAAAATGCAAATTATCATTGTAAATACGATTCGCGCATTGGCCCTGGCTAAGGCTACCTTTTAAATGCACAAAATGTTCAACCGATGTATTAAGATGGTGAAATTCTTCCGGCTCTTTTTCTGTGGTAGTGTAACAATAAACTTCAAATTGATTGGGATCCAGCAGGGTAATAATATTTTTGAATAAAAGTGAAACAGTATGTTGTACTAAATGATAACTGAAAAAACCGATTTTAATTCGGCCGTCTGGGTTTTTTTTAGGCATTGGCCTGGGGTGTGACCACTGAGAATATAAATTTTTCATGACAAAATGTACAAAACGGCCATATCGTTGGTAGGCCTCTAAAGTATCGATGCCCAAGTAGCAAAAGTGAAAGTTTGGAAACGTTGCCATGGCTTCTTCCAACGACCGCAAGTCTTCTTCTGTTTTGTATTGCGAGATATCTATTAATTTCTCTAAATTGGCAAGGTAGCGCTGTTTGTAATATAACATTTTTTCCGTACTGCTATAAATAAAGGGCAGCATGAGAAGATATTGCAAACGCGCAAATTGGTTTTCCGGTTCAATCTCCAGTATTTTTTTATAGAAAAATTTTTCTCTATCGTGATCCATTAAGATATAATATAATGTAGAAAGTCCTTTATAAGCGGACAAAGAGGTCTCGTCTTTGTCTATAGAGAGAACTTTTCCGAACATAAATTCCGATGCTTCGATATAATCTGGAACTTTAGAACAAGATAATTTGATTAAACCAGTAAAAATAGATCCAAGTTTAATGAGCACGAACGGATCATCTGGCGCCTTTTCATAGGCTTTTTGAAAACAAGGCATAGCATATATGGGTTGTTTTATTTTTAAATAGAGTTTTCCCAAAATTAGCCAAGTATTGGCGTTTTCCGGGCAAATGTCCAGCGATTTTTTATATAGCTCTATTGCTTCATCAAATTGTTTAAGATCAAAGCAATAACGAGCCATTTGTAAAAAATCATCATCAGATCGTGATTCTTTTTGTTGTTGATCTGTTTTTTTGGGGTCTTTAGAACTGGTGGTCATATTGTTTGAATTTACTATATTAGTCATGCCTTTCTTTCCTTCTCAACTTATCGTTTTTAGCAGAATTACCAGCTTCGGAGGTGATGTTAATCATAGCAGGTTGATTGTTAACGGGCAGTGCTTTAATTGTAACATTAGATAACATAAACACTTGCCCATCGCGCTTTAACTTTATCTCGCCAGGTGCAAGGGCTTCATTGTCTTTTTGTCCCATACTCAAATCCAACTTAAGATCGTTTGAAAAAATGACTTCATTTTGTGCTTTATCCATGTTTTTGAAATTAATTTTCAGAGAACTGGCGTTTTTAATTTTATCCTTCCAGCCAGGGTGCTTTTTTATTGCGTCTTTAAGATTGCCGGCGCCGGTCATGTCCAGTTCCAGTGTACCGCCCGGTTAGAATTTGATCTTGTCCCTTTCAAATAAATTATGCCAAAAAATCATGGATTTTAGACTTTGCGATTCGCTGTAACGGTATCTCGGACAGAATTTATTATAGCTAAGTTGTCTATCAGTTTGTTTTTAGCGCCAATATTGTTGGCAAGCGAATTGGCCCGCGCCTGTGGACTTGTTTGAAATTTTAGATGAGCAATCTTGCTACTATTTTTCGAATTGCTGTGTGCATCTACGGTTGTGCCCATACAGGTTGCAGTTAATGCGTCCTTGGCAGCGCTACTGCTATTTTGATGGTTTACAACATTGCTATCCATTCTGTTCTCCCTTGCTTATTCTTTCAGCCCATTTTAAAATTTCGGCCACAGGCTTGTATAAACTTCGGGGTATGAATTGGCCTTCTTCCACTGTATTGTACAATTTTCGTGCCAGTGCTACATTTTCGATTACGGGTATCGCTTCGGCTTCAGCCGTTTTGCGAATAACCCGGGCCAGGTAATCTTTACCTTTAACGGTAATGACCGGTACGTTTGTAATGCCCTTTTTGTAGTATATTCCCACAGCAAAGTGAGTAGGGTTGGTCACAACCACGCTAGCTTTTTTAGCGCCTTGTGCGGCATTGGACGTTGCAAGTTCGCGATGCATTTTTTTACGGTTACCCTTTATGATCGGATCGCCTTCCTGCTCCTTATGATCGCGTTTTACCTCATCTTTGGTCATACGGTTTTTTCGAATAAAATAGTATTTTTGAAAAAAGAAATCACCAATGGCAACAACAATGAAAGCTGCGCATGAAAAAGCGATTAGTTTTTGCAGTATGCTTTTCAGCGCCGCCAAAATAGCTTCTGCGCCAATTTGGGGAATACTTACCAGCATGGGTAGAGAATTTTTAATTATATAATAGACAACAATAATTATGAAGATGATTTTAATGATGGATTTGACCAACTCTATCAAAGTGGACAAATTAAAAATTTTCTTGAATCCTTCTACCGGATTGATTTTGCTGGCATTAGGCTTTATTGGCTCAATGGAGAATAATACGCCGAATTGCAGGATATTGCCTAAAATAGCCATAACAAATACTAATCCCATTAGCGGCATGCAAATTAAAAGAAATTCTATTCCGGTTCCAAATAAAACATCCGGAAAGGCTTCCCGGAAAGGTTTATCAAAGTATTGCACGGGAAAAAACAGCATGTTTTTCAAATGCCGGAAAATATAATGCGAACTTGCCCATAAAAGAGCAAATGTACACACAATGCAACCTGCCGATACAACTTCCCGGCTTTTACTGATCTGGCCTTTTTTGCGCAAATCTCGTAAGCGTTTGGAGGTCGGTTTTTCAGTTTTTTCACCGCTGCTTTGGCTCATTGAAATATCTCATTTAAGGGCTTTAAAAAAAGCGATAAATTAGAAAAATTAACCTTGAAGTAATAAAATAAAAATTGCGTGTATACAATTAAAACTGTTAATGCAATGGCGCATTTTATAGGCATGGAAAGAAAAAAAACATTTAATTGGGGAGCAAAGCGGTTCATGATCCCCATTGAAAATTCGGCTGTAAAACAAGCAATAAGAACCGGCGAAGCCAACAATACCGTTTGATACACCAGGTTGTCGAAGTGTTTAATAAATAAAACTATGCTTTGTGGTTCGAGTTTAGGAAAAAAAGAAAAAACAGGCCATATGCGGTATGTTTCGTAAATCATGCTCAGCAGGGATAAAAACACTCCGGAGCAGAACATCAAGGTTATCATGGTTAGCAGCATCATGGTCGCCAGCGGTGAGCCCTGCTCTTCTAACATTTCAACAAAAGCACTTGCTATGGAAGCCCCTCTTTGGTTATCGATTAAAAATCCCACGCCATGACCTATCCAGAAAATCAGCCCCACAGCATAACCCAATAACACTCCTATGAAGAGCTCTTTGGCAACAATGGCGGCTATCCAGGAATGTTGTAAATCACGGGCGTCAACCTGCCCCTCAACCAATGGGTAAAGGATCAACACAATACTTACAATAAAGCTTTGACGAACCCGCGCCATGACAACTTGTTTGCCCAGTAAAGGAGAGACGTTAAAAAAAGCTATGGGCCTTGCAATTAAAATTAGCAGGTTAACAAGAACGTTTTGTGTAATGCCGGATAAAAAATCTAACATCTAATTAACCATGTTGGGAAACTGTTCAAACAGCCTGTTGGCATAGCGCAACAGCTCCATGCCAGCCCAACGCGCTGTAAGTGTAAGAGTTACAATTACGGCAACCAGTTTGATTGTAAAGCTCAGCACTTGTTCCTGGATTTGGGTTACGGCCTGAAACAAAGCTACTGCAATACCGAAAACCGCCGCAACGATAATCGGAGGCAATGATAACATCAACGTCAGGATAAGCGCCTCTAACGTCAGGTGAAGTAAGGTCGCGTCATTCATATGGAATATACCTCATAAAGAATCTATCCTTATTAAGGTTCTATCTATAAGTTAGAACAATACCGTGAATCATCATGCTCCATCCATTAAGCATGACAAACAAAAGCAGTTTAAATGGTAATGAAATTGTCATTGGCGATACCATCATCATACCCATGGCCAGCAAAATGTTGGAAATAATCAAGTCGATGGTAATAAAAGGCAAATATAGCAAAAAGCCTATTTCAAATGCGGATGTCAATTCGCTAACCGTAAAAGCAGGGACCAGGACAATCATGTCGTCTATTTTTAGTTTTTCAGCTTTTTCCTTGGGCCAAATGGCATGGGCCGATTTGAGAAAAAATTTAGCTTCTCTTGGTTGAGCATGTTTTTTTAAAAATATCCTCAATGGCTCTGCCGTTTTTTGGGCGGCGCCGACTAATTGTTTAAAATTTTTATCCTTATTAAGGATATCCTCTTTGGAAGCAATTGCGTACATGTCTTGAGCGACAGGGGCCATAATGTACAGGCTTAAAATCATGGCCAGCCCGTTGAGCACCAGGTTGGGCGGTATTTGTTGCACACCCAGGGCATTTCGAATAATGGCCAGAACAACAGACAGTTTTATATATGATGTGACCATGATGGCCGCAAACGGCACGAGTCCTATAACGAAAAAGCCAAGAGCAAGGTAAAATGGATCAGCAAATGGAAACTCACTCATTGCAAAAACCTTTTACCCTGACGCCGGTCATTCCGGATAAACGCACAATCTCACCGTTTCCTATCAACTTACCGTTGGCGATAATTTGTACCGGACGGTTCTCAGGCCTGTTCATATCGAAAACAAAACCCGGCTGAAGACTTTGCAATTTGGCCATGCTGATTTTTTTTTGGCCGATTTCAAAACGCAAATCCATGGGAAGATCGGCTAAATCAAGGGCTCGCGTCCGGCTATCTTCATAAATTTCTTCCTGGTCTGGATCCGGCTTTTCAAAGTCTGCATCAAAATCGTTGTTAACTTGATGATCGGGCATATCTTCCATGATAACTCCTTTTCCATTCCCGTTATAGATGAATTGACCTTCGCGCCAAAAGCCCTGTAGATAAAAATCCGGTCCTATTCGAATGCGGCAAGGGCCATGCTCATTTTCAAACACGCACTGATCGGGCAAAATGACATCTGTTGAGCGGCAG
This sequence comes from Desulfobacteraceae bacterium, assembly GCA_024230435.1. Taxonomy (GTDB): domain Bacteria; phylum Desulfobacterota; class Desulfobacteria; order Desulfobacterales; family Desulfosarcinaceae; genus UBA2230. Next base: position 16,698 of record JAAERL010000260.1, read on the forward strand.
GGGCCATAATACACATGCTTAAAATCATGGCCAACCCGTTAAGCACCGGGTTGGCCGGTATTTGTTGCACACCCAGGGCATTTCGAATAATGGCCAGAACAACAGACAGTTTTATATATTATGTGACCATGATGGCCGCAAACGGCACAAGCCCTATAACTAAAAAGCCAAGAGCAAGGTAAAATGAATAAGCAAATGGAAACTCACTCATTGCAAAAACCTTTTACCCTAACACCGATCATTCCGGATAAACGCACAATCTCACCGTTTCCTATCAACTTACCGTTGGCAATAATTTGTACCGGAGAGTTCTCAGGCCTATTCATATCGAAAACAAAACCCGGTTGAAGACTTTGCAATTTGGTCATGCTGATTTTTTTTTGGCCGATTTCAAAACGCAAATCTATGGGAAGATCGGCTAAATCGAGGCCCGGCGGTTTGCTATCTTCATAGATTTCTTCCTGATCCGAATCCGGATTTTCAAAATCTGCATCAAAATTGTCGTTAGTTTGATAATCGGGCATATCTTCCATGATAACTCCTTTTCCATTTCCGTTATAGATGAATTGACCTTCGCGCCAAAAACCCTGTAGATAAAAATCCGGTCCTATTCGAATGCGGCAAGGGCCTTGCTCATTTTCAAACACGCACTGATCGGGCAAAATGACATCATTAAAGCCGATCCGGCCCAAATCGTTGTAACTGATTCTGGCACGCCCGATTTCGATGCTCATATCCATTATCAGGTTTTTCCAAACCCGGTTTTGTCCGGCAGGCAATTCAGATACCCATTCATAAAGTAGTTGAAAAGCCTCCTGGTCCGGAACCAGGTAGCCTTTAGAGCACATGCGGCTTTGTGCATGCCGGATTTTAAAATCAATGCGCTGTCCCGGAGCTTGGCAGACAGCGATATTTTCCAGATCTATTTTTTTAAGACGAACTCTTGAACCGCTTTGCTGTTCTATGCGTTGACACAAAACGTTCAAACGCGATTCAGCATAAAGGGCGCGAACTTGCTCGGGTAAAGATCCAAGTTGCCGTAAAGATTCCAAATCAAAAAATGTAAAATGTTCAAGACCGATTTGCAGTTCAGCTCCATCTAATGACAGGCAAAACTGAACTTCGGGATTAATGCTATAACATTGATGTGTAAAAATCAGTTCATACGGCTGATCATCAAAATAAAAATCGCAGCGTTGTGTACTCGTAAAGATGGTATTGAAAAAATCTCTGGCGTCTTGGCTGTAAATTGGCAAGCCCTGAATAAAAGACTCTTCCAAATTGCCGCTAACACCGGTATTGATGTGTTTATCTTCTATATCGTCAGCACCTGCCCGGCTCGATTCTGATAAAAAGTGCGGAGAATTTCGGCGCTGTTGATGCGTTGAGTAATCTGGTTGTTGCATACTCTAACCTAACTATGAAGGTGAATTAAAAAAACTAAACAATATTGTTTGTCTTCTGGCCCGTTAAGCTGCTTTATGTAACAAGTGCGAATACGCGTAAAGCGTGCAACCTGTTACGCGCCTTGCTTAACAAACCCGAATCCGGCGCAATCTTCGTCCATTTTATTAAATTCGCATTCCTAAGAAAATTCATTCACCCCGGTTATGCCGCTTATTTCTCCGGGAGACATTTGGATGCTGATTTGAATATCCGAAAAGCCGGCATCATCACGCCCAATTCCAAGCTGTTCCTGGAGCAGCTTTTTGAGTTCATTTTCGCCTTCCAAAAGCTTTTTATGGGATTGGGATGACATGGTATAAAAACTAATACATAATTTTTTATCTTTTTCCAGAAGGCGTAACTCCGTATCAGGTAAAACCTCCCGCTTGATACGAATGCGCAGCTCTTTGTCGAGAAGACTCGAGGTCCCGGCCAATACTATACTTTCCGCGATATGCGCTACCTGAAATGCATTCGGACCTGCTACAGCACTATTATGGACTGTTCTTTCAAAAAAATTCATAAAATTAAACATGTCTGGATTCGATCTGTCCTGGTTGAACTGATCGGCCCCACCCTCGAACGAATCGGCGATTTGAGGTTCTTTTGAAAATTCATTTGCTTGGGCACTGTCATTTATTTCTCCGGCAGGTCCTCGGATACTGATCTGAAGATCTTTGAATCGCGCATCTTCGTATCCGATCCCAAGCCGTTCTTTGATCAAGCTTTCAAGATTGCTTAGGTTTTTCAAAAGCTGTTCATGGGATCGGGGTGATGTGGCCGAAAAGGTAATGAACAATTCTTTATCTTTTTCGATCAGGTTCACTTGCGTATCAGGCAAAACTTCCCGATTAATTCGAATGCTCAATTCTTTGTCGAGAGGATTTAAAGACCCGGCCACTACTATACTTTCCGCGATATGCGCTACCTGAAATTCATTCGGGCCTGTTACAGCACCATTATGAACTGCTTCTTCAAAAGAATCCATAAAATTAAACATGTCCGGATTCGAGCTGTCCTGGTTGGGCAGATCAGCCGCATCATATAGCAAATCGGTGATTTCATGCTCTTGCTCTTCCGGCTTTTCAACAAAAGAATGATCTTTAACCAATGGGCCGTGCCCAAGTAACGTGCAGGGTTCTTCGCCTTGCTGTTCTTGTGAAAAGAATTTTTTTGGCCAAAATTGATCGCTGTTAAAAGCACCCGGTTCGAAAATATTGTTTGAAGACTCGTTGTTGTCTTCTTCAATGCTTTGGTCACCTTGGGTATCGTCACCAGCATTAATTTCGTCTTTTGTTTTTTTTGTCTCAGCCCGCAGCATTCCCGTCAGGATGCGTGATGGACTTGGTTGACGCTGAACCTGGTGCAAATTTTTTCCATGACCATGTCTCGGACTTTGGGCGCGGTTCAAAATGGTCTCAAACAATTTGGAGTTATTTGGAGTTTCTTTTGCGTCTGGCGTCTTATTATTCTGATTTTTCACAGTGGCTGCATTTGTATTGTCAGGATTTACCGGTATCATGTTCAGCTCCAGAAATTCATATGTTGATATTATTTTTACGCCCTACTACAATTTCCTCGACTTGATTTTCTAGTTTGCGCTCTTCTTGCTTCAACTCTTGTTCTTTTAAATGATCATGTATTTCCTCGATTTTCGTTCTGTTTTTAACACAATGAAAATAATGAATTTTTGACTCAGTTTTAGCTTTTTCCGCTTTAACGCGTTTAGTTTCGGCTTCTGTGACCTTGTCTTTTATTTCTCCTTCTTTTTGACGCAGATTTGAAATTTTATGCTGAAACAAGCTAATCTCTTTTAAAGGAACAAGTTTTTCTTTTAACTCATGAAATATGGATTCTTCTTTTTTTTTTCGCCATTCTCGAAATTCCCGCAGCTCGTTGCGGCGTTTTTTTTTTTCTTGCTCGGCCTCGGCCAATAGGCGTTTTTTTTTTGACAAATCTTTTTCAGCGTTGTTTTCGCGGTGTTTTCTTATTTTAACTATTAAATCCATCGGTCGTTAACCGGCAAGTTCGGCCAATTGCTCAACGGTTTGATTTAGCTCGGTTTTGTCTATGTCAGACTGGCGTAAAAAGTCGTTTATTTGATCCATTTTAGATATGGCTTCATCGGCCAGCGGATCACTGCCTTTTTTGTATTCTCCAATTCGGACAAGTAGTTCGACATTTTTATATGCAGACAACAATGACCTTAGTTTATAAGCGCATTGTTGATGACTCCTGTCAGTAATGCTGCTCATGACACGGCTAAGACTTGGCAAAACGTCAATAGCGGGGTAGTGGCCGCTGTCGGCAAGTTTTTGGGATAAAACGATATGCCCGTCCAATAAAGATTTTGTCTCTTCGGCAATAGGCTCGCTCATGTCATCGCCCTCTACCAGAATCGTGTAAAATGCAGTGATAGATCCTTTATCCGAGGTGCCCGCTCTTTCCAGCAAAAGGGGCAGGCTTGAGAAAACCGATGGTGGAAAACCCCGGCGTGTGGGAGGTTCGCCCGCAGCGAGACCAATTTCCCTTAATGCTCGCGAGTAACGGGTAAGCGAGTCCATCAGCAAAAGGACATTCAAACCCTGGTCTCTGAAATATTCGGCGATAGCCGTTGCCGTATAGGCTGCTTTAAGTCTTTCCATGGCGGGCCGGTCGGAGGTCGAAACCACCAGTACGCTTTTTTGCAAGCCTTCACCTAAGCTGTACTGGATAAATTCGCGAACTTCGCGGCCACGTTCGCCAATGAGCCCGATTACTGTTACATCGGCATTGGAACCGTTGGCAAGCATTCCCAGCAAGGTGCTCTTACCTACGCCGGGTCCGGCGTAAACGCCGATACGTTGGCCCCGGCCGCAGGTCAAAAGGCCGTCGATGGCCCGTAACCCGGTTTCAAAGGCGCTATCGATAATGGAACGCTGCAAGGGAGCCGGTGGTACGCCATAAATAGGGTAATGGGTTTGTTCTTCTAAAGGAAGCCCATCAATAGGTTTAGCCATGGCATCGAGCACCCTGCCTAAAAGTTTTTGCCCGACAGAAATTTGCAAGACTTTACCCGTGGCGATGACCTGTGTGGAGGCCGACAATCCCTGCATGTCTCCAAGAGGAGTCAAAACCGCTGTTTTTCTGAAAAAACCTACCACTTCGGCTAAAAGTTCGTCATCAGACCAGGCTTCTTTGAGTATGCACAGTTCGCCAACTCTGACACCGGGCACCGTGGCTTTGATTACAGTTCCTAGAACCTCTTCGACACGCCCTTTTTGGTGAACCGGATTCAAGCCCTCCAGGGATTGTTCCAATATTTGCGTAACCCTATCTAATTGATTCATGCTTCGCCTCATGGGTTTGTTGGCGGTTTTGTTTCAGAGCGTCTTTAAAGGCTTTTTCAATCGATTCGAGCTGGACGTTAAGGCTGCCGTCCACATAACCGGCTTCGCTTTCCAGAATGCAGCCGTCAACGGTCATCCTTGGTTCAGGTGAAACCTCGATCAGGTTTACATTTGGAAAATCGTTGTTGAGCTGTTTGAGCCTTTCATTTACAGTGTCTGCGTGACAAGGGTGTACTTTGATGTTCACCTGGGGTTCATTTCGAACCGTTTCCAGAGACTTGCTTACCATTTTCCGGACCAGCTCGTGATCATCCATTTCTCCTAAAATGGTATTAAGCATAAGCATAGCTAGTTTTACCATCTTGTTTTCCATTTGCCCGTAATAAGAAGCGGTACTGGCAACGGTTTGCGCTACCTTGCCGGACATTTGCTCCGAGGCCTTATCAAGGCCGTCCTGATAGCCTCGTTTTGCCTCCTGCTCATATTTGAGTTTGGCGTCAGCTATGATTTGTTCAGCTTTTTTATGCGCCTCGGCAATAATCTGTTCTGCATCGAGCAGTTGATTGTACTCTGCGGGCTTTATTATTTTTTTTCCCGGACGGAAGTCCGGGATTGTTTTTTGCTTTAAATAAATTGCTTCCATTGCGGCTCAATCTCGTAAAGTAAAATTTTTTTTACCAACAGCCATGCCCGGTTCTGATCTTTAGGGCCAACGGCTATACCGGATTTCAGGCTGTAACGTTGATGCAATTTTAGTTCGGTTCTTTTGATTAAGGCATCAGGCTGACTCACTAAACAAGCTGAAAGGCATCTGAGTCCTCTGTCCATAATTTGCTTACTGGTGATCGATTCAATCAATAGCGGTTCGTTAAAAGAAAAAGATGAACCATCTGCCAAAAATTGGGCTTTGCGCATTGCAAATTGATAACCGGCAGCGCCGATACTTAGTTTGATACGGTCCAGGATTTTGCGTGATATTACATGGGAAATCGTTTTTGCATTTATGGTGATACCGGCATAGAAAACGAGCCGTTGCAGTTTATCCGCAGGCAAAAGAGCCAAGCGGCGTACAGGTGATTCAAAATCATAAATGTAGTTGCCGGCTAAATTAAAATGAGACAGCAAAAAAACAGATAAGCGCCGTTCAAGGCGTTTTGCGTCCTTAATGCCCGTGTAGATCTCTTCGGGGATGCCTGTTTGCGCCAAGCGTGATGGATGAATATAACGGCATATCATCCGGTTAAATTCATCAACAGCGCGAAACAATGATTGCGTTGAAGAAGATAAAAACTGATCTTGAAAAGTTGCGTTCATTAGACATTACATTCCGTACTTTTAATTTTGATCTTCATCTTCTGGCGCCATGTCCTTTGCAGGACGAGGTTTGCGTCCTTTTAAAAAATAAATTCCAACAGTTGCAAAAACCAGAAACAGACCAACGGCTCCTTTGAAAAACTTACTTTGTGTTATCTGTGCAGTTGAATTTGAACCTGCTGAAACTTGCTTAATATCAAGTTGTACCGGAGGCGTTTTGGCATTAGCCGGAAAAAGCACGATAGTGACCTTATCGTAAGTCAACCCTTCGATGCTGTTTACAACCAACTCTTTTATTTGAGGAATACGGGCGCTGATATCAGCCTGCTGCTGATGACGGATGAAGACCGATGCAGAGGAAGGCTGCAGGACTTCATTGTAAGTGTTTGGATTGTTTTCCGGCAACACCACATGCACACGGGCATTAAGGATACCGTCAATATAACTCAATGTTAGCGATAATTCCTGGCTCAGCGCATAGATAAAGCGTATGCGGTCTTCTAAGGGAGAGGTGACAAGCCCTTGTTTTTTGAAAATGCCACCGATATTGTCATATTGGTCCTTAGGGTATCCATGATCCTTTAAAAGCGTAACCGCTTTAGAAAATTTTTTTTCAGAAGTGCGTACCGTCCAGGTTCCTTCCTTGCCCGCAACACGATCGCTGTTAATGCCGGCATCGAGCAAGATCGATAGCATCTCGTTTGCTTCTTTTTCTGAAATTTCAGAATATAATTCAGTTTTGCACCCCGTGCAGATCAGTAGGATCAAAAATGGTATCCATGTTAGCTTTTTTTTTCCGGAACTTGTCACCGGATTATTTTTTTTAAAAGTGCTTGCAACCATCATTTGTGTTCCGTAAAAAATGTAATTCTGCCTTTGCAAGTAATTTTGCAATTATTGTGGCTTGTAAAGCAATTGAATTCCCTTGCTCGTTTTTTCAGCGAATTTGGATACGCATGAAGCAGTAGTCGCATAAGACATCATTTTTATATTGAACCTTGCTGTATCAAGCAAGGAAAATTTATCCCCGTCTACTTCCGAAACACCATCAATCAGGGATTTGATCTGTTTTTTCATGTGTGTTCGCACATTTTCTATGCCGTTTAATACAGCGTCTCCCATGCTCGGATCCTTGATGTTCTGATTTAGCATAACCCGGTTGTCAATAAGGGTATACGAATCGATTCCCATGGCCTTCTCAAAACGAATACCATCCTGCGCTTCGGGTTGCAGTTGAGGCTGGATACCTGGCTGCTGCAAGGCGGTTTTTTGTATTGGAATTAACACTGCACTTGATATGGCTCCGGTCATTGTTTTGCCTCCATTTTAATTATACATAATTTAATATAGCTTAATAACGGTTGTTGAGCGTTGAAAAAAGATTTAAGCATTACTTTTTTAATCTGCATACTCATTATATTGACGAATACCAAAAGAGCCGCCATTATTGCTGCTGCTATCAGCATTTAATGAAATATTGCCGCTTTCATCGCTGTTTCCCCCATATCTTGAACTGCACATTTTGTTTTATTGGAGTTTGACGTGTTCCCTTCTTCAGAAGCTGATTATAAGCCTGCATCTTCATCTGCATATATGCTGGTAAATACGCTGTATTCGTTTTCCTATTTAGCATATACTTCTCCGAACTCATTTGACTCACTGAATATTCACAAATTGTTTTTCGCACTTGAGCTGATTATGGATTTCAATATATGACATTAAATTATTCCTTTTTTTTAAAATAGCAAAACGAGTTTTGAATGACTTAATCGATTACCGCTTTGCGTTATTAACCCGGCAAAATTATCACAAGCTTCGAAGCCTCATGAACCCATACCAGACGTAAGTTTATTATTTTGGAAATTTGTGTTTTTAATTGCCGGTTTAATAGAAGCTGTCGGCGATTGATTGTTTTTCTTGCGTGATTTTTCGTCAGGTTGTATGAGAAACTCTGCAAGGGGCGTATAGGTATCGTCCGCACCTGGAGTTTTTTTGGCAATAACGTCTTGAAGAATTTTTTTTGACTCATTTTGATTGTTTGCAAGCATAAGCGATAGTCCGAGAAAAGTTTTTGAAAAACCGCTATCAGTATTAAGCGGAAGCGCCTGTTCTTTGATAATCTTAATAGATTTTTCGAAATCACCTGCCATCATTGCGACCATGGATAAACCTATGACAGGGCCTTCATGATTAGGAAGAGCTACGCATACTCCATTAAAAATATCTTCTGCGATTCTAAGAGCGCCTTCAGTTCCGGCCAAAAATCCCAGATCCATCAGCGTTCCAATCATATCCGCACTGACATCAATTTCAGTTGGCTGGGTGCTTTTAATTTTAAATACACTCAATTTCTTTCTCCTCGTTTAAATTTCACTAGTTTCTTAGGTAGTTACTTCATCTTCATCATCGATATCCTTGGTTAAGTCCGGGCTGGTGATATCTTCATAGCCCGGTGAAAGCTCAACTATTAGCTGGCCGGTATGTATAAAACCTTCCATAATACTATCTGTTGTTTCATTTATATAATTAATGGCATATTTAACCGGATCATCTAAAAATTCTTTTTGATCGTCGCTTAATTCATCTTTATCATCCACCACCCCATCTTCATTAGTGTCCTCCTCCGGCCCTGGAACCCAGTCAGGAATATTATCTTCAGTATATGTAGCTTCCGAATCAAAATCCATTCCAAGATAGCCAAAGGGGTCTTCAAGGTATTTTTCGATTTCATCGGGGTCATTGATCCAGCAAGGTACAGTTATAGTAAGATTGTTATATACATAATCAAAACTTTGATCATCATCGCTTGTGGTGTCAGTGCTTGATTCGGTTGATGAACTCGATTCGTTCTTAAAACGATATTCTGTGCCAGAAGAGTTTGAACCAGCTATTGGCATATTTTGTCTCCTCTAATTAAAGATATATTTCGAAATAAAAATCTTGGACGATGCCGATGCACCGTTATTGCGTGGGATTTGGATTCTTTTTCAAGGCCTGTCAATGGGTGCATATTCCGAACCCCTAACCAGATATGGCGTAAAAACCGGCTATATCTTTTTTTAAAGACAGAAAATATTACGGCTGTATACCATCAACAGTGTTCTTGGCGGCTTTGGCAACGCCGTTGATACCCTTAATTAATGCCGTATAGCAGGTCACGAACTGCATGAGTTTTATCTGAAATTCCGCAGCTTCCACCAAACCGAAGCTGTTGGCATTGATGTTGGAGGCATATAACATGAAATCCGCTACCAATTTACCGATGATATTCAACAGAAGGTCGTAAAATGCAACACCAGACTTTGAAGTTTGGAATTCGTAATATGAAATTCCATTACTGGAGTAAATCGATGCTTCACTACTCGAACGGGCTGAAATATTTGAAATATTTGTTTCATCAGACCATAGCTCTTTATCTTCATCACTGTTGGTCATCCAGTAATAATACTCTGTATCTGTTCCCCATTGAAACCACGCATCAGAGTTATTGAACGTTTGGTCCAGCATTTTTCTGCCATGATAAGTATCAGCCATTTTGAATCTCCTTTTCCCCTAAAGTTGTTGTTAGAATCTTAGAAGCTGCGAATATACAGTAGCATCCAAATGATTGTCAGCCCTTTTGGTCTACCTCGCCATGGGGGACAGGATTTTTAATTTTTTGAATGTTATTTTGTTTTGAATTTTTATCATCAGAATATTGGAATCTGTTTTTACGAACAAAAAAAATTGCCGCTTCTAAAGCCTTTTTAAATTTTGAAAAGGCTGTAAAATTCTCAGGCTTTATTCCTTTTTCTATAGTAGCGTTAATATTATTAAGTTTAGTCTCAAGAGTTATAAGTAATGCCTTTTTAGAATTTCCGGTTTTGTCCTCGCAAAGCAATCTGCCAGTTTCCAGTTCGGTCATCATTGCCTTTTTAAATTGTTCTTCCATTGTCTTATCCAATCGATGCTTTATTATGTTTTGGGCAATTTGCAGTTAAAGAATATACCATCTTGTATGTCTTTTTTCCCGTCTTGTGCGTTATGCCAAAGGTGCGAATACGTAAAGTATACAAACTTTGGCACGCCTTGAAGACGAATAAAAATCGAAGCTCAATCTGGTATATTCTTTTCCGCTAATCGCCTTATTGAAAGTATCCGTTAAAAAACTCATAGCAGGTAGAATCAACTAAAAATTTTGATGATTTGCAGTTTCAGCATTCAAAGCTTTATCCGCTCCCAATGAGAGTAATGGTAAAACCACTTCGTTTCCATTTTTCATTAGCAACAATCTATCGATCCATATAATTATTATTTTAATCCCATTGGGAAAAACGCTGCCTTCAAACAATTTGCCGCCATTGTGTGTATTTATATATCGCTGTTTGCCTAAAGTGATTCCGGCGATACTGTTTCTAAGCTCAACCCGTTCAGCGCTGGTCAGTGTCTTGGTTGGGCCTTTGGATAAACTTTTTTTCGGCACTACAGTGAAAGCTTCTTTAAAGACTATATGTTTGCCATACTTTTCTTTAAGGGCGTCTTTTACCTGGAGCCAGACCTTGCGGTCATTTGGATCAAATACACCTTCAACTCTGACATGGTCGGTATTGGCAATCAGTTCGATTTTTCCTTTTATACCGCCTTTTTTGGTAATTTCGTCAAACAGGGCCGGAATAAGCACCTCATGTGTGCATGTAAGGTTTAGTATCTCTTTCACGTTTGGTAAATCGTTCGAGATCCGGTCCAGAATTTTTTTTAATAGGTCTTGGTCGCGTACAAACCCGTGCAGTGCGAATCTTCCTTCGCCTTCGTAGGTGACATTCAAGTTAAGTGCGCTGTTTTGCAATATGCGCTTAAAAGCGTTCATCAGGCTATCGACAACCGAAAGGCTTGTAATAGTAGGCGTTTTAATAGTTTTGAGCTTGCTTAGCAGCAATTGCTGAGTTTTATAGTTGTCCACATAGCCTGTGATCAACAAATGATCCCGGCGCTTTTCCACGGCCGCTTCGGTGATTTCAAGAGATTTGAACACTGAATTGATTTTAAGGATATCGTTGCCGGCATTCTCAAGTGGCAATAAAGAAGATGATGCAGTATCACTGAAAAAGTAAAATCCATACACAATCAGTGCAATCATAGCTCCCGCGTTCAAGAAAAATTGTTTTTTTCTATTTTGTTTGGCATTGATCAGATCAACCGCCTCTTCAGGCCCAATATTCTGGTCTTGTTCAGACGCTTTATCCTTTTCTGCCATTTCAGACGCATCGGGTGTTTGCTGCTTAGTTTGATCTGAATCGGCTTCGCCGCCGGAACCCGATTCAACAAATTCTTCCCAATTTACAGTCTCTTTACCAATGGACATGCAGGCTGTTCCCAGTTTAAAAATAGCGCCCGGAGCCAGATTAAAGGACTCACCTTCGCCAAAGTCCTGGGAGCCAACCCTGCATTTACCAGACTTGACTGTAAACTCAATGCTGTCATCATGGACGGTGATTTGAACGGAGATGTTTTCTGCAATGCAATCTTGCAGTATAATATCGCATTCTTCGTTTGCTCCAATCAAATGCTCACCGGGAAAAAGGTTTAATTCCGCTCCGGCATGTGAACCGCTGTAAATTTTTAGCAAGTTGCTGTGATCTTCTGTACTCATAGCTTAACGTCCTAAATAAGAATTACCGGTAGCATTTGCTGGAATTATTTCCTGATCAGAATTTGATTTTTGGGCCACGGGCCGGTTATTATTTTTATCTAAAGTTTTTTGCTGCTTTTTTGGTGTAACCAACTGTTTAGTATCGTATTTTTCGTAATTGTTATTAAGCTCTTTATTGTACTTATAAGATTCGGCGCTTACGGCAGGCGCTTCAGATACTGGAAATTTTTTCTCAGCCGAGGCTGCCGCACCGTGCGTAATTTTGGACGAATCTTCACCATCGGCGGTCAGCGTCTGGGTTTTGAAGTCCACGATACGTGGTGTTATCAGAAAAAGCCGTTCATTTTTCAATTGTTTGGTTTTTTTATGCCGGAAAAGATAGCCTAAAAGCGGAATGTTGCCAAGAATAGGCACTTTTTCGACAGATTCAACATCACTTTTATTAATGATGCCCCCGATCAACAGATTTGTATTTTCTTCTATAACGGCTTGGGTCGTAATGACACTGCGTTCGATCTGGGGAATATCATCGACTAACTCGTCAGAAACAGAACCGTCTTCAATTACCACAGAAATTTTAATTTTCCGGCGGCCTTCAGAAACAATAATATGTGGCGTCACCCGCAAATAAATACCGGCCGAAAAAGATTGCAGGGTTTCCTCAAACGAGTTTCCCAACCTTACATAAAAGGTCGATGAGTCTTCAAACACGGCTTCGGTATTATTTAAAGTCAAAACAGATGGTCTGGATAAAATATCGGCCTGCCCCTCGTCCTGTAGAGCGTGAATCGTAGCCATAAAACTTGATGTCTGGCTGCTGGTAATGGCGCCAGTGAGCAAACCGAGGCCCAAGTTCAATGCCTGGCTGGCGAACCCGGAGCCTATGGAATAACCTTGTCCCTCGGCAGACAGCTCCCAGTCAATACCGAGTTCTTCCAATTCCTGCATATTTACATCTATAATGGAAGCTTTGATTTCCACCAGGCCGGCCGGTTTGTCAATCGCCTCGATTAGACTGGCGTATGTCTGCATTCTGGAGCTTTTGTCCCGGATGATAACGGCATTGAGCCTCATATCGGAAATAATGGTAGCCTGTTCAGATACATTCGCATTGGCTGCGTCATTTTCAACGGAATTTAAGTTTAGCGTTGATAGTGTATCATCTTGATTAGGGTTCGCGGATTCGCTTAGATTTGTTGTTAACTGATTTGCTGATGAATTACTGATCTGTCCGGACAAAGCGTGCTGTTGTCCCGGAATTTGCTTTAAAGGTGAATCTTGTGTAGGTACGCCCGTTTTGCCATAAAGCAGTTTTTTAAGCATGGTAACTACCCCGGGCAATACAACTGCGGAACCTCTGAAGGGGTAATATTGATCATCAGCCCAGGCGTATTTAAGCTCAAAAATACGGATGACCTCTTCATCTTTGGGTTCAGCTTTTTTTTCCATCATATCGATGGATTCGGTTACCAGGTTAACATAAACCGGGGGCCCGCTGACATGTAACATGCCTTGTTCGCCAAGATGAATCAGCGGAAAGCGCGGATCATAAATGTTCATAAGATCCAAAACCGATTTTAACTTGTCATAGGTTAAGTTTTTTAAATAAATAGACCTGTGTTTGGTTTCGGTATCATCATAAATGTAAAATGTATTTGTCCGCGCATACCATATCAGGCCATAGGCGCTTGTTATTTGGTCGAACAAATTGTTCGCCGGCATAACTTTTTTAAAGCCCTGGCTTTTGTTTGATGTATTATTTTCGTTTTTTTCAACGTTGACCTTGCGCAGTTCCATTTTTGGAAAAGTTTCAAAGTAACCGCTGATTTTGCCCTTGATTTTTGTGCTGATAACTGACTCAAAGCCGTGCTGGGAAAGAAAATCCCTTAAAAACAATGTCAGATCTTCTTCAACCGCCAAGTGAGTGTAGGTGCGTACCGGCCATATTACTTCCTGAGCTGTTGCTGAAAAAGCCGATAATAAGATGGTGATTGCGATTATGGCTCCATATACACTTTTCACTTGTTAGCTCCGTATGTCAATTGTAACTGTCTGTTGCAAAAAGCCGGTTTGAAATTTAAAATTGCTGTTGAAATTTATTTTAACCCTGTTTGCCATTCAAAATCATTCCCCAGCCTTTGAATCTTAGAGTTATTTTTCATTATTAACAAAAATGGCCTGAACAAACTATATAGCCTGGAAAAATTTATTGCTATCGGAAAAAACCCTATTTTTATGTACGAAATATTCTGATTTTTGGAAAGATGAAAGCATCTTCCAGAGTCTAAGTGTGCTCAGGCAAGGGGCTCCATAAATGGCATGGCCGCTGACGAGCTGTTTTGCCCTTTAGATGATTTAGTCCATTTGGCGGCCGATTTTATAAAATCTTCAAAGTCCATCAAAAACGATTGACTGGTGCATTCTTCAGTGTTTATCAGCCGGTATAGGATAAATGCGTTGTTTTGGCTGTCTATGGCAAATACATCTTTTGAAGATTTTATATGGTATGTATATTCGGCCATTAAGGATCGCACTTTTTCCATAAAAAAATCAATACGTTCACCAGCAGTAATTACCTTGGCGGACAACGCAAGTTTTCGATGGCCCATGGGCGTAAGAAAAATTTCAATACTATTGTCCAAAAGCAACCTGATACCGCCGTTTTCCTCGGGCTGTATCTGCCCGAGGTTGTATTGGCGCTCCAGGGTTTGCACACAATTTGTAAAATCAAATCGTTTTATACGTTTTAACATTGCATACGTCCAATTGCCGTATTCGAAGACCGTAATATAGCCTGTATCCTAAGCCCTGAATTAGTTGATAATTACTGTCTGATCCGGCATTTGCGTGGGTTCATCTGCAGGATCAGACAGTAATTGGGTCTACAATAATTTCATACCTTATAAAAAAAATTGGCTTGGTTTTAATATCGGCCACAGAATATAAAACATTCACTCAAGTTTTTGTTAACATCTTGAATTGATACGTTTTTTATTTCAACTTTACAGGCGCTAAATCACAATGACCCAAATTAAAATCAAATCTGTTGAAACAAAAGTTTTTTAGAATTACTTTCCCCTTCTGGAATATCCTTAAGAGTATTAAACAAAATTCCAATACCATTTTCATCATTTTCTTCAAATTTATTATAATTTTCTGCTATGCCTCCAACATAATCAGCTCTTGCTTGATTTTCAATCTGATCGCCCTCTAAATCCAATTTTTTACGCTCCTCTGATGATTGAAGTAAACTACCAGTCGAGTTTGCCATACCCCCACAAGATTGAGCTATAGTGTTTCGGAGCATTTTACCGGCTTCATCTTTACTAGAACCTATGCCTGACATTGCACCTCCAGCAGATATAGTATTTCCAACAAGGCTTAATGAAAAAACTAACTTTCCAGCCTCCTCCACACAATCGGCTTGGTCTCTTTTATTATCTGCAGCTGCCTGACTAAACTCGAAACTATGAAATTTTTGCTTTTTATGTAGCATATGCATTTTCTGCTTCCGGACGGCGCCAGCCCTTATAGCATTTTGTATTGCCGCTATGTAGTCTTTACCACTATTATATTCATTTGAAATTAAGGATTCATTAAGGTAGTAATCAATGACCTCTTGATCTGAGACCTTATTGTCACCATCGCTATGAATTGATGTTTTAATACGATCGTCAACCTCATCTTTTTGATCATGTGATAACGAATCATAATAGGCTATTATATCTCCTTGATCTCCCGCATCTATTCCATCTATTCCGTTGAGGTTATAATCATAGCTACTATCGAAATTTGGCACTGTCATGAAATTTCTCCTTTCTTGCGTACTATATTGCGTTTACTTTAAAGCTATTGCAACTATAATAGGTTTGTATAGCATCAGATATAAATACGTTTTCTTCAGATAAGTTTGTAGCGTTATCAGACAAATCGGCATGCATTGTTAAAAACCATGCATAGTCATAATCAATCGAGCACTGCGTTGTATCGGCGTCAGCAGCTGCTCTTAATGCATTGGCATTACATTGGCTTTCTTTTAAAGCAATTTGGCTTTCGTAAATTCCAGTGCAACCCGTTGATACTGAATCCACTATCTCCATATTTTTTATTACTCTAAGGTACCAGTTAAGGGTGTCCTTCGAGGTGCTAAGTGTTTTTAATGCTTTATATCCAGCACCTTGGACTCCTCCAGAAATTACAACCATAGCAACAAGAATCACAACTTGTGCCATAATGGCGCCGGCAGCTTCATCACCATCAAATATATTTTCAGCGAAGAACTCTGCCATGCACTGTTGAATTGAAGACAAACCATCTTCGTCGACCTCTTCAAGTATTTGGACAGTTAAAGTTGCACAAAATGAAACGATAGAAGGCGCCAGCATGACTATTGCGGGTACAAGCGCTCCAGCGGTGCATATGGAGACAAGAAGGGCAAATCCGGCAATAGCCACTGATCCCCATCCCAGCACCTTTTGTAATTTATCGTTTTCAGAAATCTTTTTTAGTTCATCTTGGTATGACTCGAGCTGTGTAATTAATAGCTCCATTTTGAATGTAGTTCTTTCGTCTCTACTTTCAAGACTTGCAAATTTGGAATCTCTGAATATTTGAGATAATTCGGTTATAAGAAAGAAATTGGCATAAAGCGCATCAATTACTCCACTTGAGCCCGAATCAGGAGAATAAACAGACTTGTAGTACGTGAGAATCTCATCACTTGTTGTGACACCATCACCATTAGTATCTATTTGCGCAACAGGGCGTTGGTTTTCGGACAACGTTTCCCAATAATAAGCCAATATATCATTATCATCATAACCTGAAACTTTATCCCGATTGTAATCATGACTATTGATAAAAAGTGGTTCACTCATCGGTTTTTTCCTTTTTTTCTATGTTATCAACCAGTGTTTGTGCGCGATTAATAAAAACTTTGTTAATTTTAGAATTTACAGGAAAATAGGTCGCGATTTTAAAAAAAAATTTGGCTTTGGCCGCATTGTTTAATTTTAACCAGCATAACCCAGCAAAATAGGCCGGTTTCGGATCGCCCGGCAATAACAAACAGGAAAATTCAAACGCCTGTATTGCTTTTTCAAAATCGCCATTTTTTCGTAAGGTTTCACCAAGTCCAAACCAAAAACGCCCGTCAAAGGGCTGAGCGATACAAAGATGGAAATAAAAAATCTGCGACTTATCATATTTTTTTTGCATAAAAAAAGCATGTGCCCGTCTGTGCTTAAATTTAAGTTCTTTTTGGGTAATTTGTTTTTTATTTAGGTTCAGCTTAGATATTATCGCTATGATCTTAGTAAAATTTTTTAAAATGGCGCCTAACTCAACGCCGAAAACGTCTTTTTGATAGTTAGCTAACTTTTTGCTGGCAACCTCGATTTCCCCCATTCGTATTCATCTTCCTTCAAGTCTTTAAATAATTTTTCCAGGAACTCTGAGCAATGATTGTTTTTTTTTCTTAGTCAATTTACAGCTCTTTTTACAGCTCTTTTTTAAAATGCTCTGAAAGTTGGTGTTGATTTGTTCAGTGGCTAATTTTTGATTAAGTATTTTTAAAAATATCGATTTGCTGTTTGATTCGGATTTTGTCTCATCCATCACCATACGAAGCTGGGACGACTTCATTGCCATGTCATATATTTGGTCACGCAAACAATTAATAGTATCTATCTTGGCATT
Organism: Desulfobacteraceae bacterium; assembly: GCA_024230435.1. Taxonomy (GTDB): domain Bacteria; phylum Desulfobacterota; class Desulfobacteria; order Desulfobacterales; family Desulfosarcinaceae; genus UBA2230. Next base: position 34,113 of record JAAERL010000260.1, read on the forward strand.
AATGTCTTTATACTGGGATCGCAGATTTTTGTTCTGTTTGGAGTTGCTTTTTATTCTTGCTAATATGGTAATGCGTTTTAAAGGTTTTTCAAATTTTGAGAAATAACCAGAGCTGTTTTTTTCCCCCCAGGTAAAATTATCACCTGCGCCTTTTTCTAGTTCAAGTTGCCTATAATTTGTTTTGGCTGCCTTTACCTTTGGAGATAATATTTTCATAAGAAATCGTTTTGTGGTCATCGAGTTATATTCCTTTATGCGCCCAGTCTTTTTATGCATATTTTTTAAATTTGTTCCCAGACAAAAAACTTTTTGGCTTTTTTGGTGTTGATTTTATGCAGGCTAATACCTTTTGCCTCAGGTACTGAACCTGTGCTATGTTTTTTTGAAGAGACGGAAAATCAATTGATTCAGTATCTAATTTTTCTTTAGCAGCGTTAAACTGGTTTATCAAATGGGCGATACATAAAAGTTTATCTTTAAACCTATCTTTAATCTCTTTTCTAATATCGTCTGGTAAATCTTTAGTATTTATTCTTTCTGTTTTAGACATAATAATCCTCTTTGCAAATTAAAACTATATACAAAGTACGTGCTTGGTTCTAACATCGGCCACTAATTATGAGGCATTCAAGCCATTGTTTAATATAATCCTGAATTTATGTATTTTATTCAACAAAACATATAGGCGTTGAATTTCAATGGCCCAACTTAAACCCAAGCCCCAAAGTACTCGTACTCAACCGCTCCTTTTACTTGCATCAGATTTACCTATACATTAGCCATTCTGCGTTCCTTGAGCGCTACGAGCCAAATTATTCTCATTGTCAATAGCAGTAGTCACTAATGCCAAATATTGATCCATACTATCCGAACCTCTTTCCAATCTCATTGAAATTCGTTGCTCCTCTGTATTGAGTTCATATTCAGAATTTTCGAGCCTGGTAAGTAGATGAGTCTCAATGCTACTTTTATCAATAGTGTATGATAAAGTACAGTCATCTATAGAATAACGCTCCCAATTCACATTCCAACCCTTTCCATCCGAAAAAACCACTTTAGAATCTTCAGTATCACGCACTTTGTACATAGCATATGCAAGTCTTTTTTTGTAACTCGGAATATCCTTTTTAAAAAAAGGAAATCTTTTTACACCGGAGTCAATTGGATCAGCATCTTCATTAGGATGCCAAACTTCCGTAAAATAAGATTCAATTTTGGACCAGTCTTCATCACTGAAAGATGCTTTAATCTCTTCATAATCTTCCTGAGTTACCGCAACTGAATCAGAATCCTCATCATCAATTTCACTTTGAAGCTCAATGATTGCTTCTGTAACTTCTATCCTTTCATCTGAATTTTCAGATAGTTCGTTAGCATTCATTCTGTCCCTATCATAAGAATTGTCTGCTCCGTGACAAAAAACGCGCGCAACAAGCTCCTTTAACGAAATATCATCTTGGGATTCAGAGGAATTATAAGAATATTTTCCAGTACTATTTATTTTTGATACACAAAGACCCATAAATACCTCCATTTTTTCTTTAAATTCTGACTATGACTTCTTAAAATACCAAAATCCAGCACTTTTAGTTAAAATTAACATACCAAAGCCGACAGAGGAATGTAATCAGAAAATTTCTTATTTTTTTGTGATATATTTCCCTATTGCGTTAAGCTGTTAGCCATAAAGCCAGTGTAATTAGGGATTTGCAGGAAAATTTCCGAGACAAAAATCAGAATTTATCCTATTGTGCGAATGCTTATTATATTTCGGTAATAACTCGAAACTGGTGTGTTATAATTTTCGATTACAGGAATAATATAGTGCTATGGCAACCCCTTCATCTCACGTAATAGCGAATATAGTGAAAAACCGTTCCCAGTTACCGATCGACTCTCAAAATGAGGCTGACGTTGGTTCCATTA
>JAAERL010000261.1 GCA_024230435.1 Desulfobacteraceae bacterium
CCGCTAACTCAATTACACAAGCTGAACTGATGAAATCAGCCCCGTCGACGTTTGAATTCCGATGACTGACGTAGCGGCAAGGCCATAAGCAATGGCTGCTCCAACCCTTTGTGACAACAGATACTGTCGAAAAGCAACCGCTTTCTGGTTAGCTTGGTAAGGAAGTTACCCCAGCGGCCTCTTTACTAGACGAGAAGAAGTATTGTCTGGTTAATTTTGGTGCTTGTGATGAATTTTCTTCGATGATACACAGGCTAACCCGCGTTGTAGTTAGTAGTTTCACCTTGGAGTGTTTTTCAGTGAGTAGAAATTGTGTGAGGATAGGCGATGCTCGTCAGTTAGAGGGTGTTACTCGCGATAATTAGCGATTTTTTTGTATAAGTTGAACCATGTGTATGAGGAAAATAGATTAGTTGTTAAGATCTGATGAGAATTCGGGGTATAACAAACGTAGTATTCGGGTATTCGAATCAATATCCGTCCCTATGTGCTAGGTATATCTACCATGCTTCAAAAGTGTGTCATGAGTTAAAAAACGTCATTAACGAATATTAATGAGATGTTATAAGAAATTTAGCTATAAAAAGAAAAAAGTGTGTAAGTGCGGGTTATGCTGTTTTAGAAAAAAACGCGGGGCACTTTCAGTTAGGTGCACCTAAGCTTAAGAGAGTATTCTAATTCCAACTACAGTCTTGTTACAGTATTGGCTGAAAAAACCGTTTTTTTTTGGCTTCAAAACAAAAGAAAGAATCCTGTCAGCTAACATTACCATAAAGTAACAAGAACAAGAGACACGATGCCATCAAGCGAAATCAGCACAGGAAACAAACGATTCTACGAAAGAAGAATC
>JAAERL010000262.1 GCA_024230435.1 Desulfobacteraceae bacterium
GGATTCCATTTTTACCATTGCCGAAACCCGCGCAGCCAATGCCAGAATGGCATATGTAAACACGGATATCATCTTTTTGCCGGATTTTATGAATGCCATGGCATTGCTCGGATGCAAGAAGGACAACCCTTTTTTCGCAGTCGGCAGAAGGTGGCATCTTCCTGTGACGGAAGATATTGACTTTCGCAATTCAAAGTGGGACCGTAACTTGCTCAAACAAATTGATGAAAAAGGCTATTTGCAAGTCTCCAACGCAATTGACTATTTCCTTTTCCAAAAAGGGACCCTGGGAACCATTAAGCCCTTCGCCCTTGGCCGGACCATTTGGGACAATTGGATGATCAAGCATGCCCTGGAGATGAAATTGCCTGTGGTGGATTCTTCACAGATGATTACGGCCATCCATCAAAATCACGACTACCGGCATTTGAAAGGCGGGAAAAAAGAGGCGTGGAATGGGATTGAAGCCAGGCAGAACTTGGACCTGGCAGGGGGCCACGGCAATATAAAAAAAATCGCACATGCACAGTGGGTGTTGACCCGCCATGGCTTGCAGCCTAATATCTGCAATAGCGAGGAGCTGCATCCTCAGCACACGGAATCCGGTTCTGTTGTCCGAAATCCTAAATTCAGCATCGTTATGATCGTATTGAACGGGATGCCGTTTATCGAAGCTGCCCTTAAGTCTATCTATGGAGCCGCCCACGAAATCATCATTGTCGAAGGCGCCGTTGAAAAGTGCATGTTCAGCGCCAATTCCGATGGCAGCTCAACCGACGGA
>JAAERL010000263.1 GCA_024230435.1 Desulfobacteraceae bacterium
AACAGCAGCAGTCGGTGCTGGCATGGAGAGCGGTGCGGCCGGCACTACAGTCATTATTTCCATATCGTGTTCTAGCTCAGAGGTCAAGAAGCGACGTCCATTGTGGAGATAGGTTTGGTCACTGAAAATTGAATATACTGCGACACCAAGGACAGATGCTGCTGCAGTCTTTAGGGCAGACTGGCGGCCTCGGGACCGGCGGTTCGTCGTCATGGTTGGGGCTACTACTATTGTGCTTTGTCCGTGCTCCGTGCTTGGTGCTTGTGTCTATGAATTTGCCCAGGCTTTGTGTGTGTGTTGGGCGGCGGTAATCTACAGGATAATGAGAATGACCCTATCTTCCGTGCGTGAATAGCTTGTGACCAAAAAACGAAAGGGCAAGCCCGATAATTATGGATTGGCGGTCATTTGTAAATCACACAATATTTTCATGGAATAAAATGAAGCTGAGGGCATAACAGGGTTGGCCCCCTGTGAAAGAGAAATATCCCCCCCAATCGATGTGCCTCGATTTGGACTTTGTGACTCTACGATTTACTTTTTCTCAAATGAAGTGGACAAAAACACCCAAAACCCGCAATATCATTTCCTTTTTTCAATAACCTGGCTGTGTAATTGAATCGATTGCATAGAGAGGACAGCCATCACTATATATA
>JAAERL010000264.1 GCA_024230435.1 Desulfobacteraceae bacterium
GACGATAGCCAAAACAAACACAGCTCCTGCCTTTGTCACTCGCATTACACTTTTTTTGAGGAGATGACAGCCAAAACAAACACAGCTCGTGCCTGCGGCACTCACATTACACTTATTTGAGGAGACGATAGCCAAGAAAAACACACCTCGTGCCTGCGGCACTCGGATTACACTTTTTTTCATGTAGTAATGCAAATTTATATAGACAACTTTTATGAAGGAAAACCGAGTCAAAGACAAACACACCTTGTGCCTGCGGCACTCGGATTACACTTTTAGAGGGACTCAATTGTGTCCACCCCCACAGAAAAGACAAACACACCTCGTGCCTGCGGCACTCGGATTACACCCTACGTGTGTTGTTTCCTGGGTTTCCTGGCACGCTTCTTCTGCAGTACAGCCTTGAGGAGAGAGGCGAAAATGCAACGAGACCACCGTTGGAATCAGGCTCCAAAACGCAGTCGATTGCTACCTTCATCGCGTCGGCGTCGCCCGACGAAAGGAAACACCAACGAAACACGAACGAGGACCGGCGGTCGCCAGAATTTCAAATTTTGAGAGGCACGCACGAACGAACGATAACAACAATGCCACCACCAAACGGATCGGAATCGCGCGGCGACGATAACTCAACAACCTCACCCGGCGCGAGGCGCCTACCGTTCGTCGTCGGAATTCAACAACAATGCAGGGACTAAAAGAAAGCCCATCGAAAATGGAGAAGAACTCTCCTGCCCTTTCCAAAAATTAAGAAATCGATGAAGGGACGAGAATTGCGCGGTGATCAATTCGCTCCCGACGAGGGAGAGAAAGGCGAGGACGAAACGACAGGGTTTGTTCAATTTCGGAGGGCAGAGCTCACTCTTCTCCTCTAAAGTCAGGTCCGCCATTGTTTTTGATGGTTTCAGTTGCAAAAAGTGAGTTGAGCCAAAATAAATGATTTCATTTTCATTGAACCGGGTTTTCGTTTAAAAATTAAAACTATTTTTAAAAATTACAATGAATTTCAGGTGGACTCAATTTTGATAATTTTGAGTCCGGAATCGATTGAGTACCAAAATGACATTCTCCACAAGTTTAAGGAAGTAGCCGACAAGGGACCAGAGGAGGAAGGGATTGAAGTTGGTGCCATCGGCAAATGTGCCGAAGTTGAAAAGGATGAAAGTTCTGACAAGATTGGTGAAGAGGCGGAGAATCAACCTGGCGAGGAGGCGGCAATCCCTGCTTAGGTTGTTGCTTTCAATTCGCACATGGCAGAATCCAATGGAGCTTGCGGGTGCTTAGATGGGCTGAGAGAACCGTTCGAACCTGAAAATTGTAATTAGCGCGTGAGGGAAAAGCGATTTCATTGGAATTCTGATACTTTTTGTTGTACAATATATGACTATAAGGTGATGTTCTGC
>JAAERL010000265.1 GCA_024230435.1 Desulfobacteraceae bacterium
AAGAGCGCAGACGGTAATGAGTCGGCAAATCCGCTAATACCTAAAGATTAAGGAAATTTTAGCATGGCGACAATTGTTGAGGGTGTAAGGCATAGCAGAACGCTTAAATATGCACACACCGAAGCCGTTGAAGCAGGTGATGTCATCGTTGCAAACGGCAATGTGCTGGTTGCGGTAAGCGATGCTGATGCTGGTGAGCAAAATGTGTATGTTTACCAAGCGCGTGTGGCCTTTGAAAAAGGCGCCGAATCGATTGGCGCGGCTGTGCCTGTCTACTGTGTCAATGTAGGTGAGACAGAGGAAACAGCAGCGCCCAACAAAGTTGCCATAAACTTACAACAAAGTTGACACAAACCTACGACATTTCCGCCATTATCGATTAACCAAATATGCTGATAGCACACCAGTAGAGCAAACTAATGTCATGGCATGCTTGTTGCCTAATGTTACTGGCTTTGAGCTGAACGACAGATTATCAGGCTCATATTTAAGAAAATTTTAGAAACAATAAACACTATCGAAAAGAAATTATGTTCCATGGCATTTGATCCAACACAATCTTTAAACAACTACACCGTTTACCAGAGCGGACAAAACGACACCGATAATAGAACAAATCAAAACAATCAGCCAGCAGGAAGGTTACAGCTCCCAAACCAGTATCATCCACCTAAAGCGAGAGTTTGTAATAATAATCAAAATTCTGATACTGCAAAATCCAAAAAGTTCCGTTTTGGAAAGCTTGCAAGACAGACTTTTAGAAAAATCGCTCATTCACAGAAAGATAAAAATAAGCTCTTTATTGAGGCAGCAAAAAATGGTGATGCTAAGTGGGCAAAGAAGTGGTTAGATGCCGGTGCTGATGTGGATGTGAATCAGGTTGATAACGATGGCCAAACGCCGCTACATAGGGCGGCAAAAGAAGGCCACATTGATGTTGTAGATGCGCTGCTATTGCATCCTGGTGCTGATGTGAATAAGGCTGATGACGAAGGCTGGACACCGCTAAATTGGGCAGCAGAGGAAGGCCACACCGATGTTGTAAATGCGCTGCTATCGCATCCTGGTATTGATGTGAATCAGGCTAATGACAATGGCTGGACACCGGTATATAGGGCAGCAAGAAATGGCCACATTGAGGTTGTAAAATTGCTGCTATCGCATCCTAATTCCTGTGATAAAATTGAAGTGAATAAGGCTGATGACGAAGGCTGGACACCGCTAAATTGGGCAGCAGAGGAAGGCCACACCGATGTTGTAAATGCGCTGCTATCGCATCCTGGTATT